>NZ_JBEXJT010000024.1:0-120118 GCF_040609255.1 Kitasatospora sp. NPDC004723 | reverse complement strand
CCGGTGGACACCCGTCCACCGGCCACCACCGCTCCTGCTCCACCGCTGCCGCCGCGCCGGCCGGCGTCAGACCAGCAGCTTGTCCTTGGCCTTCTGGTACTCCTCCTCGGAGATCGCCCCGCTGGCCTTGAGGTCGGCCAGTCTGGCCAGGTCGTCGACGTGGCTCCGGGCGGGCGCCCCCTCCGCGGGCTCGGTCCCCGGCGCCGGGCCCGCCGCGTCGCGGATGTACGCCTTGAACGCGGCGTCCGCCCTCTGTGCCTGTTCGAGGTCGCGTTGGCCCATGCTCTTGCCGCGCACGATGACGTAGACCAGCACGCCGATCAGCGGGAGCAGGATCACCAGGAGCATCCAGCCGGCCTTGGCCCAGCCGCCCATGTCGTGGCTGCGGAAGATGTCCGTGATGATCTTGAACAGCAGGAAGAACCAGAGGATCCAGAGGAACAGCTCCAGCATCGTCCAGAAGATGTTGAGCAGCGGGTAGTTGTCCATGACGGCTCCCGTCGGTGCGGGCCCGAGAGGGACCCGAGTCCCTTCGAGTCATATCACCGGACATCGGACATCGCGGCCCGCTGCTGCGCCATTCCGGTGGTCTTCCGGCGGTCCCCCGGTGTTCTCCCGAGGTGGCGGGAACAATCGCGGATCAGCGCGGACGCGACCGCAGCTCGACCGCCAGCTCGATCAGCTCGCCCCACCACGCCTCGCGGCCGCTCAGCAGCAGCCGCTGCGCCTCGGCCGGGTCCGTCGCGCGGACCTCGACGACCTGCTCGCCGTCGTCCGGGTTGGTCGGGACGGAGTCCACCGCGACCTCGGCCCAGCCCCAGAGCCAGGCCTTCTCGGGGTGCGGCTGCCACGGCCGGTAGGGCACCGGGTCGTCGGTCACGCAGCGGTGCGCGCCCAGCCAGACCGGCTCGCCCAGCAGCCGGGCGCCGGCCTCCTCGCGCAGCTCGCGGACCAGGCAGGAGGCCACCGACTCGCCGCTCTCGCGGGTGCCGCCGGGCAGGAACCAGTGGTCGCGCTCGTCGCGGCAGAGCACCACCCGGCCACCGTCGGTGAACCCCACCAGGTGGATGTTGGTGACCAGCTCGTCCGGCGGCAGGACGGTGGAGAACTGGGCGTCGTAGCGGCCCCAGTCCCAGTACTGCGGGGCGTGCAGGGTGGGGAAGAGCGCGGCCAGCTCCGCGGCCCGGCCGGCCTCGGCCCGGTGGACGGCGGCCTGCTCGGCGTCGTTCCGGCCGGCCTCGTTCCGCTCGGCCTCGGCGGGGCCGGCCGGTCTTGGGATCGACGGGGCTCCGGCGCCGTTCGGTGACCCGGTGGCCCCCTCGGCGGTGGTGCTGTCGGTGGTGCCGGTGGTACCCGTGGTATCGGTCATTCGGTGATCGTAGTCCCGGCCGGACGCGGCAGGGGGGCGGTCTGGTGAGCGATCGTCAACTCCGAGGTGTCGATCGCGCGCGGAATGCGCGCGGCCACCGTCTCCAGCGGCCTTCCGACCCAACTGCCCAGCGAGATCTCGGCGGTGATGCCCGGGCCGAAGCCCGCGATGAGTCCCTGGGTGCCGTCCTCGACCCCGCCCTCGTCGAACATCCGGGCCAGCGCGTCGAAGACCACGGCGCTGGCGATGTTGCCGCGCTCGGTGAGCGTGGCCCGGGAGAAGCGGAACGCGGCCGGCTCCAGGTTGAGGAAGCGGCAGAGGTCGTCCAGGATCCGCGGGCCGCCCGCGTGCACGATGTAGAAGCCGAGGCCGGAGACGTTCCAGGCGTGCTCGACGGCCAGCGCGCGCAGGGCGGGGGCGAGCATCTCCATGGTGCCGGGGACGCGCTTGTCGAGCTGGAAGTGGAAGCCGGTGTCCTTGACCCCGTAGGAGATCCAGTTCTCGGTGTCCGGCACCAGATGCGAGCCGTTGCGCTCCAGGTGGACGCCGGTGCCGCCGCGGCCGCGCAGCACGACGGCGGCGATCGCGTCGCCGAACAGGCCGTTGGAGAGCAGCGAGCCGACCCCGATGTCGGTGGGCTGGTAGCAGAGCGAGCAGAACTCGCAGGCCACGATGAGCACGTTGGCGCCGGGGTAGGCGCGGCAGAAGTCGTGCGCCCGGTTGACGGCGGCGCCGCCGGCCGCGCAGCCGAGCTGGGCGATCGGCAGCTGCCGGGTGTCGGAGCGGAACCCCATGGCGTTGATCAGCCACGCGGTCAGCGAGGGCATCATGAAGCCGGTGCAGGACACGTAGAGGATGAGGTCGACGTCCCGGGCGGTGAGTTCGGCGTGGTCGAGGGCGCGCTGGACCACCTCGGGCACGCGGCGCTTGGCCTCCCGCTCGTAGATGGCGTTGCGGGCGGTGAAGCCCGGGTGCTGCAGGGTCTCCTCGATGGGCTGGACCAGGTGCCTGGTCCGTACCCCGGTGTTCTCGATCAGCCGCAGTGCGAGGCCGAGTTGCGGGTGGTCGGCGTGCAGGGTGCGGGCCAGGTCGAGGGTCTGGTCGAGCGTGATGACGTGCTCGGGCACGGCGATGGCGGGTCGGCAGAGTGTGGCCATGGGGGAGGTCTCCGAACGGGCAAGTGGCCGATGGACGCGGCCGGGTACGGCGGGGAGGTCACCGCGGCGCGGTCACCGGCGGTGGTCACCAGGCGATCGGCAGGGTCCGCGGGTAGCGCCAGATCGAGCCGGTCTGCCAGTCCAGCTCGGCGGGCGGTACGGCGAGCCGCAGCCCGGGGAACCGGTTCAGCAGGGTGCCGATGGCCACCTGGAGCTCCATCCGGGCCAGGTGGGAGCCGAGGCAGTGGTGGGTGCCGTAGCCGAAGGTCATATGGGTGGGCGCGCCGCGGTCGAGGTCCAGCTCGTCGGGCCGCTCGTACATCGCGGGGTCGCGGTTGGCGGCCAGGTAGGAGACGTGCACCGGCTCGCCGGCCTTGATCAGCACGCCGCCGAGCTCGACGTCCTCGGTGGCGACCCGGGCGATGCCCACGCCCTGGCGGAACGGGATGAAGCGCAGCAGCTCCTCCAGGGCGCGCGGCAGCAGGTCGGGCTGCGCGCGCAGCTTGGCCAGCTGCTCGGGGTGGGTGAGCAGGGTGTAGGTGATGTTGGAGAGCTCGTAGGTGCTGGTGTCGTGGCCGGTGACCAGCAGGACCATGGCCATGACGGCGAGTTCGTCGTCGTCCAGCAGCTCGTCGCCGTCGCGGGCGGTGGCGAGCGCGCTGATGAGGTCCTCGCCGGGGGAGCGGCGGCGGGCGGCGGTGAGCTCGGAGAAGTAGGCGCGCAGGGCGGCCTTGGCGTTGACCTGGCCGGCGCCGCTGCCGGGGCCCATGGACATCATCGCGACGGCGTGGCCGCGGAGTTCGGCGCGGTCCTCGGCGGGGATGTCGAGCAGCTCGCAGATGGTGGTGAGCGGCAGCCGGGCGGAGAGGTGGTGGACGAGGTCGGCGGGGGCGCCGTGCTCCTCCATCTCGTCGAAGTAGCCGTCGACGACGCGCTGGATGTGCGGGCGCATCCGCTCCACCTGGCGGTTGGTGAAGCCCTGGGCGACCAGGCGGCGGAGCCGGTTGTGGGCCGGCGGGTCCATCAGGTTGATCGACTCGACCTGCGCGATCGGCGCGGGCGTCATCCGGGGCAGGTCGCGGCCGATGCCCGCGGCGCGGCTGAACCGGCGGTCGGTGGTGACCACCCGGACATCCTCGTAGCGGGTGGCGAGCCAGGCCTCGCCCTCGCCGTGCGGCAGACGGATCCTGGCGATCGGCTCCTCGGTCAGCAGGCGCTTGAGCAGGGGGTCGAACTCCAGGCCGTCGGTGTGGTTGAAGGGGCAGTCCCACACGGGGGCGGAGGTAGTCACGGGCTGGTCCCAGGGGCCGGGTTCTGCCGCCCGGACGGAGGTCGTTCGGGCGCGGACGTGCTGATGTTGCCCCATCAGGCCGCAAAAGTGGGGACAGGGGCGATAGTTCCCTCGATCGAGTGAGATGGATGATTGTCAGGTGAAATGGGGGAGTTGGGGCGGTGGCGCCCGGTCGGCCCCGGCCCGGCGGGGCGGACCGGCGGGCGCGCGGGGCGGGCGCGCCGCCGGGCGGCTCAGCGTGCGGGGCGCGGGCCCACGCCGTGCAGCAGGGTGTCCACGATCCGGGCCGCCAGCGCGTCGGGATCGGCGTCGGCCGGCGCCGCGCCCGGGTCGCCGTGCAGGGCCTCGCCGATGAGTGCGTAGAAGACCCGGCGCACCCACTCCAGGTCGGCGTCCGCGGCGATGGCGCCCTGTTCCCGGATCCGGCCGAGCAGTTCGCGGCAGCGGCGGGCGATCTCGTCGTGCGTCCGCACGGCCTGCTCGCTGTGGGTGACCGCCGGGCCGAGGGCGAAGCCCCAGGCGGCCTTCACCCGCAGCACGTTGGCCGTCGCCCGGTGCAGCGCGACCAGCGGCGGGGCGGTCTCCGGGCGGCCGTCCTCGATGGCCTCGGCGAGCTTGGCGGCGGCCTCGGCGGTGAGTGCGTCGACCAGCGCCTGCCGGTTGGCGAACCGGCGGTGGACGGTGGTCCGGGTGACGCCGGCGGCCTCCGCGATCTGCTCCATGGAGGCGCCCGGGGTCTCGGCGAGGACGCGTTCCGCCGCCGCGAGGATCGCGCGGATGCTGCGCTCGGCGTCGGCGCGCAGTGGGCGCCCGGGCGTGTTGCTCATCGTGTGCCTCCAGCTCTGACGTACCCGGGGAACGGTACAGCGGGGGAACGGGTCGCCCTTTATCTGAAACAGCAGTGTCGCATCTCTGCGGTTATCCGATACTCTCGTGTCACACATCATGAGACAAGGAGCACCACCGTGCGTACGGCCACCACTGCTCTGATCACCGGCGCCTCCTCCGGCCTCGGCGCCGAGTTCGCCGCCCAGCTCGCCGCGCGCGGCCACGACCTCGTCCTGGTCGCCCGCTCCGCCGACCGCCTGCACGACCTCGCCGAGCGCCTCGGCAAGGCCCACGGCGTCACCGCCCACGTCCTCGTCCAGGACCTCTCCGAGCCCGGCGCCGCCCACCGGATCGGCGCCGAGCTCGCCGAGCGCGGCCTGACGGTGGACCTGCTGGTCAACAACGCCGGCTTCGGCACCTGCGGTTCGTTCGACACGATCGACCCGCGGCGCGACCACGAGCAGCTGATGGTCAACGTCGTCGCGCTCGTCGGCCTCACCCATGAACTGCTGCCCGGCATGCTCGCGCGCGGCCGCGGCACGGTGCTCAACGTGGCGTCCACGGCGGGCTTCCAGCCGACCCCGTACTTCGCCGTCTACGGCTCGTCGAAGAGCTTCGTGCTCAACTTCAGCCTCGCGCTGCGCCAGGAGTACCGACGGCGCGGCATCCGCGTCCTGGCCCTGTGCCCTGGGCCGGTGGAGACCGGGTTCTTCGACGTCATCGGCACCCGGAAGGCCGCCGTGACGGGGGCGTTCACCACGGCGGAGCCGGTCGTCCGGGCCGCGCTGAGGGCGCTGGACGCCGACCGCTCCTACGTCGTCCCCGGCCTCGCCAACCGGATCGGCGCCCACCTCGCGCCGCGCCGCCCGCGCGCCTTCGTCGCCGTGGTGGCCGAGCGCCTCTCGCGCGGGGTGCGGGACGCCATGGCGGGCGGGCGGAGCGGCGAGCGGGTCGCCTGACGGTTCCGGGCGCGGGTCAGCTCCAGTCGGCGACGCGGATCGCGCCCATCACCTCGCCGGCGGCGTTGTAGAGGACGAGCATCCGGCCCGGCTCGTTCGGCCCGGCCCACGTCAGATAGGCGCGGATGATGGTGCGGGTCCGGGCGTCGACGTTGTCGGGGAAGTCGGTGGCGAGGTAGGTGTTGACGTGGTCGTCCTGCTTCACGGCCCGGTCGAGCCGGGTGACGTGGCCCAGGACGGCCGCCCGCTGCTCCTCGGTGCCGTGCTGTTCGACCCACCGGGTGAAGGCGGCGGAGCTGTCCTCCGCCCCGGGCGCGGAGGGCATGGCGGAAGGCGCGTAGGCATCGCGCGGCCCGCCGGGCTCGGGCGGCTTCGGCAGGCTCCCCGTCGGCCGGAACGCAACGGCGACCAGCATGGTGGCGGCGACGCCCACCACAACCGCGATCGGACGGGACTTCACCGGGTGACCCCCTCGGTCGGAACTCCAACCGACTCTAACAGGGCGTCAGTTCGAGGATCGATCGAAGGCGAACACCGCCCCGGGAAGAACCGCGCGGGCGTCGGCGGCGTCCGTGCGGGCGTGATCAAAACCGTGTTGAACGGGCTGCCGATGTTCTGGCCCGGGCTGCTCGCCTCCCTGGTGCCGGCGGCGTTGCTGAACCGTCCGGTCGGGCGGCTGCTGCGCACGCACTGGGCGGTGGGGTTCCTCCTGCTGCTCGCCCTCGGCGGGGTGGCCACGCTGACCCTGTTCCCCGAGCACCCGGGCCCGTTCTGGCAGGACCTCTCGTGGTCGGGCGTCGTCCGCCACTGCTCGTTCGACGGCCTCCACCTGCGGCCGCCGGGGGAGTGGTTCACCTCCCGGCGGGCCGACCTCGACCTCCTGATGTTCGCCCCGATCGGCCTGGCCGCCGCCCTGGCCGGCTCCCGCCGCCGGGCCGCCGCCGTGCTCCTCGGCGGCGCTGTCCTCCCCTTCGCCCTGGAGGGCGCCCAGTTCGCCGTGCCCGCCCTCGGTCGTGCCTGCGATGCCCAGAACGTCCTCGACTCCCTGCTCGGCCTCGCCCTCGGCACCCTCCTCGGCCTCCTCACCCGCCCGGCCCTCCGCCACGCGTGAGGAGGCCCGGGACGGCGGCGAAAATCGCTTGACCTGGACGTCCGGGGGAGTTGCACTGTGGCGGGCGCCACGTGCGGTGGTGCCGTGACCAGGGGAGGCCGCTGTACCCATGGAGATCCGTTCCACCACTGAGCAGGACCGTGACGTCTTCGTCGAAACCCTTCTCGTCCCGTTCGGGCTGGCCCCGGACACACCGGCCGAGGACGGCGGCGGGGTCTGGTGGGCGGCTCTGGAGCTGGACCGGGGCGTGCTGGCGGTGGCGGACGACGGGAAGCCGGTCGGCACGGCCGGCGCGTACTCCCTCGAACTCACCCTGCCCGGTGAGGCGGTCGTCCCGGTCGCCGGGGTGACCGCCGTCGGCGTGCTGCCCACCCATCGGCGCCAGGGCGTGCTCACCGGGATGATGCGGTACCAGCTCGCGGAGCTTCGGGAGCGGGGGGAGTTCCTGTCCGTACTGCTGGCCTCCGAAGCCGTGATCTACCGCCGGTTCGGTTACGGCCCCGCGACGTACACCCGGCGGCTGACGGTGCCGCGCCACCGCTCGGACCTCGCCGCCCCGCGGGCGGGCGGTGCGGACACCGGCACGGTCGAGGTGCTGCGGCGGGCCGAGTGCGTCGACCTCATGGAGGAGGTCTACGACCGGTACCGGCGCACGCAGCCCGGCGCGGTGTCGCGGCCGCACCGCTGGTGGGCCCGGCGGGCGGGGCAGCCGCCCATCGCCCCGGCGCCGCGCTACGTCGCCGTCCACCGCGACGCCGACGGCGTGCCGGACGGGTACGCGAGCTACTCGCGGGGCGACTACGACCATGTGACCAAGACGCTCACCCTGACCGTGGACGAGACCATAGCCGTCGACGACACCGCCTTCACGGCCCTGGCCCGGTACGTGCTCCAGCACGACCTGATGACCAGGATCGTGTTCAAGCACCTCCCGACCGAGCACCCGCTGCGCTGGCAGCTCGCCGACTTCCGCGCGGGCGAGGCAGCCGACGAGACGGACTGGCTCTGGGTGCGCCTGCTGGACGTCCCGCGCGCCCTGGCCGCACGCGGCTGGTTCGCCGACGGCGAGCTCGTGCTCGACGTGACGGACGCGTTCCTCGGCGAGCACAACCGCTACCTGCTGACCGTCCGCGACGGCAAGGCCGAGTGCGTCCCGACCGACCGCGAGCCGGACCTCTCGCTCGACGTGAGCGACCTCGGATCCATCTACCTCGGCGGCACCACCCCCAGCACCCTGATCCGCGCCGGCCACATCCGCGCCCACCACCCGCAAGCCGCCACCCGCGCCGACACCCTCTTCCGCTCCGACCGCGCCCCGCACTGCCTGCACTGGTTCTGACGGCCGAACGCCGACGGCCCGCCGCCCCGCACCCGGAGCGGCGGGCCGTTCGGTGCTGCAGGGCTCATGCGTGGGCGGCTTCGCCACCTGATGAGCGTGACGCGCTTGGCGACCTGCCCGACGACGTGACGTCACCGCGTTCGCCGACCGCCATCCCGCGCTGCTCGACAAGCGACTGCTGACCCGCTTCTACCGCCCGGCGACGCTGGCCGGCGCGCAGGCGAAGAGCGGCCGGGTCGAGCCCGACCTCGCCCCGTTCCCCTGGCAGGACGGCGCCGACCGGCGGGACTCTCCGGAGGAATAGGCGCCGAACCGCAGGAGTCGCCGAAACCCGGCTCGGGAACGGGTGCTCATCGCTTCGCGGTCTCCGCCCGCACCCACTCCAGGTAGGCCGCGCTGCCTGTGGCCACCGGGACGGCGACGACCTCGGGGGTGGCGTAGTCGTGGTGCTCGCTGATGAACCCGGTCAGGGGGTCGGCGAGTTCGGCGCGGGTCTTGAAGTCGATCCGCCACTCGGCCGCGTCCTGGACCTCGCCCTCCCACCAGTAGACGGACCGGATCCGGTACACCTGCGCGCAGGCCGCGAGCCGGGCCCGTACCACGTCGGCGGCCAGGGTGCGGGCCTTCGCCTCGTCGTCGTGGGTCGTGGTCATCACAAGAAGGTCGCTGTTGTTCGTCGTCATGCCGAAAGCCTAGGCGCGGCGGTAACCTACTCACTTACCCAGCGGGGGACACATCCAAGCCGTCCTGAAGTCGCCGTTTCTGACACGCACCTGACGACCTGTCGGTCGGGTGCGTTCGAGGGAGTACCTATGTCCCGGAGCCGCAAGCTCCACCGCCTCAGCAGCCCCGACACCGCCGAGCGCCGTGCGCAGCGCATGCTGTTCCGGCACCTGCGTGACGACACCAACGCCAACCGCGGCCGGATGGCGCGGCGGGTGCGCGAACTCCAGCTCCTGCTGGAGATGGACCCGATCGAGTTCGAGGGGCTGATAGCCCGGCTGATGGAGTCCATGGGCATGAAGGTCGAGCTCACGGCCCGGTCGAAGGACGGCGGGGTGGACGTCCGGGGCATCGACACCGATCCGTTCCGGGGCGGGAACGTGATCGTGCAGGTCAAGCGGTACCGGGACACGGTGACGCCGTCGGCCGTCCGGGACCTCTACGGCACGCTGCAGCACGATGGGGCCGCGACGAAGGCCGTGCTGGTGACGACCAGCAAGTTCGGGCCCAGCTCGCACCAGTTCGTGTCCGGCAAGCCGATCACGCTGATCAACGGCGCCGAGCTGGTCGGTCTGCTGAAGCACCACGGGTTCCACGAGATCTTCGCACCGGCCTACGAGGAGGCCGCGGGTGCCGGGGTCGAGCAGCAGCCGGCGATCGAGGTGGCCGCCGAGCCGTCCCGGCTGCTGCTGCACTGGACCGGGGAGGAGGAGTACGACATCGCCGCCCTGGTCTGCCAGGGCAACCGGGCGCTCTCCGACGACCACCTGGTCTTCTACAACAACGCCTCCACGCCGGACGGTTCCGTCCGTCTGGTCACCGGCTACGACGACGCCAACGCCTGCCTGATGGTCGACTTCGAAGCGCTCCCCGCAGAGGCCGACCGGCTGGTCATCATCGCCGCCGCCGACACCGAGAACCACCCCGACGCCACCATGGCCGGGTTCGGCGGGCCGGCGCTGATCCTCGAAGCGGGCGCCGACCAGGACGCGGCGATCGTGCACCTGGCGGACGGGGCGGAGTCCAACATCGCGATGCGGCTGGGCCGCTTCGACCGCGACGACGCCGGGGACTGGGACTTCACGCCCGCCCTGGCCGGGTATCCGGGTGGCCTTCGGCAGGCGGTCGTCGCCTACGGCCTGGAGGTCGCGGACGAGGAGCCGGTGGCGTAGTTCGGCGGCCCGCACAGGAAGTCGGCGGGTCCGACTTCCTGTGCGGCGGGCGGCCGGAACGATCGCGTGCGGCACGCTCGTTGGGGCGGGCATGGTGGTGGTGACGGTGGCCCTGGTGGGGGCGGCGCTGGTGACCGCGCTGTTCGCGGTGGCGGCGGTCCGGAGCGGACGCCGGAGGAGGTCGCGCCCCGGGCGGGTGGCGGGCGGCCTCGGTATGACGGCGGTCGAGGAACTGCACGCGTTCTTCAACGCCAACAAGCGCGTTCAGATCGAGCAGCGCCAGGCTCAGCTGGTCCTGCGTGACGACGAGCACGCCGGCGCCCCGCCCGGGGCGGGGGTCGACCTGGACGCGGGCGTCGCGGTGGTCCGCGGCCGAGGGGAAACGGTTCGACCACGGACCAGATGATGTGTCAGGATGCGCCCCGTCTCTTTGTTCGACCGGGGGGTTCTCCTGACCATGCGTCGTTCCACTGTCCTCGCTGTCGCCGCCGCGGCGGTCTCCCTCGTCGGCCTGGTGGGCTGCAACGACGACGCGGCGCCGGCCGCGTCCGCGTCGTCGTCCGCCCCGCCGTCCGCGTCGGTGACCGGCGCGGGCGCGCCCGAGGCCGCGCCGACCGCCCCGCCGACCGCCACGCCGACCCCCGCCGCCGTCGAGACGCCGACGTCGACGCCGGCGCCCACCGTCCCCGCAACGCCCACCGCCACCGCCGTCGCCACGACGGCGGGCGGGGTGATCGACCCGGAGAAGGCGCTCGCGCTGGCGGAGAGGACGCCGTACGCGGCCACCCAGGACTTCACGACCGAGGGCGGCCCGCTCAGCGCCGTCACCAAGGGCCGGGTCAACCTCAACGGGCCCGTCCGCTCCGGCCGGCTCAGCGAATCCATGAGCGCGAGCGGCGGCGACCTCGTCAGCGGCGCCGCCGACAGCGGCCCGACCACCGTGGTGACCGACGACGGCACCACCTACATCAAGAGCGGCAGCAGCTGGCGGAAGTCCCCGCTCGGCGACCGGATCGCCGACTACCACGGCTACGCCAAGGCGCTGCTGGACCTCGGCCGGTCCGCCCGCCAGGGGATGGAGGACTGCGAGGGCACCCCGTGCTTCCACCTCTCCGGCACCGTCGACCTGGAGCGGATGAAGGCGGTGGAGCCCGAGAGCTACAAGATCCTCAAGGGCAAGGGCGTCACGAGCTTCCACCTCGACCAGTGGATCGACGCCCAGGGCCGCACCGTCCGCTTCGACCGGAAGACCGAGCTGAAGGGCATCCCGATGCGCATCCACGGGACCTTCCGCGACTTCGGCCCGGTGGAGCGGATCACCGCCCCGGCGTAGCGCCTGGACGGCGGCGGGGTCACCAGGCGGCCTCGCGGTAGTCCTTGAGGAAGACGCCGGAGACGGGGGAACCGGCCTCGCCGCGGACGATCGGGTCGTAGACGCGCGCGGCGCCGTCGACGACGTCGAGCGGGGGACGGAAGCCGGCGGCGGCGAGGCGGGCCTTCTTGGGGGCCGGGTTCTCGTCGGTGATCCAGCCGGTGTCGACGGCGCACATGTGCACGCCCCGGGTGGCGAGTTCCTCGGCGCTGGTGCGGGTGAGCATGTTCAGCGCGGCCTTGGCCATGTTGGTGTGCGGGTGGCCGGCGGTCTTGTTGCGGACGGCGAACCGGCCCTCGACCGCCGTGACGTTGACGATGTAGCGGCGCGGGTGCGGGGAGGCGAGCAGCAGCGGAAGCAGCCGGTCGCAGAGCAGGGCCGGGGCGAGCGCGTTGACCAGCTGGACCTCCAGCACCTCCGCCGGGTCGAGCGAACCGAGCCGCGTGGACCAGGAGTTGGCGACCGCGAGGTCGGGCAGCAGGCCCGCCTCGTCGGCCCCGCCGGGGGCCGGTGCAGGGGCCGGGACGGTGTCGACAGCGGCGAGCTCGGTGGCCGGCCAGGCGGGGGCGAGGGCCGGCATCGGCCGGAAGCCGGGAGCGTGCGCGACGGTGGCGGCGTCGACGGCGGGCAGCGCGGACCGCTCGCCGGCGGCCAGCAGCGCGTAGGACTCGGGCGGGCGGCGCAGGGTCTGCGCGGCGTTGTTGACCAGGATGTCCAACGGGCGCCCGTCGGCGAACAGTTGCTCGGCGAGGCCGAGGACCTGGCGCGGGTCGCGCAGGTCGATGCCGACCACGGTGAGCCGCTCCCACCAGTCGGCACTGCCTTCGGCGGCCCGGAACCGGCGCACGGTGTCGTGCGGGAACCGGCTGGTGACGACGAGGTCGGCGCCGTCGCGCAGCATCATCAGGGCCAGCTGGAAGCCGATCTTCACCCGGCCGCCGGTCAGCAGTACGCGGCGCCCGCGCAGGTCGGTGGAGAGGGCGCGGCGGGCGGCGCTGTGCGCGGCGCAGGGGCGGCAGAGCATGTGGTAGAAGGCGTCCACCTCGCGGTACGGCTGCTTGCAGACGTAGCAACGGCGGCGGCCGCGGAGTTCGCCGACCGGGACGGTCCGGGCGGTCGGGGCGGCGAGCGGGGCGTCCTCGCGGCGGTCGAGGGCGCCGGTGGCGGTGGCGGCGAGCAGTTCGGCGTCGGCGACGCGGATCTCGGCGCGTCGGCCCTGGCGGCGGCGCTTGCGGCTCTCGCGGACGAAGGACTCCAGCTGCCGTTCGGCGTGCAGCCGGGTGCGGTGGCCCTCGGGCAGGGCGCGCAGCCGGCCCAGGGTGCGGCTGAACGCGGCCAGTTCCTCGGCGGTGGGCTCCTCGATCACCGTGTCCGTCATGTCCGCCCCCTTGCGTGCCGTGCCGTGCCGTGCCGCGCCGTGCCGTTCGGTACGGCCGGCCCCGACCGGATTCGAACCGGCGTACTCCACCATGCGGTAGTGGCGCGCCTGCCTCTGCGCTACGGGACCGGCCCTGTCCGGGGGGACGGATTCGAACCGACGTGTCCGCCTTGGCAAGGCGGTGCGCCTGCCTCTGCGCCACCCCTGGGCAGTGACCCGGACTGTAGTCGCCCGGCGGGGAACGCGCGCGCGAATTACGGCGGCGCCGGCGACCCCCGGGAAGGGGGCCGCCGGCGCCGTCCGGTGCCCGGGCTCAGCGAGCGTCAGGGCTTGTCGGGGCTCGGCGAGTGCCGGGGCTCAGCCGGTGTACTGGGCGAAGATCTTCGCGAACTCGTACGGCTGCTGCGGGATGTTGGTGCACTTGAAGAGGCCGCCGCCGGTGCAGGCGTTGGCGTCCCGGGTGGCGTCCCAGAAGGCCAGCACGCCGAGGTGGTGCTGCCGGGCGAAGGCGACCAGCTGCTGGGCGTCGGCCTGGTTGTAGATCTGGTGGTCGTCGTTCTCGCCGAGCATCGGGGTGACCCCGACCATGGCCCACAGCTGGGCGTCGCCCTTGGCCGGGTACAGCGCCTTGAGCTGGCCGTACAGGGACTGCGCGGCCTGGACGGCGGCGTCGCCGTAGTCGGTGCCGGTGCGGTAGTAGTCCATCGCCATGACGTTGACGACGTCGACGTCCAGGCCCGCGTCCCGGGCGGAGCGGACGATGGCGACGCCCTCGCTGGTCAGGCCCTCGGGCAGGACCGGCAGGGTGAAGGAGACCTTGAGGCCGGGGTGGGCCTTCTGCAGCTTGGCGAGGGCGGCGGAGCGGCGGTCGTTGGCGACGGTGTCGGCGATCGCGGCGCCCTCGATGTCGAAGTCGACGTAGCGCAGGTTGTAGGCGTTCACCACGGCGTCGTACTCGGCGAACAGGGAGTCGACGCTGGTGCAGGCGGCGGCGAGCTCGGTGCCGCTGGCGCCGCCGAAGGAGAGCTTGACGTCGCCGCCGGCCGCGCGCAGCGCGTCGATCTGGTCCTTGGCCCAGCCGGTGCGCGGGTCGTAGGCGTTGAACCAGCTGGCCTTGCACCCCACGGCGGTGACGAAGCCCATGGTGAAGCCCTTGAGGTTGCCGGACTTGGCCATCGCGGGCATCGACGGGGTGGGCCAGGCGCCCATGTCGATGTACGGGGCGACCGGGAGGGCGACGTTCGGCGCGGGGGTGGTCGGCCCGCCGGTCGGCGGCGTGGTGGTGGGCGGCGTGGTGGTCGGGGGCGTGGTGGTGGGCGGCGGGGTGCTCGGGGTGCCGCCGGGGCCGGTGAGCGTGACGTCGTCGGCGAGGTAGGCGCCCTGCCCGTACCACCCGTGCAGGTAGACGTTGACGCTGGTGGTGGCCGCGCCGGTGGTGAAGGTGGCGGTCAGCTGCTGCCAGCCGGAGCCGCCGGGCGTCCAGACGGCCGGGTCGGTGACGCCGCTGCCGGTCGCGCCGAGGTACACGTACTGGCCCTGGACCCAGGCGCTCAGCGTGTACGTGGTGTTGGGCTGCACCGTGACGCTCTGGCCGCACTGCGCGGTGTCCGCACCGGAGACCTCGCCGCGCAGTGCGTACGAGCCGCTGTGCGCGCCGGAGCCGACCACGCCGCCGGTCGCGGCGGTACAGCTCCAGGCGCCCAGCGAGCCGCTCTCGAATCCGGGGTTGCCGAGCAGGTTGCCGTCGGCGGCGCCGGCGTTCCCGGCCATCGTGGCGAGGCCGCCGCCGGCCAGGACGACGGCGGTGGCGAGGCCGAGCACCTTGGTGCGGAGGACCGGGCGGCGGTGCCGGGCAGCGGTGTCGCGGGGCGCGCGTGGCATGGGGGTGCCTCTCGGTGGACGGGGGCCGCCGCCCGGCCCGCGCGGGGGGAGGAGACGCGGGGCGGGCGGCGGTGGAGGGGTGGTCCGGTGGGGGAGTTGCGCGGTGCTGAGCATCAACCTGGACTAGACCACCTGGGCACGTCAAGAACCTCCGGTGCAGCAAAGGCACCTCGTAGCAAGCCTTACGCGGACCTTAAGG
The DNA here is from genome assembly GCF_040609255.1 of Kitasatospora sp. NPDC004723. Classification (NCBI taxonomy): domain Bacteria; kingdom Bacillati; phylum Actinomycetota; class Actinomycetes; order Kitasatosporales; family Streptomycetaceae; genus Kitasatospora; species Kitasatospora sp. NPDC004723. The sequence continues at coordinate 105,339 of NZ_JBEXJT010000024.1, read as the reverse complement.
TTCCACCATGACCAAGGACTTGGACGGCAGGGACGTGCGGATCGTCTTCTTCGGCGACTCGTTCGTCCAGGGGGTCGGGGACCCGGAGTACCGCGGTTGGGCGGGCCGGGCGGTGGCGGACTGCCTGGCCGGGCTCGGGGTGGGACCGGAGGCGGTGACGGCGTTCAACCTGGGCGTGCGGCGCAGCACTTCGGCGGACGTTCTGGCCCGCTGCTGGGGTGAGACGGCGGTCCGGGCGCTGCCCGGCGCGGACAACCGTCTGGTGCTGTCGGTGGGCAGCAACGACGCGGTGGAGGAGGACGGGCGGCCCAGGGTCGCGCCGGAGGCGTGCCTGGCCAACGTGGCGGCGCTGCTGGACGGGGCGCGCGAGCGCGGCCTCGCGCCGCTGGTGGTGGGCCCGCCGCCGGTGGTCGGCGCGGGCGCGCCGCACCTGGAGCGGGTGTCGGCGCTGGCCGACGGGATCGCCGGGATCTGCGCCGGGCGCGGGGTGCCGTTCGTCGGCGTGACCCGGGAGCTGGCGGCGGACCGGGTCTGGACGGCGGAGGCGCTGGCCGGGGACGGCGCGCACCCGGGGACGGGCGGGTACCGGCGGCTCGCGGACCTGGTGCTGCGGGGAGGATTCCGGGACTGGCTGGCACAGCGTCACCCGGTGGCGGGAACGGGCTTGACCTAGAGCGCACTCGAAGGGAGAGGCTGTTCCCCGTTGAGTTGATCCGACCGCGGTCGGCGCCACGCCGGGCCGGCATCAGTGAGGAGTACCGTCATGCGCAACGCCACGCTCGGCAGCGAGGGTCCCGAGGTCGGGGTCGTCGGCCTCGGCTGCATGGGGATGACCTGGGCCTACGACGTGCACAACCGCGACGACGACAAGTCGGTGCAGGTGATCCGGCAGGCGCTGGACCTCGGCGTCACGCTGATCGACACCTCCGACATCTACGGGCCCTACACCAACGAGGAGGTGGTCGGCGCCGCGCTGGCCGGGCCGTACCGGGAGCGCGCGGTGCTGGCCACCAAGGTGGGCCTGGTGCCGGGCAACGCCGAGGAGCGGGTGCTGCGCAACGGGCGGCCCGAGCACATCCGCCGGGCGATCGACGACAGCCTGCGCCGGCTCGGCACCGACCACGTCGACCTGTACCAGCTGCACCGGATCGACCCGGAGGTGCCGGTCGAGGAGTCCTGGGGCGCGCTCGCCGAGGCGGTGGCGGCCGGAAAGGCGCGGCGGATCGGCCTCTCCGAGGTGGACGTCGAGGAGATCAGGCGCGCGCAGGCCGTGCACCCGGTGGCCTCGGTGCAGAACGAGCTGTCGCTCTGGACCCGGGACTCGCTCGCCGAGGTGCTGCCGTACACCGAGGAGCAGGGGATCGCGTTCCTGCCCTTCTCCCCGCTCGGCCGGGGCTTCCTGACCGGCGGCATCGCCTCCTTCGACGAGCTGCCGGCGGACGACTTCCGCCGGCAGCTGCCGCGCTTCCAGCAGGAGGCGCTGAAGGCCAACCTGGCGCTGGTGGAGCGGGTGCGGGCGGTCGCGGCGCGGCACGGTGCGACGCCCGCGCAGGTGGCGCTCGCCTGGCTGCTGGCGCAGGGGCGGTACGTGCTGCCGATCCCGGGGACCAAGACGCCGAAGTACCTGGAGGAGAACGCGGCGGCGGCCGATCTGGTGCTCTCGCCGGCCGACCTCGCCGAGCTGGACGCGCTGCCGGCGGCGGCCGGCGAGCGGTACTGACCGTCCGGGCCCCGCGGACGGTCCGGACCCTGGGGATCCTGCGGACCCCGCGGACCCCGGGGACCGTCACCAGACGGCGCACGGGCCGGGCGGGCGGCGCTCCCGGATCCAGACCTGCTTGCGTCCGGTCTCGCCCGGCGCCCGGACCGGCGCGTCGACCACCCGGTCGAGCCGGAAGCCGAGCCGGCGGGCCACCGCGCCGCTGGCGGTGTTGGCCGGATCGCAGTGGAGCTCGACCCGGCGGATCCCGGGCAGGGCGAGTGCCGCCGCGGTGACCGACCGGGCGGCGGCGGTGGCGATGCCGCGGCGGCCGTGCTCCGCGCTCACCCAGTAGCCGATCTCCAGCGCGTCCGGGCCGATCCTGCGGTGCAGGCCGAACGAGCCGATCACCCGGTCCGGTTCGGCGTCCAGGGCGGCCAGGTAGATGAAGTCGGTGCCGGCGTCCCAGGCGGCGACGCCGGCCACGGCGAGTGCGACGGTCCGGGCGGGGGTGGGCGCCTCGGCGGCCCACTCCATCCAGGGGCGCAGGTGCTCCAGGTTGGCCCGGACGGCGGCGTTGAGCGCGGTGGCCTGGGCCGGGGAGCGCCGCCGCAGGGTGATCCCCTCGGCCGGCCGCAGCAGTTCGGGCGGCCGGCCGGGGGCGGGTGTGCCGGGGGTGCGCCGGCCGGCCGACGGCGCACCGGGCGCGGAGGCGTCCCCGCGCGGCGGCGGCATGACGTGGTCCATGACGGCGATTATGTCGACGCCCTGGACCCGTCACCACCGGCCGCCGCCGCGCGCCGGCCCCGCCGGGGGCGCGTCAGAGCCGGATCAGCACCTCGTCGAGCTCCTTGCGCCGCAGGTCCGGCACGCGCGCCCCCTCGGCGGGGTAGCCCACCGGAATGACGTACGCGGCCCGCTCCTCCTGCGGCCGTTCGCACACCTCGTTGAGGAACTTCATCGGGCTCGGCGTGTGGGTGAGCGTCGCCAGCCCCGCCTGGTGCAGTGAGGCGAGCAGCAGGCCGACCGCGATCCCCACCGACTCCTTGGTGTAGTACGGACGCGGCGAGTTGGGGCCCTTGTGCACCTCGAAGACGACGATCACGGCCGGCGCGTCCTCCAGGAACGGCTTGTGCCAGTCGGTGCCGATCGGCGCCAGCGCGGCCAGCCACTCCTCGGAGGCCCGGTGCGCGTAGAACTCGCGCTCCTCGGCCTCGGCGGCCTCCCGCAGCAGGCGCTTGCGCTCCGGATCGGTGATCACCACGAACCGCCAGGGCTGCACGTGCGCGCCGCTCGGCGCGGTGTTGGCGGTGCGGACGGCCCACTCGACGACGCCCTCCGGGATCGGGCGGGTCGCATAGTCGCGGACGGTCCGGCGCTGGTCCATCACGTCGTGGAACGCCTTGCTGCGGGCCTCGGCCTCGTGGGCGGGCACGGTCATGGGGGTGAGCGGGACGGTCGGGTAGGACGCGTCGGCCACCGCGCTGTCGAGCGCTGTGCTGTCAACCATGGGCGACAGCACAGCACATGACGGCGGGCCGGGGAAGAGGTCTGGACCTCCCCTCCCGGCCCGCCGCCGTCTCCTCGACTACAGTTCGCGGACCCGGCCGCCGCCGACCTCGATCCGCCGGTTCACCGCGACGGTGTCCAGCATCCGCCGGTCGTGGGTGACCAGCAGCAGCGTGCCGGTGTACGAGCCGAGCGCCGACTCCAGCTGCTCGATCGCGGGCAGGTCCAGGTGGTTGGTGGGCTCGTCCAGCACCAGCAGGTTCACCCCGCGCGCCTGGAGCAGCGCCAGCGCCGCCCTGGTGCGCTCGCCGGGGGAGAGGGTGTCCGCCGGGCGCAGCACGTGCACCGCCTTCAGGCCGAACTTGGCCAGCAGGGTGCGCACCTCCTCCGGCGCGAGCTCCGGGACGGCGGCGGCGAACGCCTCCAGCAGCGGCTCCCCGCCGAGGAACAGCCCGCGGGCCTGGTCCACCTCGCCGACCACCACGCCGGAGCCCAGCGCGGCGCTGCCCCCGTCGAGTTCGAGCCGGCCCAGCAGGGCGGCCAGCAGGGTGGACTTGCCCGCGCCGTTGGCGCCGGTGATGGCCACCCGGTCCGCCCAGTCGATCTGCAGGTCGACCGGGCCGAGCGTGAAGTCGCCGCGCCGGGCGGTGGCCCCGCGCAGGGTGGCGACCACCGAGCCGGAGCGCGGCGCGGTGGCGATCTCCATCCGCAGCTCCCACTCCTTGCGCGGCTCGTCGACCACGTCGAGGCGCTCGATCATCCGCTGCGTCTGGCGGGCCTTGGCGGCCTGCTTCTCGGTGGACTCGGTGCGCATCGCGCGCCCGATCTTGTCGTTGTCGCTGGACTTGCGGCGCGCGTTGCGCACGCCGTTCTCCATCCAGCCGCGCTGCATCCGGGCCCGGGCCTCCAGGCCCGCCTTGGTGTCGGCGTACTCCTCGTACTCCTCGCGGGCGTGCCGGCGGGCGGTGGCGCGCTCCTCCAGGTACGCCTCGTAGCCGCCGCCGTAGAGGTTGACCTGCCCCTGGTGCAGGTCCAGCTCCAGCACCTTGGTGACGGTGCGGGCCAGGAACTCGCGGTCGTGGCTGATCACCACGGTGCCCGCGCGCAGGCCCTTGACGAAGGCCTCCAGCCGCTCCAGGCCGTCCAGGTCGAGGTCGTTGGTGGGCTCGTCGAGCAGGAAGACGTCGTAGCGGGAGAGCAGCAGCGAGGCCAGGCCGGCCCGGGCCGCCTGGCCGCCGGACAGGGCCGTCATCGGCAGGTCCAGGGAGACCTTGAGGCCGAGCGAGTCGGCGACCTCCTCGGCCCGTTCCTCCAGGTCGGCGCCGCCGAGGTCCAGCCAGCGGTCCAGGTTCACCGCGTAGGCGTCGTCGGCGCCGGGCACGCCGTCCACCAGGCCCTGGGTGGCCTCGTCCAGCGCGGCCTGCGCGGCGGCCACCCCGGTGCGGCGGGCCAGGAAGTCGCGGACCGACTCCTCCGGGCGGCGCTCCGGCTCCTGCGGGAGGTGGCCGACGTTGGCGGTGGCCGGGCTGAGCCGCACCGAACCGCCCTCCGGGGCGTCCAGGCCGGCCAGCAGCCGCAGCAGGGTGGACTTGCCGGCTCCGTTGACACCGACCAGGCCGATCACGTCACCGGGGGCGACGACCAGGTCCAGGCCGGAGAAGAGGGTGCGCTCGCCGTGGCCGGCGGCGAGGTCCTTGACGACGAGTGTGGCGCTCATGATGCCCCGATTCTAGGCGGGCGGGCACGGACGCCGCCGGGGGCGCCGGCACACGGGGGCGCCGCCGCCCCCGGCGGGGAGGTCGGAGCGGGTCAGGCCGTGACCGGGGTCACTTGCTCTTCTTGGAGAAGTAGTCCAGCGCGTGCTGGGCGACGTCGTCCAGGTACGGGCCGGCCTCCCAGGTGTTGTCGAAGCCGCCGATGGAGGTGTCCGACACCAGGACCTGCTTGCCGTCCTTGGTGGTGAACCAGCCGCCGCCGCTGTCGCCGCCGGTGCCGTTGCAGCCGGTCATCAGCATGGTCGGGCGGGCCGGGTCCATCGAGCGGCGGGCCGGCTTTCCGGCCTCGCAGTGCTCCAGCTCCATGCCGTCGAAGGGCTTGCCGGCCGGGTAGCCGTAGGTGCTCACCGTGGCGATCTGCTCGCGCGGGGCATTGAACCAGACCGGCACCGAGCCGCCGACGACCTCCTCCAGCGACTTGGCGCTGCCGTCCGGGTTGGCCACCCTGAGGATGCCGAAGTCGTACTGGCTCCACGGGCCGCCGTTCTCCGGGTCGGCCTCGGCCGTCCACTGCGGGGCGACCATGCCCGCGACGGCGCCCCACTCGCCGTACGGCTCGGCCTCGGCGAGCGAGCCCTGCTTGCCGCCGCTGACCGCGCCGGTGCTGTTGAAGGCCGGGGCGAAGGTGATGTTGGTGTGGTACTTGCCGCCCTTGCCGCCGTGCAGGCAGTGGCTGGCCGTCCAGACCAGGTTGCTCTTCCCCGGGTTGGCCGGGTCGGAGACGACGGTGCCGGAGCAGACGTAGTCCTGGTTGCCGTCCTGGAAGAACAGCTTGCCGTTGACGTGGGCCGGCTTGGCGTACGGGTGGGAGACGGGCTTCATCTCGACCGGCTTGGGCTGCGGGTCGTTCTGGCCGCCGCCGGTGCCGCCAGTGCCGCCGGTGCCGCCGGTCGCGCCGCCGGTGCCGCCCGGCTGGGTGGGTGCGGCGCTGGTCGGCTGGGCCGTCGGGGCCGCCGACGTCGGCTGTGCGGTGGGCTGCGCGGTCGGCTGGCCGGTGGGCTGGTTGCCCGGGCCGGGCTTGGCCGGCTTGGCCTTGAGGATCTTCTGGAGGTCCCAGAAGCCCTTGACCGCCGGGGTGATGACGTTCTGCTGGGCCCACTTGTCCCAGTCGTCGAAGCTCCACTTCTTGAGCTCGTCGGCGGTCGGCAGCTTGATCGGCGGCAGGCCGCCCGGCTTGCCGGTGGAGCCCGCGGTGGCCGCGGTGGTCGCGGCGGCGGTCTGCGCGCCGGACGGGTCGGCGACCGGGTCGCTGTTGTCCGGGCCGCACGCGGTCGCGACGACCATGGTCAGCGCGACGACGGAAGCGCCCAGCGCGGCACGCGTCGCCCGGGATATCGGTGACATCTGTTCTGTTCCCCCTGTGAATGCACGCCACGGCCGCGAGTGTCGAGCGGGTGGCAGGGGAGGAGTCTGCCATGTGCCGCGGACGGCCTCCGTCCCCGGAGCGTTCCGGGGCGCGGCCGTCACCGGATCGGCACGTGATCGGCACCGAAAAAACCGGTTGCACGCCTCGGGGGCCCTCCGTAGCGTGATGCCTGCCAGTCGCCAGAACAGGAGAAGGCCATTGATCTACTGAGGTCCCGAGACACCGCCCCCGCCGCATCGCAGCCGTGTCGCTGCACGCGGTCCGTGAGTGTGCGTGTGCCCGACCTCAGTGGTGAGCCGGCCCGGCGTCCCCCGTCCTTCTGACGATCCCCGGCCCTCCCTCCCGGTCCCCACCCGCACCCGCGGTGTCTCCCCGTGTTGCTCCACGACCACGTCGGCGACCTTCGGGAGGCTTTCCATGGCACAACCCACCACCTCACTGCTCTGCACCGGCCTCACCTTCGAGTGGCCGGACGGCAGGCCCGTCCTCGACCGCTTCCACCTCGCCGTCGGCCCCGGCCGCACCGGGCTGATCGGGCTCAACGGCGCCGGCAAGTCCACCCTGCTGCGCCTGTTGGCGGGCGAACTCACCCCCACCGCGGGCGCGGTCAGGGCGGCCGGCGAGATCGGCTACCTGCCGCAGGGCCTCACCCTGGACACCGGCCTGCGGGTCGACGAGGCGCTCGGCGTCCGGGCCGCCCGCGAGGCCCTGCACGCCATCGAGACCGGCTCCACCGACCAGCGCCACTTCGACGCGGTCGGCGACGACTGGGACGTCGAGGAGCGCGCCCGCGCCCTGCTCGACCGGCTCGGCCTGCACCGGCTCGACCTCGACCGCACCACCGGCGAACTCTCCGGCGGCGAGGCCGTCCTGCTGCGGCTGGCCACCCTGCTGCTGCGCCGCCCCGACGTGCTGCTGCTTGACGAGCCGACCAACAACCTGGACCGCTCCGCCCGGCAGCGGCTCCACGAGACGGTGGCCGGCTGGGGCGGCGTGATGGTGATCGTCAGCCACGACCGCGAACTGCTCCAGCACGTCGACCAGATCGCCGAACTGAGGGACGGCCAGGTCACCTGGTACGGGGGCAACTTCGCCGAGTACGAACGCACCGTCGCCGCCCAGCAGGAGACCGCCGAGCGGCTGCTGCGCAACGCCGAGGCCGACGTCCACCGCCAGAAGCGGGACCTCGCCGAGGCCCGGATGCGACTGGAACGCAGCGCCGGCTACGGCAGGAAGCGCTCGGTCACCCGCAACGATCCGCACATCTTCGCAGGCAAGCTCAAACGCCAGGGCCAGGAGACCGCCGGCCGGATCCAGGGCATGCACACCGAGCGCCTGGAGGAGGCCAGGCGCAAGCTGACCGTCGCCGAGGAGGCCGTCCGGGACGACGCGGAGATTCGGATCGACCTGCCCCGCACCGCGGTGCCGGCCGGGCGCACCGTGCTCACCCTGGACAAGGTCCGGCTGCCGCACGGCATCACCGCCGACCTCGACCTGCGCGGGCCCGAGCGGATCGCGCTGGTCGGCCGCAACGGCGCGGGCAAGTCCACCCTGCTGCGCACCATCGCCGGTGAACTCGCCCCGCTGGAGGGCGAGGTCGTCACCCCGGTGCCGGTGCGCCACCTCCCGCAGCGGCTCGACCTGCTCGACGACGGGCTGACCGTCGTGGGCAACGTCAAGCTGTTCGCGCCGGGCGCGGGGGACAACGCGGTCCGGGCCCGGCTGGCCCGGTTCCTGTTCCGCGGCGGGCGGGCCGACCAGCCGGCCGGCACGCTCTCCGGCGGCGAGCGGTTCCGGGCCACCCTGGCCGCGCTGCTGCTGGCCGACCCGCCGCCGCAGCTGCTGCTGCTCGACGAGCCGACCAACAACCTCGACCTGGCCAGCGTCCGCCAGCTCACCCAGGCGCTCGCCGCCTACCAGGGGGCGCTGATCGTGGCCAGCCACGACGTGCCGTTCCTGCGCGGCCTGGGTGCCACCCGCTGGCTGGAGCTGGACGGCGCGCTGCGGGCGGTGGAGCCCATGTAGCGCCGGCCGGTGCGGCACCGCCGAGCAGCACCGGCGCTCCTGCGCCGGCCGGTCGGCCCGGGCCGGTCAGCCCGGGCCGGACCCGGCGGTGAGCAGCCGCCGGGCCTCGGTCAGGGCGGAGTCCTTCAGCCCGGCCAGTTCGGCCGGGGTGAAGACCGGGGTGCGGACGTCCGGCGGGATGCCCGGCCCGTCGAAGGTGGTGCCGGCGGGAGTGAGGAACTCCTCGTTCGGAAGGAGGAGCAGGAGGTCCGAGGAGAGCCGTCGGGGCAGCTGGTCCGAGAAGACGCCCTGGGTGTTCTCGCCGATCCGGGTGACGTGCGGGCTGCGGCCCATCATCGCCTGGGTGAAGGTCTCGCCCGCGCTCACGGTCGAGCCCGAGGTGAGCAGCGCCACCGGCCCGGTGAAGCGGCTCGCCCCGGCGGCGGGGCGGACGGTCACCGGTTGGGGCCGGGTGAAGGCGGTCGGGTCGGCCGGGTCGTTGCGGGCCACCTTGCGGTAGGCCTGGTACGGCCGGTCGGTGAACCGGGAGGCGAGCCGCACGGCCAGCGCGTCCGAACCACCGCCGTTCACCCGGACGTCGATCACCACCCCGCGCAGCGGCCTGGCGCGCGGCCGGTCGAGCAGGGCGTCGACGGCCCGGTCGAGCTCGGCCTCCTGCTCCCGCTGGCCGCCCTGGTCGACGTAGTCGCCGAACGCGCTCACCCGCAGGTAGCCGATGCCGTCCGGGAGTTCGCCGACCCCGAGGATGCCGCCCCCGAACGGCTGCTCGGGGGCGGCAAGTTGGGCGCCGATCGGCGGCAGCACGGTGCCCAGAAGCTCCGGGGTCGGCGCCACGGTGCCGTCCCGCATCGCCCGGAAGAAGGTGGTGTACCCGCCGTCGGGGCTCGCCCGGAGCAGCGCGACGTGCGAGTCCTGGAGCGGCGCGACCATGGTGATGATCGTGTCCACCAGGTTCTCCGCGGTGACCGTCGGCCGGTACGTCGCCCGCGCGGCGTGCCAGTCGACACCCTTGGCGGCGAAGAAGGGGTAGTTCTCCTCGAAGCCGTCCCAGAACCTGTCGAACACCGCGAGGGGATCGTCGGAGACCGGCCGCGTGCACTGCGCCGGCAGCCCGTCGGGCAGCCGTTCCAGCGCGCGGGTGCCGGTGGCCCCGTCCCTCGTGTACACGGCCCGGTGGCGTCCGTGCGGGGTGATGGTCAGCTGGCCGAAGGGTGACCCGGGGGTGCCGTAGCGGACGGCGCCGCCGGGCAGGGGCGCGCCGAACCGGTCGGCGGAGGTCACCCCGGGCGTGCAACTGTTCCTGGTGACGTCGTAGGAGGTGAGCCGCGTGCCGGAGACGGTGAGCAGGGTGCCGTACCCGTCCATCCGCCAGACCCCGTCGAGCCGGGGGCCGGCGCCGCCCCCGGAGGCCAGGGCGGGCACGGCCGTGCCCGCCGTCACCACGAGGGCGACGGCGAGCACGGCCGCGGCACGGGCCGGCCGGTCAGCGCTGCGCACCGAGGATCCCGCGGGCCGCGGTCAGAGCGGAGTCCCGGCCCTGGCTCAGCTCCTCCGGGGTGAAGACCGGGGTGCGGACGTCCGGCGGGATGCCCGGGCCGTCGAAGGTGCTGCCGTCGCGGGTGAGGAACTTCTCGTTCGGCAGGCCGATGAGCAGGTCGTCGGAGATAAGTTTGATCATGATGTCGGAGAAGACGCCCTGGGTGTTCTCGCCGATCCGCACCGGCGCCGGGCGCCGTTCGGCCATCGCCTGGGTGAAGGTCTCGCCCGCGCTCACCGTCGAGCCGGCCGTGAGCAGGGCGATCGGCCCGGTGTAGCGGGTGGCCCCGGCGGTGGGCCGGACGGTGAGCGGGTCCGGCCGGGTGTAGGCGGTCGGGTCGGCCGGGTCGTTGCGCGCCACCTTGCGGTAGGCGAGGAACGGCCGGTCGGTGAGCCGGGAGGCGATCCGCAGCCCCAGCGCGTCCGAGCCGCCGCCGTTCAGCCGCAGGTCGATCACCAGGCCGTTCAGCCGGTCGGGGTGGGCCAGCAGGGCGTCCAGTGCCCGGTCCAGCTCGGCCTCCTTGGCCTGGTAGGGGGCGTCGGCGACGTACCCGTCGAAGGCGCTCACCCGCAGGTAGCCGATGCCGCCCGGGAGTTCGCCGACACCCAGCCGGCCGCGGCCGAAGGTCTGCTCGGGGGCGACGAGCTGGGCGGCGACCGCCCGCCCCGCCTGCTCCCGGGTCTCGTCGTCGGGATCCTGAGTGCCCGGGCGCTGCCCGCCGAAGACCAGGCCGAACCCGCCGTCGGCGCGCTTGCGTCCCAGCACGGTGTGCGCGTCGCCGAGCGGTTCCAGGAGGCCGGTGAGGATCCCCTGGAGCGTGTCGGTGTCGGTCTGCGGGGTGATCCCCGCCCGCGCCTGCGCGCCCCGGGCCTGCCAGTCGATGCCCTTGGCGGCGAAGAAGGGGTAGTTCTCCTCGAAGTCCGCCCAGAACCGGTCGAAGACCGCGAGCGCGTCCTGCGGCGCCGGCCGCGTGCACCGGGCCGGCAGTCCGCCGGGCAGCCGGGAGAGGTTCCTGGTCCCGACGGAGGAGTCCTCCCGGTACACCGCCCGGTTGCGCCCCTGGGGAGTGAGCGTCAGCTCCGCGTACGTCTTGCCCGCCCGGCCGTAGCGGACGGCGCCGTCGTGCCCGGGCGCGCCCACCTGGGTGCCGCTCAGGAAGCCCGGGGTGCAGCTGATCCGGGTCACGTCGTAGGTGGTGAAGGTGGCCCCGTGGATCTCGACGATCGTGCCGTACCCGTCCGTCTGCCAGACGCCCTCCAGCCGGTTGACGCCCGGCCGTCGCGCCGCGCCGTCCCCGTCCGGCGCGCCGCCGACCGCCCCGGCCGCGCCCGCCGTCCCCGCCGTGAGTGCGAGCGCGACCGCCGCGACGCCCGCCGCGCGGCCGATCGATGTCCTGTGTCCGATGCCCATGCCGTGTCCTGTGCCTCCAGCTCCGGGCCTCCCCCGCGGAACCCCTCCGCCGCCCATGAGTTGACGGTACGGAGCGGTCCGGCCACCGGACGTCAGCCTGTGGAGCGGTCCGTACCCCGACCAGGGAGGTACACCGGCGGGGCCCGGATCCGACCGGCGGCGTACGCCCGCCCGGGGTGGTCTCGGGCATGCCATCTCGGTGTCCAACTCCCTTGTGCTCCAGTACCATCGGCGCCATGCCAGCACTCAACATCGAGTACACGGAGCACGAACTCGCCGCCATTCGCGAGGCGGCCGCCGCCGACGGCAAGAGCGTCAAGGCCTATGTGCACGACCTGAGTGTGCGGGAGCAGCAGCGCCGGGTGTTCGTCTCCCACGCGGTGGCATTCTGGAACGCGCACCGCGAGGAGTTCGACCGGGAGTTCCCGGAGGACGCGCCGGCCGCCTGAACGGGGCGGACGCGGGGGCGGGGGCGATGAGGGTGCCGCGATGATGCTGCTGCGGGTCGATCTGCGCTGGCTGCTCGACGTCCAGGAGCTGGCCTCGCCGGAAGACCTCAGCGTGCGGGACTACTCGGCGCTGCAGGCGGCCGTCGCCCGGCACCGGGTGAACACCGCGCAGCTGGGCCACGACGCCGATCCGGCCTGGTGCGCGGCCACCCTGATGCACACGATCGTGCTGCTGCGGCCGCTCCCGGTGCGCAACAACCTGTACGCCTGCATGACGACGGCGGCGTACATGCACGCGGCCGGGGAGGGCATCGACCCGCCGTACGGGGCGCTGGTGGAGCTGGCCCGGGACATCGCCGAGGGGCGGGCGGACGTGTTCGCGGCGGCCGACCGGATCCGCCTCTGGCGGATCTGAGCACCGGGCGCCGGGAAGCCCCTGAGCGCGGGGGTGTCGGGGGCCCGGGGGTGTCGGGGGTTCGGGGGCGGTGCTCAGCCCGGCAGTACGAAGCCCGACTCGTACGCCGTGATCACCGCCTGGGTGCGGTCCCGCGCGCCCAGCTTGGCCAGCACGCCGCCCACGTGGGTCTTGACCGTCTCCTGGCTGACCACGAGTTCCGCGGCGATCTCCCCGTTGTTGAGCCCGACCGCCATCAGCCGCAGCACCTCCGCCTCCCGCCCGGTCAGCCGTCCGATCGGGCCCCGGTCGGACGCCTGGCGGCCGGCCCGGGCGGCGCCCGGCCCGCCACCCGGGGCCGCGTACCGCAGGGCCAGTTCGCGTACGGCCGCCGGGAACAGCAGCGAGTCGCCGCGCGCGATCAGCCGCACCGCCTGCACCATCTCCTCGGCCCGCGCCCGCTTCAGCAGGAACCCGGCGGCCCCCGCCCGCAGCGCGTCGTACACGTGGTCGTCGTGCTCGAAGGTGGTGACCACCAGGATCCGGGGCGGGTCGGCCATCCCGCCGACCAGCTGCTCGGTGGCCCGGATGCCGTCGATCCCCGGCATCCGGACGTCCATCAGCACCACGTCCGGCCGCAGTTCGCGCACCAGCGGCACCACCTCGGCGCCGTCGGCCGCCTCTCCGACGACGGTGAGGTCCGGTTCGGCGTCGATCACCACCCGCAGACCCGTGCGCACCAGCCGCTCGTCGTCGGCGATCACCACCCGGACCGGACCGCCGGCCATGGCCCCCGAGGCCTCCGCCACGTTCCCGTTGTCGTTCACCACGCCCCCCTCGTTCACCGTGCCCCCGTCGTTCACCGCGTTCCTCCCACCGGCAGCCAGACGGCCAGCCGCCACGTCGTCCCGTCGTCCGCCGGCCCGGCCTCGCAGCCCCCGCGCAGCGCCGCCGCGCGTTCGCCGATCCCGCGCAGCCCGCGCCCGCCGCCGGGCCGGCTGGGCCGCGACCGGCCGAGCGGGTTGGTCAGTTCGATCTCCAGCCGCCCGCCGGCCGGCGCGACCCGCAGCCGCGCGGGCTCGGAGCCGTCCGGGCCGGCGTGCCGCAGGACGTTGGTCAGGCCCTCCTGGACGATCCGGTAGGCCTCGCGGGAGAACGCGGCCGGCAGCCGGTCCAGCCCGGGGGCCAGCTCGGCGTCCACCGCCAGCCCGGTGCGGGCCAGCTGCCGCAGCAGGTCGTCCAGCCCGGCGAGGGTCGGCCCGGCGGGCCCGGCCGCGTCGCCGTCCTCCTCGCGCAGCAGCCCCAGCACCGCGTCCAGTTCGGCGACGGCGCCGCGCGCGGTCTCCTCGATGGCGGCCAGCGCCTCCGCCGCGAACTCCGGGTCGGAGCGCAGCACCCGGGCGGCGGCCGAGGCCTGGATGCCGACGGCGCTCAGCGCGTGGCCGACCGAGTCGTGCAGCTCACGGGCCAGCCGGTTGCGCTGGGCGAGTACGGCGGCCCGCCGTTCGGCGGTGGCCAGCCGCTCGTCCGGGGTCGGGCCGAGCAGTACCGGCGCCCACCGTGCCAGCAGCCCGCCCAGGCCGGCGCTGGTGCCGACGATCAGCGCCAGCAGCGCGGCGCCGAGCAGCGGACCGGGCAGCCAGCCGGGCACACCCCGGTCCTCCCAGAACCGCACCGCCTCCTCGAAGCCGGTCGGCCGCAGGATCAGCACCACCGCGAACGGCGTACCGGCCAGCGTCATCCCGCTGACCACGCCGCCGAACAGCAGGTGCAGGACGAACCACGCGGCCGTCCGCCGCCGGGCCGCCCAGGACCGGGCCGGGCCGGTGACCACCTCCGCCGCCCGCCGGGGCGTGCACAGCGCCAGGGCCGCCGCGCCCTCCAACGCCCGGACGGTCGGGACCAGGGCGGTGACGGCGGCCATCGGGAGCGAGACGGCGAGCGCGGCGAAGTAGAGCAGCAGCTGCAGCAGCGAGCCCTTGCGCGGGTCCAGCGCGCCCAGCACGACCGTCGCCAGCATCCAGTACGGCATCAGCAGCGCGCCGCCGAGCACCAGGTGCACCCAGCGCAGCCGGGCCCGCCGCCCGAACAGCGCACCCGCGGCCCGCCGCAGCGCGCCACCGCTCCCGTCCGGTTCCCGACCCGCCCCCGTGATCATTTCCCAGACTCTACGTCAGCGCCGCCGGGGGCCTCGGGGGTTCCGGAGGCCGGGCCGGTCGCCGCGGCCCAGGCGGTGTCCCGGACGGCGCCCGCCGCGGCCCGCTCGACCAGCGCGACCGCGCCCACGGCCAGCACCAGCAGCCCGGTCACCACCTGCACCGACTCCACCAGCGGCAGCAGCCCCGGCACCGCCGCGCGCGGGTCGGCGGGGGCCGTGACGGACGTCCCGAACGCCACCAACTGCCAGGAGCCCCAGGCGAACACCGAGCCGGCCGCGGTCCACAGCACCGCCAGCGGGCCGCGCAGCCGCCACTCCGGCCGGCGCCGGAACACCAGCACCAGCAGCGCCGCCACCGCGGTCACCGCCATCACGGCCGTCACGGCGTCCATGATCGCCACGCTCCGGCCGCGCTGCTCCTGCCAGGTCACCGGCAGCCCGGCGGCCCCGCCGAACGCCCAGTACAGCCGGGCCGCCGCGACCCCGGCGGCGAGCAGCGCGGCGACGCAGGCGAAGGCCCGCTGGGTGGTCAGCGTGGGGGAGTGCGGCAGGTCGCCGATCCGGTCGCGGTGCAGCAGCCCGGCCCAGCGCTCCCGGGCGTACAGCAGGAACCCGGTGATCAGCGCCAGCCCCTGGACGGCGAAGCCGCCGTACACCACGGTGAACACCCAGCCGCTCGGCCCTTCGTCGCTTCCGGGCCGCGCGGCCTCCGGTCCGAGCACCAGCGAGGACAGCAGGAAGAGCGGCAGGGCGACCAGGATGGTGCCGAGCAGTCCGGTCGCGACCCACATCGGGAAGGCCAGCAGACCGGCCGGCGCGCGCCGCCCCCACGGCCGGACGAACGCGAGCGCCAGGACGACGGCGATGGCGTCCATGCCGAAGGTGAGCAGGTTGAGGAGCCACAGGTCGTCCATGGCCTCGGCGTCCCCGGCCCCGACCGGGTGGCCGGTCAGCCAGAGCAGCTTGAGGGTGAGGTAGGGGGCGGTCGCCGCGACAGCCGTCCAGGCCGCGGCGGTCCGCACCCGGCCGACAGGTGCGGGTACCGGTGGGACGGCGGCCGGGGCGGTCGGGGCGGTCGGGGCCGTGGGCAGGAGCGGAAGCGTCGAGGTCATGCGCCCACACTCCCGCGCACCCGCCCGCCCGCACGTCCTCCGCCAACCGGATCCGCCTCCCCCGCCGGGGGGAACCGGAGGGGGAGGCGGCGGTCCTCGGGGAGGAGGGGCGGCTAGGGGATGATCGGCTCGCAGCCGATCGCCGTGCCGGCGGCGGAGAGGAACCGCGTCCAGACGGCCTCGGTGTCGGGAAGCAGGCGTTGGCTCCTGAGGGCCGGGGCGGGGCGCTCCTCGTAGTGGAAGTACGTCCTCCGGCCCTGGCAGAGGGCCACCACGTCCTCGTTCGAGCTGCCGGCCCACGTGCTCCGGCCGAACGCCGTGGAGTGCTCCCCCTCCGGCGGGAGGTCCACCGCCCGGGGATCGGTGACGACGGCAAACGATGCCACGGGCCTCCCGGTCGGCTTGTCGGTCACGTCGCAGGACCAGACGGGGGAGAAGGCCGTGGTGGCCTGCTGGCGGTACCAGTCCTCGTGGTCCGCGTCGGGTGCCCTGGTGACCGTCATGCCGGGCAGGCCGCAGAGGTTGTTCCAGTCGACCGGCTGCTCCGCGCCCGCCGGGGACAGCGTGCTCGGCGCGGGCGGGGTGCTGCCGCAGTTGCGGTCCTTCGCGGCGAGGCCGGCGAGCCCGACGGCGAGGCGGGCGACACCTTCCGCGTGGTCGCCGTCCTTCCCGTCGTGGCCGGTGCCGACCGAGGCCCGCAAGCCGGCGGGGCAGCCCTCCGGAAGCAGCGCCCACGCGCCACCCGGAGTCACCGCACCCACCGCACCGTGCTCGGCGAAGAGCCGCGCCCCGGGGCGGGATTCGGCACCGACGCTCCGGACCACGGAGATCCCGAAGCTGACGCTCTGCTCGGTGTCCCCGAACAGGCCGAAGCTCACTTTGGCGCTGCAGTACTGGTTCCGGTCCACCGCGGTGGGCGAGTAGTCAGCGGACTTCTCCTCGCTGATCCGCCCCGGCCCCAGTGCGGCGTGCACGGCGTCGGCGCTTGCCGCGCCCCCGCACACGCTGTCCGGCCCGAGGACGTTGGTGTACCTGGACAGCAGCACCCCGGACACCCCGGCCGTGATCGCCAGCAGCACCCCGGCCGCCCGCAGCCGCAGCGCCCGGGTGGTGAACCCGCGCCTGCTCAGTGCCGCGTCGACCCGGTCGCTCACGGGCTGGTGTTCCTTCGTCGGTTCGTTCATCAGTCCCGTCCGAGTGCCTGGCGGTAGGCGTTGTCGACGCCGGTCCGGTAGCTCTTGTCGACCTCGTTCAGCAGTGCCGTGGTGACGCCGCCTCCGGATACGACGGAAGGTCAGCAGCCCCCCGCCGGGCACGACGGTACCCGGAGGGTCTGTCGGTGTACCGACGCACCCTCCGTGGTCGAGCCGGCGCGGACGCGTCACCAGGGGTGCGTCGGAGGCGAGGGTCTTGTTACTGAACGGTCGCTTCCCTATTATCGCGAGTGTGACAGCTTTACTGTCAGACTTCGTGGACCCCCGGAGGGGAAGTGGCGTCCGAACGTGACAGCGTCGGGGCCGGGCGCGGCGGCCCGCTGGCCGGGGTCCGGGTGGTCGAACTCGCCGGGATCGGCCCCGGGCCGTTCGCCGCGATGCTGCTGGGCGACCTCGGAGCCGACGTCGTCCGGGTCGACCGGCCCGAACCCTCGCCGCTCGGCATCGAGCCGGCGTACGACGTCGCGGGCCGCAACAAGCGCTCGGTGGTAGTTGACCTCAAGGCCCCCGGCGGCCCCGGCCTGGTGCTCGACCTGGCCGCCCGCGCCGACCTGCTGATCGAGGGCTACCGGCCCGGCGTCGCGGAGCGCCTCGGCGTCGGGCCCGAGGCCTGCCTCGCCCGCAACCCCGCGCTGGTGTACGGCCGGATGACCGGCTGGGGCCAGGACGGACCGCTGGCCGCCCGGGCCGGGCACGACATCGGGTACACGGCGGTGTCGGGCGCGCTCGGCCTGGTCGCGCCCGCCGCGCCCGCCACCGCCGCCGACGTCCCCGAGGAGCCGCCCGCCCTCCCCGCCAACCTGCTCGGCGACTACGCCGGCGGCTCGCTCTACCTGGTCGTCGGCCTGCTCGCCGCCCTGCACCACGCCCGCGCCACCGGCGCCGGCCAGGTCGTCGACGCCGCCGTCGTCGACGGCGCCGCCCACCTCACCGCCGTCCTCCAGGGCCTGCTGGCCGGCGGGCGCTGGCAGGAGCGGCGCGGCGTCAACCTGCTCGACGGCGGCGCGCCGTTCTACGCCGTCTACCCGGCCGCCGACGGCGGCCACCTCGCGGTCGGCGCCCTGGAGTCGCAGTTCTACGCCGAGTTCGCCCGGCTGCTGGAGCTGGGCCCGGACGCGCCCGGCCAGTGGGACACCGCCCGCTGGCCCGAACTGCGCGCCCGGATCGCCGCACGCTTCGCCACCCGGCCGCGCGCCGCGTGGGAGGCCGTCTTCGCCGGGTCCGACGCCTGTGTGGAACCGGTGCTGACGATACGTCAGGCGCACGCCCACCCGCACCTGGCGGCCCGGGGGACGTACGTCGAGGTGGACGGCGTGACCCAACCCGCCCCCGCCCCGCGGTTCTCCGCCACCCCCGGCGCGCTGCGCCGCCCGCCCGGCCGGCCGGGCGCCGACACCGCCGAGGTCGCCGCCGACTGGGGCGTTCCCGGCCTCGCCTCGCCGCCGACCGCCTGACCCCCCCTCACCCCGCCAAGGAGATTGCCGTGCAACGCGACCTCTTCACCGACGAGCACGAGGACTTCCGGGCCACCGTCCGGGCCTACCTCGCCAAGGAGGTGCTGCCGCACTACGACCGCTGGGAGAAGGCCGGCATCGTCGACCGCGAGGCCTGGCGGGCCGCCGGCCGGCAGGGCCTGCTCGGCCTCGCCGTCCCCGAGGAGTACGGCGGCGGTGGCACCGCCGACTTCCGCTACGCCGCCGTGCTGGCCGAGGAGTTCACCCGGGCCGGCGCCTCCGGCCTGGCGCTCGGCCTGCACAACGACATCATCGGCCCCTACCTCACCTCGCTCGCCACCGAGGAGCAGAAGCGCCGCTGGCTGCCCGGCTTCTGCACCGGCGAGCTGATCACCGCCATCGCGATGACCGAGCCCGGCGCCGGCTCCGACCTCCAGGGCATCCGCACCCGGGCGGTCGACCGGGGTGACCACTTCCTGCTCAACGGCGCCAAGACCTTCATCTCCAACGGCATCCTCGCCGACCTGGTGGTCGTGGTCGCCCGCACCACCCCCGAGGGCGGCGCGCACGGCCTCGGCCTGCTGGTCGTCGAGCGCGGCATGCCCGGCTTCGAGCGCGGTCGCAACCTCGACAAGATCGGCCAGAAGGCCCAGGACACCGCCGAGTTGTTCTTCCAGGACGTCCGCGTCCCCAAGCGGAACCTGCTCGGCGAGCCGGACCAGGGCTTCCTGTACCTGATGCGCAACCTCGCCCAGGAGCGGCTCACCATCGCCGCCGCCGCGATCGCCGGTGCCGAGCACCTGGTCGAGATCACCACCGCCTACGTCAAGCAGCGCGAGGCGTTCGGCCGGCCGCTGGCCAAGCTGCAGCACGTGCGCTTCGAGATCGCCGAACTGGCCACCGAGTGCGCCGTCACCCGCGCCTTCGTCGACCGCTGCATCACCGAGCACAACCGCTGCGCGCTCACCCCGGCGGACGCCTCGATGGCCAAGTGGTGGGCCACCGAGCTGCAGAAGCGCACCGCCGACCGCTGCCTCCAACTCCACGGTGGTTACGGTTACATGGCCGAGTACCCGGTGGCCCGGGCGTTCACCGACGGCCGCATCCAGACCATCTACGGCGGCACCACCGAGATCATGAAGGAGATCGTGGGCCGCTCCCTGCTCGACTGATCCCCGCTGGTCCTCCGCTGGTCTCCCGCTGCTCTCCGGCGTCAAACCCCCTGCCCCGAAAGGCTCCCCACCGTGACCACCGAAGCGTACGTCTACGACGCGATCCGCACCCCGCGCGGCCGGGGCAAGGCCACCGGCTCCCTGCACGGCACCAAGCCGATCGACCTGGTCGTCGGCCTGATCCACGAGATCCGCCGCCGCTTCCCCGGCCTGGACCCGGCGGCGATCGACGACATCGTGCTCGGCGTGGTCAGCCCGGTCGGCGACCAGGGCTCCGACATCGCCCGGATCGCCGCCATCGCCGCCGGCCTGCCCGACACGGTCGCCGGCGTCCAGGAGAACCGCTTCTGCGCCTCCGGCCTGGAGGCCGTCAACCTGGCCGCCGCCAAGGTCCGCTCCGGCTGGGAGGACCTCGTCCTGGCCGGCGGCGTCGAGTCGATGTCCCGGGTGAAGATGGCCTCCGACGGCGGCGCCTGGTTCGCCGACCCGATGACGGCCTACGAGACCAACTTCGTGCCCCAGGGCATCGGCGCCGACCTCATCGCCACCATCGAGGGCTTCTCGCGCACCGACGTCGACGCCTTCGCCGCCGAGTCCCAGGCCCGCGCCGCCAAGGCCCAGGCCGACGGCCTGTTCGACCGCTCGGTCGTCCCGGTCCGCGACCGCAGCGGCCTGGTCGTACTGGACCGCGACGAGTTCATCCGCCCCGGCACCACCGTCGAGACGCTGGCCGGGCTCAAGCCCTCCTTCGCCGCGATCGGCGAGGCCGGCGGCTTCGACGCCGTCGCCCTGCAGAAGTACCACTGGGTGGAGGCCATCGACCACGTCCACCACGCCGGGAACTCCTCCGGCATCGTCGACGGCGCCGCGCTGGTCGCCATCGGCAACCGGGAGACCGGCGAGCGCTACGGGCTGCGGCCGCGCGCCCGGATCGTCTCCGCCGCCGTCTCCGGCTCCGAGCCGACCATCATGCTCACCGGCCCCGCGCCCGCCACCCGCAAGGCGCTCGCCAAGGCCGGGCTGACCGCCGCCGACATCGACCTGGTCGAGATCAACGAGGCCTTCGCCGCCGTCGCCCTGCGCTTCATCCGCGAGATGGGCTTCTCCCCGGAGCAGGTGAACGTCAACGGCGGCGCGATCGCCCTCGGCCACCCGCTGGGCGCCACCGGCGCGATGCTGATCGGCACCCTCGTCGACGAGCTGGAGCGGCGCGAGCTGCGCTACGGCCTGGCCACCCTCTGCGTGGGCGGCGGCATGGGCATCGCCACCGTCGTCGAGCGCGTCTGACCCCGTCCTCCGCCCTCCTCCTCACCCTCCTCCGGAGATCCGAACCCATGAGCGACACCACCACCATCCGCTGGGAGCAGGACCAGGACGGCGTGGTCACCCTCGTCCTCGACGACCCCACCCAGTCCGTCAACACCATGAACGAGGCGTTCACCGCCGACTTCGAGGCCGTCGTCGCCCGGCTGGCCGGCCTCGCCGCCGACGGCGGGCTGCGCGGCGTGGTCGTCACCTCGGCCAAGAAGACCTTCTTCGCCGGCGGCGACCTGCGGATGCTCTCCGCCGCCGGCCCCGAGGACGCCGCCGCCGTCTTCGAGAAGTCGATGCGGATCAAGCGGGCCCTGCGCACCCTGGAGACGCTCGGCAGGCCGGTCGTCGCCGCCGTCAACGGCAGCGCGCTCGGCGGCGGCCTGGAGCTCGCCCTCGCCTGCCACCACCGGATCGCCCTGAACACCCCCGCGAGCCGGATCGGCCTGCCCGAGGTCACCCTGGGCCTGCTCCCCGGCGGCGGCGGGATCGTCCGCACCGTGCGGCTGTTCGGCATCACCGACGCCCTGCTGAAGTTCCTGCTGCAGGGCCGCCAGTACCGCCCGGCGCAGGCCCTCGAACACGGTCTGGTGCACGAACTCGTCGACACCCCCGAGGAGTTGACCGCCCGGGCGCGGGCCTGGATCGAGGCGAACCCGGCCCCCGTCCAGCCCTGGGACGTCAAGGGTCACAGGATCCCCGGCGGCACCCCCAGCACCCCGGCCTTCGCCGCCAACCTGCCCGCCTTCCCCGCCAACCTGCGCAAGCAGCTGGCCGGCGCCCCCTACCCGGCGCCGCGCAACGTGCTCGCCGCCGCCGTCGAGAGCGCCCAGGTGGACGTCGACACCGCGATGGTGGTCGAGGCCCGCTACTTCACCGAGCTGGCCTGCGGGCAGACCAGCAAGAACATGATCCAGGCGCTCTTCTTCGACCTCCAGGCGGTCAACTCCGGTGCCGGACGGCCCGCTTCGGTGGAGAAGCGGACGGTCCGCAAGGTCGCGGTGCTCGGCGCCGGCATGATGGGCGCCGGCATCGCCCACGTCTGCGCCGAGGCCGGCATCGAGGTGCTGCTCAAGGACGTCACCGTCGAGGCCGCCGCGCGCGGAAAGGCCTACTCCGAGGGCCTGCTGGCGAAGGCCGTGGCGCGCGGGCGCCGGACCGGGGCGCAGCGCGACGAACTGCTCGCCCGGATCACCCCCACCGCCGAGGCCGCCGACCTGGCCGGCTGCGACGCGGTGATCGAGGCGGTCTTCGAGAACCCCGCGCTGAAGCACAAGGTGTTCCAGGAGATCGAGGGTGTCGTCGCGCCGGACGCGCTGCTCTGCTCCAACACCTCCACCCTGCCGATCGGTCTGCTCGCCGAGGGGGTGGAGCGCACCACCGACTTCATCGGCCTGCACTTCTTCTCGCCGGTCGACAAGATGCGGCTGGTGGAGATCATCCGCGGCCCGCAGACCGGGGACGAGGCGCTGGCCCGCGCCTTCGACCTGGTCCGCCAGATCGGCCGGACCCCGATCGTGGTCAACGACTCGCGCGGCTTCTTCACCTCGCGGGTGATCGGCCGGTTCATCAACGAGGGCGTCGCCATGATCGGCGAGGGCGTCGATCCCTCCAGTGTCGAGCAGGCCGCCGCGCAGGCCGGCTACCCGGCCAAGGTGCTCTCGCTGCTCGACGAGCTGACCCTGACCCTGCCGCGCAGGATCCGTGACGAGCACCGGCGCGCCGTTGAGGCCGCCGGCGGCGAGTGGACCGCCCACCCGGCGGACGCGGTGGTGGACCGGATGGTCGACGAGTTCGGCCGCCCCGGCCGCAGCGGCGGCGCCGGCTTCTACGAGTACGACGAGAACGGGGTGCGCGGCCGTCTGTGGCCGGGCCTGCGCGAGCACTTCACGCGCGCGGACGCCGCCGTGCCGTTCGAGGACCTCAAGGAGCGGATGCTGTTCAGCGAGGCCCTGGACTCGGTGCGCTGCCTGGAGGAGGGGGTGCTCACCTCGGTCGCGGACGCCAACGTCGGCTCCATCCTCGGCATCGGCTTCCCGGCCTGGACCGGCGGTGTCCTCCAGTACATCAACGGCTACCCGGGCGGTCCGGCCGGTTTCGCGGCCCGTGCCCGCGAACTCGCCGCCGCGTACGGCGAGCGGTTCGCGCCGCCCGCCCTGCTGGAGCGGATCGCCGCCGAGGGCGGCACCTTCACGGACTGATCACCGCTCGGGCGGGGCGGTCCGCCGCTCCTCGGCGGACGCCTCGCCCAGCTCCTCGCCCAGTTCCTCCCGCAAGGAGCGCTGGAACGCCGTGACCAGCGCCTGCGCCACCATCGGCTGGATGTGGTCGGTCAGCGCCTTCATCCGCTCCACGTCGTCCGGCGCCGGCTCGCTCTCGCGGTACGGCTTCCACACCGTCTCCCGGAACAGCCGCTGCAGCTCCCGCGCCGTCGCCCGGCTGTGCTCCACCACCACCGCGCGTGCCGCCACCAGCGTCTCCGGCGGGATCGGCACGTCCAGGATCCGCACGCCCAGCGGCAGCAGCCCCGGGTCCACCCGGAACACCTCCGGGTCCGCCGTCCGCTCCAGCACCCCCATCGCGGCCAGTCGGTCCACCTGCTCCTCCGACAGCCGCCGCCCGGCCCGCCGCTCCACCTCCTCGCGGCCCGCCTCCTCCGGCGCCTCCGGCGTCCACGACGCCACCAGCGCCCGGTGGATCGCCAGGTCCAGCGGCGTGGTCTCGCGCGGCAGCCGCGCCAGGTACCGCCCGATGGCGGCCAGCGTCAGCCCCTGCCGCTGCAACTCCTCGATCAGCCCCAGCCGGTCCAGGTGCTCCGCCCCGTACCATCCGACCCGCCGGGCCCCCAGCACCGGCGGCGGCAGCAGCCCCTTCGTCCCGTAGAACCGCACCGTCCGCACCGTCACCCCCGCCCGCGCCGCCAACTCGTCCACCGTCAGCCGCACCTCCACCCCCGCCTCCCACCTCGTAA
The DNA here is from genome assembly GCF_040609255.1 of Kitasatospora sp. NPDC004723. NCBI lineage: Bacteria > Bacillati > Actinomycetota > Actinomycetes > Kitasatosporales > Streptomycetaceae > Kitasatospora > Kitasatospora sp. NPDC004723. The sequence goes on along the minus strand of NZ_JBEXJT010000024.1, from coordinate 81,783 downwards.
CACCAGCACTGTGACACCAGGAGTGTGACACCGCTGTCCCACCGGGGTCCACGCGCGGAACGCGGGCAGGCCCGCGCTCCGGCGGGGAGCGCGGGCCCGTGGGCGGTGGGTGCGTCAGGCGGCGAGGTCGGGGTGGTGGCGGCGGGTGACCTCGGGGTGGGCGCGGGTGTAGCCCTTCCACTCGTTGAAGCCGAAGTCGGCGTAGAGCGGGTTGGCCGGGTCCTGGGTGGCGCCGGGGGCGTGGTGGGCGAGCGGGAAGTCCAGCGGTTCGACGTGGGCGTCGAGGCGGGGGTTGTAGAAGAACGGGACGGAGAAGCGCTCGCGGGCGCCGGGCGGGCTGACCACGCGGTGGCTGGTGGCCTTGAGGTAGCCGTCGGTGGCGACCTCCAGCAGTTCGCCGAGGTTGACGACGAAGGCGCCCTCCAGCGGCGGGACGTCCAGGAAGGAGCCGTCCGGGCGCTGCACCTGGAGGCCGCCGACGGTGTCCTGGAGGAGCAGGGTGATGAAGCCGTAGTCCTTGTGCGCGCCGACGCCCTGGGCGGCGCCGTCGGGTGCGGTGCCCGGGTAGCGGACCAGCTTGAGCCGCAGGTGCGGGTGCCCGGCGAAGGCGGGGTCGTAGAAGTCGGGACGGGCGCCGATCGCGGAGAGGAGTTCGTGCAGCAGCGTGCGGGCGACCGCGCCGAGCCGGTCGATCCAGGCCAGCGCCGCGGTGCGCAGCCCGGGGAGCGCGGCGGGCCACTGGTTGGGGCCCTCCAGCCACCAGTACGGGGGCTCGCCGGCGGCGGGCACGTGCGGGGGCAGTTCGGCGCCGATGTCGAGCTGGTCGCGCCAGTCCCGGCTGCCGCCGGTGCGCTCGTCGCCGGTGCGGGTGTAGCCGCGGTAGTGCGGGGAATGGAGGTTGGCGACGGCGAGGCGCTCGGCCTCGGGGAGGGCGAAGAAGGCCCGCATGGCGTCGGTGAGGGCGGCCGTCTCGGCCGGGGTGATCCCGTGGCCGACGAGCTGGAAGAAGCCGACGCCGGTGGCCGCGGTCCGCAGCTCGTCGTGCAGACGGGTGCGGTCCGCCGGGCCGCCGTCGGCGAGCGAGAGGTCGATCACCGGAAGCGCGTCGACGGGGGCTTCGAGGGTGGGCTGGTGCTGCTGGGTCATGGGTGACATCCGCTGGGTCTCGTCCCGGCCGACTCCGGTGGTGACCGGGAACGCCGGGGACGCGCCTGGTGCGGCGGCTGTGCCCGGGGCCGGGAGGGGGACGCGGCCGCTGCGGGCCGCGCTGAGGGGAGGGGTACGAGGTTCAGCCGGAGCGTCGACAGGACATGCTGGTCACGCGGAGCAGGTCCACGTGGCGGCGGCGAACGAGAAGAGGCACCCCACCAGCCTAGATCACCCGGCCATCCGCGCCATGTCCGCGATCGGCCAGGCAACCATCCGGTGCCCCTCACGTCTCCCACCGGGGCCGGTTCCGCCGGCCCTGATCACGACGTCGGAGGCTGCCGCTGCGGCAGCTTCAAGTCCGGACCGCCGCAGGCCTTGACCTGAAGCGGACTTGAGATTCGATCATGGTCGGCATGAACACCGATGCGAACACCACGATCACCGCGGGCACGGCCCGCACCGGGAACGCCCTCCTGGACGCCGGCTCCGCCGAAGCCGAGATCGCCGCGATCCAGCAGGTGGTCGCCACCGTCCAGCACGCGCAGGCCAATGAGCTGGTCGAGGAGTTCGTCGGCCTCTTCCGTGCCGACGCGATCTGGACCACCGGCCACGGCAAGCTGCTGCGCGGCCGGGAGGAGATCGCCGAGTTCACCCGCACGGTGCTGCCCGGGGCCGTCGTGGGCAGCGGCAGCACGGCCGTGTACGAGGTGGTCCACGTGTTCTTCCTCCGCCCCGACGTCGCCGCCGTCAAGGTGCGCCAGCGCTACCTCGACGGCGGCGGCGGGCAGGTCGGGGAGGAGGGCAGCCCGCTCTACGTCATGGCGAAGGAGGACGGCCGATGGCTCCTCACGGCCTGCCAGAACACCGTTGTCCGGGGATCCTGACCGCTCTTCAACGGCCCTTCAGGTAGGCGGCGGCGGTCGCGCGGAGGTGGTCGTGCAGGCCGTCGTAGGCGCGGGTGCGGCCGAGGAGGGACTTGGGGAGCTTGGCGGCCATCGTGTAGTTGGTGTCGCACACGTTGGCGGCCGGGGCCAGGCCGGCCTGGCTGACCAGCTGGTAGGCGTCCAGCAGGTCCAGGCCGAGCAGCTCGGCGCTCCAGGTGACGAGGTCGTGCTGGCTGATCCGGAAGGCGTCCTCCAGGGGCCGGGCCGAGCCGGTGGAGATCAGGTGGTGGTCGCTCTCCAGGCGGGGCCAGGCCGGGCCGCCGCCCTTGATCAGGTCGACCACCACCGTGGTGCGCATCGCCGCCTCGACGGCCGTTCCGCAGACCTCGCCCTCGCCCTGGCGGGCGTGGCCGTCGCCGATGGCGAGCAGTCCGCCGGGCACGTTGACGCCGAAGTAGGCGGTGGTGCTGGCCCGCATCTCGGGGGTGTCGAGGTTGCCGCCGTGCGCGCCCGGGGTGATCGACATCAGGGTCTCCCCGCCGGCGGGGGCGACGCCGACGGTGCCGTGCATCGGGTCCAGCGGGAGGTCGGCGGTGAAGTCGCTGTTGCGGGCCCGGAACCGGCAGACGCCGGCCGCGGTGTCCAGCTCGTACACCCAGACCCGCTCCTCCAGCGGCGCGTGCAGCATCGCGGTGGTGTGGGTGGTGGTGAGCGCGCCGAAGTGCGGGAAAGTGCTGGAGACGCCCCAGTCGCGGGCCGGGGTGATCTCCACGAAGTGCACGGCCAGGGTGTCGCCGGGCTCGGCCCCGGCCACCGCGATCGGTCCGGTCACCGGGTTGAGGTAGGGGAACTCGCAGACCGCGCTCGGCAGGTCGGCGAAGCCGCGGACCCGGCCGCCGAAGCAGTCCTCGGTGGTCAGCTCGACCACCGTGCCGGGCTGGACGGTCACCAGCGGGGTGCGTCCGCCGAAGGTGTAGGCGTAGTCCTCGGGCTTGGGCGAGAGGGTGACGACGTCGGGCAGGTTCACGGGGTCTCCTTGCCGGGGGAGGAATCGGGGGTGGCGTCGGAGGCCACCGCGGCGAGGTTCGGGCGGCGGCCGGACAGCAGCAGCCCGGTCAGGACGAGTCCGCCGATCGCCAGCCAGACGAAGCCGAGGCGCTGGGCGGCGATGTCCGCGTTCACGACCACGTACGCCAGGATCGCGAAGCCGAGGGCGGGGGCGATGAGGTGGCGCCACCAGTCGCGGCTGCGGCGGCGGAACACGTAGTGCACCACCACGGACACGTGCAGGACGAGGAAGGTGGTCAGCGCGCCGAAGTTGACCAGCGTGGAGAGCAGCGTGATGCCGTCCTCGCGCGAGGCGGTGTAGAGGCCGAGGACGAGCGAGACGCCCGCGGTCAGCAGGGTCGCGTTCACCGGGACGCGGTGGCGCGGGTGGACCTTGGCGAGGAAGGCGGGCAGCTGGCGGTCGCGGGCCATCGCGAACAGCAGTCGGGAGGTGGCCGCCTGGGCGACCAGGGAGTTGGCGAAGCCCCAGGCCACGGCGGTCGCGGCGGCGGTGACGGTGGCGAGCCAGCCGCCGGCGGCGACGCGTGCCGCGTCGTAGAAGGCGGTGCCGTCCGGGTCGCCGTCGGCGATCAGCGCGGCCGGGTCCGGGACGAGCAGCGAGGCGATCCAGGTCTGCACGATGAACAGCGAGCCGGCCAGCAGCAGTGCGGCGATCATCGACCTGCCGACGGCCTTGGCGGAGTCCCGGTTCTCCTCGGAGAGGGTGGAGATGCCGTCGAAGCCGAGGAAGCTCAGCACCGCCACTGACACCGCGCCGAAGACCAGGCTCCAGGAGAACGTCTGGGAGTTGTAGACCGGGGTGAAGTCGAAGCCGCGGCCCTTGCCGGAGGCCAGCGCGGCCAGGCCGAAGCCGATGAACACCACCAGCACGATCAGCTCGCCGATCAGCATCGCCTTGTTGACCTTCGACGTCATCTCGACGCCCAGGTAGTTGACGGCGGTGTTCAGCAGCACGAAGCCGACCAGCCACAGCCAGACCGGCACCGCCGGCACCAGCGAGTTCATCGCCACGCCGGCGATCAGGTAGAGCAGGCCGGGGACGAGCACGTAGTCCAGCAGGATCATCCAGCCGGACAGGAAGCCGACCGGAGCCGCGATGCCGCGCCCGGCGTAGGTGTACACCGAGCCGGCCATCGGGAACGCCCGGGACATCTGGGCGTAGGACAGGGCGGTGAACATCATCGCCACCATGCCGAGCACGTAGGCGAGGGCGACCATGCCGCCGGAGCCCTGGAAGACGCTGCCGAAGATGCCGAAGGGGGCGATCGGGACCATGAAGACCAGGCCGTAGACCAGCAGGTCGGTGAAGCGCAGGGAGCGGCGCAGCTCCTGTTTGTAGCCGTAGCTCTCGATGCCGGTGCTGGTGCCGGTCCCGGTGCCGGTACCGGTGGGTGAGGCGGGTGCTTCGGACATGTGGGGGCTCTCTTCCGTGACGACCCGTGGCGGGGCGACCCGAGGTGGTGGGGAGACACTAGAGCCAGTTATTTCCAAATGGAAGGGATTTGCGCATCCAGTCCACCTGGCGGGCAGCGCACCCGGCGGCCATCGCGCCTGGTGGGAGGCGCTACGGCAGGACCGTGAACCCGAGTCCGTCGGCCCGCGCCAGGTGCACCCCGTCGCGGGCCGGGCCCAGCGGCGCCCGCGCCCACGCCCGCCGCACCGCCGCGCCGTCCCCCCGCAGCAGCCGCGCCGCCGACCGCCCCAGCCCGCCGTCCGCGACCAGCTCCCCGCGCGCGGCCAGCGCCGCCAGCAGGTGCAGCCCGTCGTACAACCCGACCGCGTAGGCGTCCAGCACCGGCGCGTACGGCCCGAACACCGCCCGGTGCTGCTCCGCCAGCCGCATCCGCCGCTCCTCCGTGAGCGAGACGAACGACGGCATCGCGGCGTACAGCGTGCCGGTGCCGTCCCCGCCGTACGCGAGCAGGCTGTTCTCCTCCAGCGCGACGGACAGCCGCACCAGCCGGCGGTCCAGCCCGGTGCGGCGCAGCGCCCGGTTGAACCGGACCAGGTCGGCGCCGATCAGGCTCAGCAGCAGCGCGTCCGCCCGCTCCGCGCGCAGCGCGTCCAGCAGCGGCTCCAGCGTCCGGTCCGCCGTCCCGAACGGCAGGTGCCGCTCCAGCACCACCCGCGCCCCGGCCCGGGCCACCGCCTCCCCGGCCGCCCGGTGCATGGCGTACGGCCAGATGTAGTCGTTGCCGACCAGCGCCCAGCGGCGCAGCCGGTGCCGCTCGGTGAGCCGCTCCACCACCCCGTCCAGCTGGCGCGCCGGGTCCGCCCCGGTGCAGAACACGCCCGGCAGCCGGGCCCCGCCCTCGTGCGGCGGCGTGTACACGTATGCCGTCCGCCCGGTGGTGACCGCCTCCAGGGCCCGGTGTACATCGCTGGAGTGGCAGCCGGCCACCGCGTCCACCGCCCCGGCGTCCAGCAGCAGCTCCACCTCCCGGGACACCGCCGCCGGCGTGCCGCCGCCGTCCACCAGCACCAGCTCCAGCGGCAGCCCGCGCACCCCGCCGCCGGCGTTCACCTCGTGCGCGGCGAGCAGCGCCCCGTCCAGGGCCGAGGGCCCGGTCAGGCCGAGCGTGCCGGACTGCGGCACGACCAGGCCCACCCGCAGCGCCGGCGCCTCCCGGGGGAGGTACCGCGCGTCGAGCGGCTCCAGCAGCTTCACGTCGGCGGTCATCGCTTGCGAGTATCGTCATGCCAGCCGATCCGGCCAAACGGGACCGAACGAGGACCGAACGGCCGGAACCGGCGACCGGGACCAGCGACGGGGAAAAGAGACACGGCCATGACACCACCAGCCACCGCCCCCGAGGCCGTCTCCGTCGACCAGCCGCTGCTGATCGAGTTGCTCACCGTCGCCCAGCGCCGCCTCGCCCGTGACCTCGCCGCCCGCCTGGAGGCCGAGGGCTGCACCCTCGACCAGTGGCGCGTCATGCGCGCCCTCGCCGAGGGCACCGGCCGCTCGATGGGCGAACTCGCCCAGGCCCTGCTCATCCCGCAGGCCAGCCTCAGCCGCATCGTCGACGCCCTCACCGAGGCCGGCTGGGTCTACCGCCGCCAGGACGAGCGGGACCGCCGCCGCGTCACCGCCCACCTGTCCCGCGTCGGCCACGCCCGCCTCACCCGGCTCGACGCCCTCGCCGCCGCCCATGACGCCGCCGTCCGCACGGCCTGCGGCAGTCACGACCCGGGCCCGCTGCTGCGCCACCTCACCGGGGCCTAGGGCGTGTCTGACAATTCCCGCCGGGCGGGCGGCGTCAGGGCACGCACCTCGCCGCGTTGTCGTCGGTCGCCGATGCTCCGCATGGACTCCCTCCTCCGCCTTGCGATGCACGCACCCTGACGCCGCCCGCTGATCCGACGCGAATTGTCAGACACGCCCTAGCCACGCCCTGGGCCGGGACGCAGGCCGGACCGCGTTCCCCCGTCAGGGTTCAGTCGCCGGCCTCGTCGCCCGTCGCCGCCGCGGCGTGCGGGAACGGGCAGCCGCCGGAGGCGGACCCGGTGTCGGCCTTCTCCTCGAAGGTCCCCAGGTCGCCGATCCGGTAGCCGTACGGATACCCGGGGTAGCCGCGCACCTGCCGGCCGTCCCGCGCCAGGTGCGGCCTGCGGCGCGGCGGCAGCAGCCGTACGAAGCGCCCGCGCAGCCGCATCCCCGCCCGGACGGCGCGCCGCAGCGCGGCCGGCGGGGCCGGGTAGCCGAACGCCTCGCGCAGCGGGTCGTCGAGCAGGCAGACCGAGGAGGTCCGCATCGACGGCCGCAGCGGCGCCGGGTACCAGGAGGCCATCAGGCCGAGCGTGGCGTCGGAGACCGCCCGGCTGCCCGGGTCGAAGGCGAAGTGCTCGCGCTCGTAGTCGTCGAGCAGCCGCTCGAACTCCTCGTACGTCTCCGGTATGCCGCTCAGACCCATGTGCCGGCCCAGTTCGCGGTAGTAGTTGACCGACGCCCGGATCTCGTGCGGGGACAGACGGCGCCAGCCGTAGTCGTCCATCCAGCGCTTGGGCGTCACCACGAAGGTGGCGAGCACGTACCGGAAGTCGTCGTTCGTGATGTCGTACCGGCGGTGCATCCGGTTCATCCGGCGGATCGCCTCGCGCCCCTGGGAGGAGTCGAAGCCGTGCTCGATCACCGCCTCCAGGATCAGCACGGTGTCGTCGTAGCGCTTCTGGGTGCGGCCGGTGAACTCGCCGGTCCGGGCGAGCAGCCCGCCGATGCTGGGGACGGCGTAGGTGCGGTAGAGCGCGAAGCTGAGCGACTGGGTGTAGTCCCAGGGGAACTCGTACCAGCTGCTGATCCGGTAGATCTCGGTGAACTCGGTCTCCGGGTCCATGCGCTGAATCTTCTTCAGCCAGTCGTATCGCTGCACGGATCCCGACCCTAGGGGCCGCCCGGGACCCGGTCAACGGCGGCGCCTCCCGGGGCCCGGCGGAGGAGCCGCTAACGTTCCTCCCGGAATTTCCGCCGGGGACGTCGAGATCGCGAGGCCTGCTCCGACCTCCCCGCGAGAGCCCGCGGACGACGAAGGAGCGCGACGATGAAGTACATGCTGCTGATGCAGTTCGGCGAGAAGGACGTCGACTTCCCGAAGGTCGAGGAGTGGCGGCCCGAGGACGTCCGGATCCATGTGCGGTACATGCGGGACCTGAACGCCGAGCTCGCCGACACCGGCGAACTCGTCGACGCCCAGGGCCTGGCGGCGCCGGAGACCGCCCGGATCGTCCGCGGGCACGGCGACGGCGCGCCGGTGGTCAGCGACGGCCCGTTCCCGGAGACCAAGGAGTGGGTGGCCGGCTGGTGGATCGTGGACTGCGCCGGCGAGCCGCGCGCCGTCGAGATCGCGGCCAAGGTCTCCGCCGCCCCCGGCCCGGAGGGCAGGCCGCTCGCCATGCCGGTCGAGGTGCGCCGGATCATGTCCGAGCCGCCGGTCGAGGTCTGACGCCCACCGGGGTCCGGGCGCCGGACCTGCCCGGACCCCGGCGGCCCGCCGCGGGCCGTCCGCCGACAGCGATCAGCGGACTGCGCCCGTCCGGCGTGGGGCAGGTTCCCGGCCATGACCGCAACCTCCCCGCCCGCCGCCCGCCCGGACTTCTCCGGCGAGGTGGCCGCCCACTACGCCGAGTACCGCCGAGGCTATCCGCCGGCCGTCCTCGACGTCCTCGACCGCACCTTCGGCCTGGACGCCCACCCCGGCATCGGCGACCTCGCCCTCGACCTCGGCTGCGGCACCGGACAGCTCGCCCTCCCGCTCGCCGCCCACGTGCGGACCGTCATCGGCCTGGACCCGGAGCCGGACATGCTCTTCCAGGCCCGGGCCGCCGCCGAACGGTCGGGCGTGCGCAACGCCCTGTGGCTGCTCGGCACCGACGCGGACGTCCCCGGGCTCGCGGCCCTGGCGCCCGGCGAGCGCCCGCTCGGCCTCACCGTGATCGGCAACGCCCTGCACTGGATGAACCCCGGCGAGCTGTTCCGCGCGCTGCGCCCGCTCACCCGTCCGGGCGGCGGCGTCGCCGTGATCGCCAACGGCGCGCCGCTCTGGGCCCAGGACACCGACTGGTCGCGCGCCCTGCGGGCCGGGCTGGAGGAGCACTTCGGCCGTCCGGTCAACGCCTCCTGCGGCACCGACGCCGCCGAGCGCGAGCAGTACGCCGCCGCGCTGGCGGACGCCGGTTTCACCGACGTGCGGGAGACGGTGGTGGAGTACGAGGACGTCCTGACCCCCGACCAGCTCCTGGGCACCCTCTACTCCGCGATCCCCGCCCCGGAGCTCCCCTCCGCCGCCGAGCGGCCGGCCTTCGCCGCCCGCCTGCTCGCCGCCCTCCCCGCCCCGCGCACCGCCGCCGGCTACCCGGAGCACATCCGGGTCTCCCTGCTCACCGGCCTGGCGTAGGGCCGCCGGCCGGGCGTGGACCCCCGTCCCACGCCCGGCCGGGCTCAGCCGAGTTCGTAGGAGAAGGTGTACGGGACGGGGGACTCGCCGGGGTGGTAGAGGTAGCCGCCGGTGCCGCGCAGACCGGTGAGCTCGCCGGTGGCGCTGCCGGGGACCACCTCGAAGGTGCAGCGGACGGTGCCGTCCTCCTCGAAGGTGCCGCGCTCCTCCACGGTGAAGCCGCCGGTGCGGCCGTCCAGCCGGCCGGTGAGCTGCTGCAGGCCGGTGAAGGTGCCGGTCTTCTCGGTGGCGTAGAGGAAGACGTACTCGCAGACGGTCGCCGCCGCCTCGATGCCGCCGGTGAAGGCGTTGACGACGGAGGCCCGGGCCAGCCGGGGCAGGGTCTCCGCCGGGCCGATCGCGGTCTCCGTCCAGTCGGCGTAGCCGAAGCTGCCGGTGACGGTGGTGGACGGGGTGGTTGTGCTCATGGTCGTCCTCAGGGTGGTGCCCGGGCCGGCGTACGGCGGGTGTGCCGTGCGCTCGGTGATCACTCTGGCGCCCGTACCTGACACCTTCTGTCAGGTACGGGCGCCAGAATGGCTCCATGCGCGCCGACCGGCTCCTCGCCCTGCTGCTCCTGCTCCAGAACCGCGGCCGGATGACCGCCGGCGAACTCGCCGCCGAGCTGGAGGTGTCGGTCCGCACCGTCTACCGGGACGTCGAGGCGCTGGCCGCGTCCGGCGTCCCGGTGACCGCGGACCGGGGGCCCGACGGCGGCTACCGGCTGATGGACGGCTACCGCACCCGGCTCACCGGCCTCACCGACGCGGAGGCCGACGCGCTGTTCCTCACCGGCGCCCCCGGACCGGCCCGCGACCTCGGCCTCGGCGCCGTGCTGACCACCGCCCAGCTCAAGCTCCAGGCGGCGCTGCCCGCCGAACTCGCCGACCGCACCCGCCGCGTCCAGGACCGCTTCCACCTCGACGCGCCGGCCTGGTTCCGCGACGCCGACCCGGTCGACCACCTGGCCCCGGTCGCGCGGGCGGTCTGGGAGCAGCGGGTGCTGCGCGTCCACTACCGGCGCTGGCGCGGCGAGGTGCACCGGGAGCTGCACCCGCTGGGCCTCGTCCTCAAGGGCGGCATCTGGTACCTGGTCGCGGCTGCGGTCGGTGCCGCGACAGCGGCCGCAGCCGGTTCGGCCGGTGTCGGTTCGGCCGGAGCCGGTTCCCCCGAGTCGGCCGCCCGCACCTACCGGGTCTCCCGGCTCCTCGCGGTCGAGGTCGCCGACGAGACCTTCGAGCGCCCCGCTGGCTTCGACCTGGCCGCCCACTGGACGGAGACCGCCCGCCGGCTGACCGCCGCCCTCCACCAGCAGACCGCCCGGCTGCGGCTCTCCCCGGAGGCCCGCAGGCTGCTCCCGATGCAGTTCGGCGCCGCCGGCGCCCGGGCCCTGGCCACCGCCGGGCCGCCCGACGCCGACGGCTGGGCGGAGGTCGACCTCGCCGTCGAGAGCACGGCGGTGGCCGTCGGCGACCTCCTGCGGCTGGGCCCCGGAGCCGTGGTGCTCGGCCCGCCCGATCTGCGCGAGGCCGTCGCGGCCGCCGCCACCGCCCTGGCCCGTCGCTACGCCTGAGCGTTCTGCCGTGCCGGGGCCGCCTCCTGGGCGGCGCGTTCGACCCGGGCCCGGTGCCCGGCCCACCAGGCCTCGTCACCGGGGGCCGTGTTCGCCCCGTCCCGCCGCTGGCCGGTCGCGCCGTCGACGAGTTCGCGGACGATGTCGGCGTGCCCGGCGTGCCGCTGGGTCTCGGCGGTCATGTGGACGAGGCCGTGGTGCAGCGTCACCTGGGCGCGATTGCCCCACGGCACCCGGCCGACCGCGTCCAGCGGCAGCGCGGCGATCGTCGCGTCGGCGTGCGCGCAGGCCGCGCGGTACCCGTCGACGATCTGCTCCCGGCTCTCCTCCGGGGTCGCCCAGAAGTCGGAGTTCGGCTCGGCGTCCCCCGTGATCCACGGCCGGGGCGCGTCGAACGGCCGCCCGAAGGCCTCGCCGAAGTACATCGCCTCCGCCGCCGTGGTGTGCTTGACCAGCCCCAGCAGATTGGTGCCGGTCGGCGTCAGTGGCCGCCGGACGTCGTACTCGGAGAGCCCTTCGAGCTTCCACAGCAGGGCGTCCCGGGCGTCCTGCAGATAGATGAGCAGGTCCTTCTTGAACGCTTCGAGCGTCTTCGGCGTCTCTTCGGTCATGCCGGTCAGTCTGCCGCCGCCGGTCCCGTCCTTCACCACCTTTTCCGGCCAGGGCCGGGGCCAGGGCCAGGGCCAGGGCCGGGGCTCAGGCCGCGGAGTCCGTCGGCAGCAGACCGCGCTCGCCGAAGACCTTCTTGGCGACGAAGGTGGCGTTCAGGGCCCTGGGGAAGCCGCAGTACCCGGCGGAGTGCAGCAGGGCCTCGGTGATCTCGGTGGGTGTGAGGCCGACGTTGAGGGCGGCGTTGAGGTGGACCTCCAGCTGCGGCTCGCAGCCGCCGAGCGCGGTGAGCATGCCCAGGGTCACCAACTGCCGGTCGCGCGGCGGCAGTCCGGGCCGGCTGTAGATCTCGCCGAAGCCCCAGGCCACGACCTGGTGGGCGAGTTCGGGGTGGATGTCGGCGAGCGAGTCGATCACCCGCTGCCCGGCCTCGCCGTCGACGGAGGTGAGGACGGCCAGCCCCCGCTCGAACCGCTCCTGTCGCGTGGTGGCGGCGTCGTCGTTCCTGCTGGTGCTCATGGGAGGTTCTCCGATCGCTGGTCGTGCGTGGTGCGTCGTCCCGTCGAGGCTATGAGTTGGAGTTCACTCGAAGTCAAACCCTCCCACCCCGGCCGCAGCGATGCCGCTCCACCGGAGCTGAGCAGCGGGAATGCCGGTGGTTATCATGCGGACGGGGGAGTTGTACGGACATGGGGGAGTCGATCGATGGACCGGGAGGCGCGGCCGGGAGGGCTGCGGTTCGAGGTACTGGGGCCCGTACGGGGCCTGCGGGACGGGGTGGAGCTGGCGCTCGGTTCGCCGCAGCAGCAGGGGCTGCTGCTCGCCCTGCTGTTCCGGGCGGGCCGGCAGGTGTCCGGCGCCCAGCTGATCGACGACCTGTGGGGCGAGGACCCGCCGGCCAGCGCCCACGGCGTCATCCGCACCTATGTGCACCGGCTGCGCAGGGTCCTCGGGCCCGACGCGCTGACCTCGCTCGGCGGCGGGTACCTGCTGGTCGCCGACCCCGAGGGCCTGGACACCGGGCGGTGCGAGGCACGGCAGGCCCGGGCGCGGGCGCTGCGCGCCGAGGGGCGGCACGCCGAGGCGGCGGCCGTCCTGCGGGCGGCGCTGGAGCTGTGGCGGGGCGAGCCGATGTCCGGCGTGCCCGGTCCCTACGTGCGGCGCCAGCGCCGGGAGTGGGAGGAGCGCCGGCTCGCGGTCCTGGAGGCGTGTCTGGAGGCGGAGGGCGAGGGCGGCCGGTCGGCGGAGTCGGTCGCCGAGCTGACGGCCCTGTCCGAGGAGCACCCGCTGCGCGAGCGCCTCGTCGAGCTGCTGATGCTCGCGCTGTACCGCTCCGGACGGCAGGCGGACGCGCTGGAGGTGTACCGGGCGGCGGACCGTCGGCTGCGCACCGAACTGGGCGTCGCCCCCGGCCCGGGGCTGCGGGACCTGCACGGGCGGATCCTCGCGGCGGACGAGACCCTGGCGGCGCCCGCCCCGGCGGCTCCGGCCGCTCCCGCGTCCGCGGTGTCCTCCGTGTCCTCGGCGACTTCGGCGTCCGCGGCGCCCCCGGTGGCGGCGGGGCCACCGGCCGCCTTCCTCAGGCCCGACCAACTCCCGGCAGCCGTGGCCGACTTCACCGGCCGAACGGCGGAGGTCGAGGCGGTGCGGGCCGCCCTGCGGGAGCCGGGCCGGGTGCCGGTGGCGGCGGTCGCGGGCATGGGCGGAGTCGGCAAGACCGCGCTCGCCCTGCACGTCGCGCACGGCCTCGCCGACGAGTTCCCGGACGGCCGGCTCTACCTCGACCTGCACGGCGCGGACGGTCGTCCGACCCGCCCCGAGGAGGCGCTGGCGGTCTTCCTGCGCTCCTTCGGCGTTCCCGGCGAGTCGATCCCGGCGGACCCGGCCGAACGGGCGGCCCGCTACCGGTCGTTGCTCGCCGGGCGGCGGGTCCTCGTCCTGCTCGACAACGCGCGCGACGCCGAGCAGGTCCGGCCGCTGATCCCGGGCGGCGCGGGCTGCGCCGTCCTGGTCACCAGCCGGACCCGGATCGGAGCGCTGCCCAACGCCCGCTTCACCGAACTGCCGGTGCTGCCCGCGGAGGAGGCGGTCACCCTGCTGACCCGGGTGGTCGGCGCCGGGCGGGTGGCGGCCGAGGAGCCGGCCGCCCGTGAACTCATCAGGCTCTGCGGGCAGTTGCCGCTGGCGGTGCGGATCCTCGCGGCGCGGCTGGCCTGCCGGCCCGGTTGGAGCGTCGCCCGACTGGTGGAGCAACTGGGTGGCGAGCGCTACCGGTTGGACGCGCTGCGCAGCGGCGACCTCGCCGTCGATTCCTCGTTCCGCTTCGGCTTCGACCTGCTGGACGCGGAACAGGCACGCGCCTTCCGGCTGTTGGCCGTCCCCGAGGTGCCGGACCTGTCGGCGGCGGAGGTGGCGGCGGTCCTGGACCGGCCGGAGCCGGCCGCCGAGGCGCTGGCCGAGTCCCTGGTGGACTGCTCGATGCTGGAGGTCGCGGCGAGTCCCGACCGCTACCGCTACCACGATCTGCTGCGGGCCTTCGCCCAGCGGGTCGACCGGTTCTGCCCGGGCGGCCCGCGCGATCAGACGGAGGTCGACGGCGAGCGGGCGGCCGCGCTGGCCCGGCTGGTGGGCCACCACCACGCGGGGGTGGCGGCGGCGCCCGGCTCCCCGGCGGCGCGGGCCGCGTCCCGGACCGTCGGGGACTACGTGGCCGTCGGGGCGCTGGTGCGCCAGTGCGCGGAGCTCCCGGACCGTTCCCCGGGGGTGGCGCCCGGCCTCGACCGGCTCGCCGAACTCCTGCTGGGCGTCTGTCTGTCGGCGGATTCCGGGCGCGCCACCCGGCCGCTCGGGCACGCCGCCAACGCCCTGCTGCGGGCCGCCCTGGAAGAGGGCGACCGAACCGCCGAGGCGCGGGCGCGCCTGGTGCTCGGCCGGCTGCTGGCCGAGGTCGGCTCCGCGTCGTCGGCCCTCGCCGAGCTGCTCCGGGCCCGTGACCTGTGCACCGCGCACGCACTGCCGCAACCGCTGCTCGCGCTCACGCACGGTTCGCTCGCCGCCTGCTTCGTCCAACTCGGCCGCCCGGACGAGGCGGTGGCCGGATTCTCGGCCGCCGTCGCGGTCTGGCAGCGGATCGGCGACCGGCGCGCCCTGGCCGCCGAACTGCTGGAACTGGCGGGAGCCTTCGCCCGGCAGGGCCGCTTCGGCGCGGCGGGCCGGGTGGTCGACCAGTCGCTGCTCATCGGCCACGACCTGGCCGACCACGAGCTGGAGGCCCGCGCCCGCGACTCGCTGGGCTCGATCGCCCACGACCTCGGCCGCCACGACCAGGCGGTCGCCCACCGGCGGGCCGCCCTCGCCCTGACCGACCCGGACGACCACCGGCGCACCGGCCGCATCCTGTTGCGGCTCGCCGAGTCGCTGCGCGCGGCCGGGCGGGGCCCGGAGGCGGCCGAGGCGGCGGAACGCGCGGTCGACGCGCTGACCCTGGACGGCGACCACCGGGGCCGCGGCCTGGCCCTGGCCGCACTCGGCGACGCCCTGGCGGACCACCCCCCGGGCGACCCGGAACGCGCCCGCGCCTGCTGGGCCGAGGCACACGGCATCCTGGCCCCGATCGGCTCACCGGAGGCCGAGCGCCTGGCCCCCCTGCTCGGCGCCGGCCACCCGGCGGGGCCGGCTCGTCAGCGCTGGCCGTCCTGGCTCCCGGCCTGAGCCTGCGGGTGGAGCGGCCGGGCACCGGGGTCCCTGGTCGGTTCGGCGGAGGCGGAGCGTCCGCCGCCTCTGCTCGACGCCGGCCGTCCCGGCCCCGGCCCCTGTGCGGACGGCCGGGGCCGGCCGTCCGCACAGGGGCCGGTCAGGCGGCGGAGACCGTCCACACCTGGTCGGCCGTGCCCGCGCAGGTGCGGACCGTGGCGGGCGCGCCCGGGCCGACGGCGGACAGGCAGCGCCGCGGGTCCCGGGCGACGGTCACCACGTAGCCCCCCGGTACCGGGAAGAACGACCAGACCTGGGTCGGGGCGGTGGCGGGGGGCACCGGCCGGTACGCCAGCTGCGTCTGGGCGCGGGCCTCCTCCAGGTTCAGGACCTTGGAGTACTCGGTGGCGCCGTTGGAGAGGGCGTACCCGCCCTCCGTGTACGGGGTCAGCTGCCAGACGCCGCCGGGGCCGCCGTCGTCCGAGGACAGGACCACCGGGTTGCCCGGCCGGTTGAGCGAGGCCTGGTCGTACAGCACGGCCCCGCCGTTGGACAGCCGGGCGAGCGGCGGCAGCGGTGGGCCCGGCTGGGTCGGGGGCTTGATGGGCGGATCCGTCGGGATGGTGCCGGGCGGCGGCGGCGGGGGCGGCGAGGCGGTGTACGGCGGAGGGGAGGCGGTGTAGGTCGGCTTGGGCGCGTAGGTGTAGTCCGGGGCCGGGGGCACCGTTCGGGAGGGGGCGGCGGTGTAGGCCGGGACGCCCGGCGGCGGGGCGGCCGTGTAGACGGGGTCGCCCGGCGTCGACGGCTGCCCGGGTGCCGGTGAGGGGCCGGGCGGGACGGCCGGGCCGCCCGGGGCCGGGGAGCCGGCGGGGGTGTCCGCGCCCCCGGGGGCGGGCGCGGCGGCCGGAGGGTTCGCGGGGAAGCCCGATGCCGCGCCGTCCCGGCCGGTCGGACCGCCCGGGGCACCTCCGCCGCCCACCGTCCCGCCGCCCGGTATCTCCCCGCCGCCGACGCTCCCGCCGCCGGGGAGTGGCGCGCCCGGGACCACCGGCCCGGTCGGCGAGGGGGCCCCGGACGGGGTCGGCGCGTCGGGGGAGGGGGACGGTGCGCCCGCCTCGGGGAGCAGGCCGACGGGGGCCGTCAGCGGTACGCCCGCCACCGCCACGTCGGCCGTCCGGGACCGGACCGGCTCACCGGGCCGGTGCAGCACAAGGGCTGCGGTGGCGGTGGCGACGCAGCAGAGCGCGGTCGCGCCCGCCACGAGCAGGGTCCGGCGCCGGCTGCCGAACAGCGCCGCCCGCCACCCGCCCGCGCGCCGCGGCGACGGAGCGGCGGCCCCGCCCCCGCCCCCTGTCACGACCACCGGCCGTGCCGCCGATCCGGTGGACCGGAGCGCCGCCAGCGCACCGGTCGAGCGGACCACCGCCGCCCAGGACGGCCCGCCCGCCGGGCCTTCGGCCGACTCGCCGGCGAGGGCCGCCACGACGGCCGCGCCCATGGCGGCGGCGTCCGGCCAGCGCAGGGCCGGGTCCTTCGCCAGGGCCCGTTCGACCAGGGCCCGGACCGGGGCGGGGACGTCGTCCGGCAGCGGCGGCACGGGGTCGGTCAGGTGCTTGAGGATCAGCTCCAGGGCGGTCTCGCCCTCGAACGGCAGCCGTCCGGACAGGCATTCGTAGAGCACGACCCCGAGCGCGTACAGGTCCGCCGAGGCGGTGACCGTGCCGGTGGAGGCCTGTTCGGGCGCCTGGTAGGCGGCGGTGCCGAGCACCATCCCGGGCACGGTGAGCCGGGGGTCGCAGCCGGGGCGGGCGATGCCGAAGTCGGTGACGACGACCTGGCCGTCGCCGCGGATCATCAGGTTGGCCGGCTTGACGTCCCGGTGGACGATCCCGGCCTCGTGGGCGGCCTGGAGGGCGGCCAGCACCTCCATGGCCAGGCCGAGGGACTCCGGGACGGTCAGCGGGCCCCGCCGTTCCAGGACGGCGCTCAGCGGATCGCCCTCGATCAGTTCCATGACCAGGTAGGCGACCGGGTGGGCGGCGGGGGTCTGCGGCGCGCCCCAGGAGGGGACGTCGTCGGTGGTGCGGCCGGGCCCGAAGTCGTACACGCCGACGATGCCGGGGTGCTGCACCCTGGCCATCACCCGGGCCTCGTCGTGGAACCGCTCGGCGAAGCCGGGCTCGTCCAGCAGCGCGGGTTTCAGGACCTTGACGGCGACGCGGCGGTCGAGCACCTGGTCCCGGGCGAGCCAGACATCGCCCATCGAGCCGCCGCCGAGCCACTCGTCCAGACGGTAGCGGTCACCGAGCGTGGTGCCACGCATGATTCTCCTCGACCTCGTTTCCTCGTCGCGACCGCCGCCGGGGCCGGACGGGCCCTCGGTCGCACCGGCAGACCCTGCCAGCCGGCAATAAACGACGGCTTGGCGTGGGCACTGAAACCCCCGCCCGGGCGCCAACACTCCGTTCAACGGACTATCGACACCCTGGGTGCAGCGGGACGGTGACGCGGCATCAGGCCGTGGCGGTCTCCGCCCGGACGGGGGCGGGTCGCCGGTGTCGCCGCGGTCCGGCGCGCATGCGGACGCGCCTCTCCGGTCGAACACGGAGAGTGACAACACGGAAGCGGACGATTCGGACTTGAATCTTTACGAACGGATGTTCGATCCTGGGGGTGTGCCCGTTTTCGAATCTGTTTTCGAATCCACCGTCGAGCGGAAGCCCGCGCTCCGACCGGTGGCGTCGACCGCTGCCCCCGCGCGGGGGCTGCTGCCGGTGGTGCCCGCGCTGAGCGGGCTGCTGCCGGAGGGCGGGCTGCGGCGGGGCGCGGCGGTGTCGGTGGCGGGCGGGGACGCCGGGCTGCTGCTGGCGCTGGCCGCCGGGGTGCGGGAGACCGAGGGCGGCTGGGCCGCGGCGGTCGGGCTGCCGGACCTCGGGCTGGCCGCGGCCGCCGGGTACGGGCTCGACCTGCGGCGGCTGCTGGTGGCCGACGACCCCGGACCGCACTGGGCCGAGGTGGTCTCCGTCCTGGCCGGCGCCGTCGAACTGATCATGCTGCGCCCGGACGGCCCGGTCCCGCCGAACCTGGCCGCCCGGCTGGCCGCCGTGCTGCGGCGCAGCGGCTGCGTGCTGCTGGTGGCCGGGCCGTGGCCGGGGGCCGGGCTGCGGCTGGGCGTGCGCTCCGGGCGCTGGTTCGGGCTGGGGGACGGGCACGGGCAGCTCACCGGACGGCAGGTGGAGGTGGTGGCCGAGGGGCGCGGATCGGCGGGGCGCGGGCGGACGGCCCGGCTCTGGCTGCCGGACGCGCACGGCGCGGTGCGGACCGTGGAGGAGACGGTCGGCGCCGGGACGGTGGACGTGGACGCGGTGGGGGAGGGCGCGGTGTCGGGGGCCGGGGCGGGCCTCGACCGCATGGCGGTGGTGTGAGATGACCGGCGGCGAGGTTGCCGGGTTCACCGGGGCGGGTGGCGCGGTCACCCCCCGGGTGCTGGTGGTGTGGTGTCCGGACTGGCCGGTGGTGGCCGTCGAACGCCCGGCGGAGGGGCGGGAGGGCGAGGAGCGGGACATTCCGGTGGCGGTGGTCGAGGGCGGCCGGGTGCTGGCCTGCTCGACGGCGGCCCGGGCGGCCGGGGTGCGGCAGGGGCAGCGGCTCAAGCTGGCCCAGCGGCTCTGCCCGGCGCTGGAGCTGCGCGACCGCGACCCGGAGGCGGAGGTCCGGCGGTTCGAACCGGTGGTCGCGGCGGTGGAGGCGTTCACCCCCCGGGTGGAGGTGCTGCGTCCGGGGCTGTGCGCGATCCCGGTGAAGGGGCCGGCCCGCTACTTCGGCGGGGAGGAGGCCCTGGCGGCGAAGGTCCAGGGGGCGGTCACGGCCGCCCTGGCGGTGTCGGCCGAGGCCGAGGCCGCGGCCGCAGCCGCTCAGGCGCACCCGGCGGACCCGGCGGACGCGGAGCGGGCCCGGAGCCATGACGGCGACGGGAACGCCGAGAGTGGCACCGGGAGCACCGGAACCGGGACCGGGACCGGGAACGGCGCGGGCCTGGCCGAGGTCGTCCCGCTGCACCCCGCCGATGCCGAACGGCCCGCCGCCCGGCGCCGCACCGCCGGGGTGGACGAGCTGTTCGCCGCCGCACCCGCCGCCCGGGACGGCGCCCGGGGCGGCTTCGCCCGCCCGCCCGCCTACCCGCCGGCCCCCGGCCCCGGGGCCGCGTCCCCGGCCGCCGCGCCGCCGCCGCTGGGCCAGGTCGGCGTGGCCGACGGCCTGTTCGCCGCCGTGCTCGCCGCCCGCGCCGGGGCGCTGGTCCCCGCCGGACGGACGGCGGAGTTCCTCGCGCCCTACCCGGTGGCCGCGCTCGGCGACGCCGAGCTGGCCGAACTGCTGGACCGGCTGGGCCTGCCCACGGTCGGGGCGTTCGCCGCGCTGCCCGCCGAGTCGGTGGCCGACCGCTTCGGCCCGGCCGGCGCGGTGGCGCACCGGCTGGCCCGGGGTCTCCAGCCGCGCCCGCTGGTGCCGCGCACCGAGGGGCCGGACCTCTCCGTCGAGCAGCGCTTCGACCCGCCCGAGCCGCTCGCCGAGCCGCTGGTGTTCGTCGCCCGCACCCTGGCCGAGCGGCTGCACCAGCGGCTCGCCGGGGCGGGGCTGACCTGTCAGCGGGTCGCCGTCGAGGTGGAGTGCGCCGACGGCCGGACGGTCGCGCGGCTCTGGCGGCACGAGGGCCGGCTCTCGGCGACGGCGCTCGCCGAACGCGTCCGCTGGCAGCTCCAGGCCTGGCAGGGCACCGGCACCTTCGACCGGAGCGGCGGAGCCGGGGGACCGCACGACCCCGAGCCGGGCGGGTTCACCGCGCTGCGCCTGGTCCCCGACGACCTCACTCCCGACCAGGGCCGTCAACTCGCCCTCTGGGGGCAGGCGGTGGCGGACGACCGGGTGGAGCGCGCGGTGGCCCGGGTGCAGGCGGTGCTCGGGCACGCCGGGCTGCGCCGGATCGAGCCGGCCGGCGGCCGGGGGCCGGAGGACCAGGTGGTCCGGGTGCCGTGGGGCGAGCCGTACGACCCGGCGGCGCCCGCCGACGCGCCCTGGCCGGGGCGGGTCGGCGGGCTGCGGGACGTCTGGCCGGCCGTGGTGCACCGCGTCCCGGTGCCGGCGGCGGTGCTGGACGCGGACGGGCGGCCGGTGACGGTGGACGGCCGGGCGGGGGTGTCGGCCCGGCCGTCCACCGTGGCGGTGCGCGGGCGGGAACTGGCGGTGGACGGCTGGACCGGTCCCTGGCCGGCGGTCGAGTACTGGTGGGACCAGGCGCGCGCCCGCCGCCGGGCCCGGTTCCAGGTGACGGTGGCGGACGGGCGGGCGCTGCTGCTCACGGTGGAGGGGGGTGCCTGGTTCGTGGAGGCCGGATACGACTGACGGCCGGCAGGACCGAGGGGGGTAGGAGACCAGCGAGAGACCGAAGGCACCACCCCGATGGGATTCACCAGTCATCCCTCCCTCCCCTGGAGCGAACTGCACCGGCGCCTGTCCAGCAGTGGCAGCGGCAGTGGCGACGTCGGCGGCGACGTCGTCCCGCTGCGCCCCGGCGACGGACCGGACGGATCGGACGGTCCGGACGGGCCCGCCGGGCGCCCCGCCGGGCAGCGGCCCGCCGGACCGCCCTGGGCGGAGCTGCACGTCCACTCCGCCTTCAGCTTCCTCGACGGCGCCAGCGACCCCGAGGCGCTGGTCGCCGAGGCGGCCCGGCTGGGCGTCGAGGCCCTGGCGCTCACCGACCACGACGGCCTCTACGGCGCGGTCCGGTTCGCCGAGGCGGCCCGCGGCACGGGCGTGTCCACCGTCTTCGGAGCCGAACTGACACTCCGTCATGAGCGGGGAGGCGTTGAGCACCTGCTGGTACTGGCCCGCGACCCGGAGGGCTACCGCCGCCTCTCCGCCGTCATCGGCGCGGCCCAGCTCGCGGGCGGCGCCAAGGGGAATCCGGTCTACGACTTCGAGGCCCTCGCCGACGCGCACGACGGCCACTGGGCGGTGCTCACCGGCTGCCGCCTCGGCCGGGTGCCCGCCGCCCTGGCCGCCGCCGCGGGTGCCCCCGGCGCCGGACCAGCCGTCGACCCCGAGCACCAACTCCGCACCCTCAGCGAGGCGTTCGGCCGCGAGAACGTCCACGTGGAGCTGATCGACCAGTGGCTCCCCGGCGACGACCTGCGCAACGACGCCCTCGCCGCGCTCGCCGCCCGGCTGCGTCTGGCCACCGTCGCCTCCACCAACACCCACCACGCGAGCCCCGCCGAGGGCCGCCTCGCCCAGAGCCTGGCCGCCCTGCACGACCGCCGCACCCTCGCCGAGGCGGTGGGCTGGACCCACGCCGCCGGCACCGCCCACCTGCGCTCCGGCCGCGAGATGGCGGCCCGGCTGGCCCGCTTCCCGGGCGTCCGCGAGGCCACCGTGGACCTCGCCGGGGCCTGCGCCTTCGACTTCGCCACCCTGGACCCGGAGCTGCCCGGCTACCCCGTCCCGCCCGGCCACACCGAGATCAGCCATCTGCGCGAACTGGTCGCCGAGGGCGGCCCGGCCCGGTTCGGGCCCGGCAACGGCCCGGCCCGCCGCCAGCTCGCCCGCGAGCTGGACGTCATCGAGGAACTCGACCTGGCCGGCTACTTCCTGATCGTCCACGACATCGTCGACTTCTGCCGCCGGGAGTCCATCTGGTGCCAGGGCCGCGGCTCGGCGGCCAACTCCGCGGTCTGCTTCGCGCTCGGGATCACCGCCGTCGACCCGGTGCACTACAAGCTGCTCTTCGAGCGCTTCCTCTCCACCGCCCGCGACGGGCCGCCGGACATCGACCTGGACATCGAGAACCGCCGCCGCGAGGAGGTCATCCAGTACGTCTACCGCCGGTACGGGCGCGAGCACGCCGCCCAGGTCGCCAATGTGATCACCTACCGGCCCCGGCTGGCCCTGCGCGACGCCGCCCGGGTGCTCGGCTATCCGCAGGGACAGGTGGACGCGTTCAGCCGGCAGGCCGACTTCCGCTCGCCGCCCGGCGCGGACGCCGTCGTTCCCGCCGACGTGCTCGCGCTCGCCGGACAGCTCCACGGCCTGCCGCGCCACCTGGGCATCCACTCGGGCGGCATGGTGCTCACCCGGGAGCCGATCGCCGGGATCTGCCCGACCGAGTGGGCCCGGATGCCGGGGCGCTCCGTGCTGCAGTGGGACAAGGAGTCGGTGGCCGGCGCCGGGCTGGTCAAGATCGACCTGCTCGGCCTCGGCATGCTCGCCGCGCTGCACGACACCTGCGACCTGGTCGCCCGGCACCACGGCGAGCGCTACGACCTGGCGACCATCCCGGACGACGACGCGGGCGTGTACGCGATGCTGCGGCGGGCCGACACCGTCGGCGTCTTCCAGGTCGAGTCGCGCGCCCAGATGGCCACCCTGCCCCGGCTCAAGCCGGACCACTTCTACGACCTGGTCGTCGAGGTCGCGCTGATCCGGCCCGGCCCGATCCAGGGCGGCTCCGTCCACCCGTACCTGCGGCGCCGCGCCGGGGTGGAGCCGGCCGGCTGCCCGCACCCGCTGATGGAGAACGCCCTCGGCAAGACCCTCGGGGTGCCGCTGTTCCAGGAGCAGATGATGCAACTCGCCATCGACTGCGCCGGGTTCACCCCGGCCGAGGCGGACCGGCTGCGCCAGGCGATGGGCGCCAAGCGCTCGCACGAGCGGGTCGCCCGGCTGCGCGAGCGGCTGCTCGGCGGCATGGCCGAGCGCGGCATCCCGGAGGAGGTGGCGCAGGACGTCTACACCAAGATCGAGGCCTTCTCCAACTACGGCTTCCCGGAGAGCCACGCGATCAGCTTCGCCTACCTGGTGTACGCCAGCGCCTGGCTCAAGTACCACTACCCGGCGGCCTTCACCTGCGCCCTGCTGGCCAACCAGCCGATGGGCTTCTACTCGCCGCTCAGCCTGATCTCGGACGCCCGGCGGCACGGTGTGCGGGTGCGCGGGGTGGACGTCAACGCCAGCGGCGCCGGGCCCACCCTGGAGCCGTACCGGGGGCCGACGCCCAGGCCGCCGCTGACCGCGGGGAAGCCGCAGCCCGCGATCCGGCTCGGCCTGGACACCGTGCGCGGCATCGGCGCCGCGCAGGCCGAGGCCGTCGCGGCCGGGCAGCCGTACGCGGACCTGGAGGACTTCGCCCGCCGCACCGGATTGCCCGCGGCCGGTCTGGAGGCGCTGGCCGCGGCGGGCGCGTTCGGCTGCTTCGGGCTCGGCCGGCGGCAGGCGCTCTGGGCGGCGGGCGCGTTCGCGGGCGTCTCGGCGGACCTCATCCCGGGCACCACGCCCGGTACCGAGGCGCCGGAGCTGCCCGCGATGACCCCGGTCGAGGAGACCATCGCCGACCTCTGGGCCACCGGGACGTCCGCGACCAGCCACCCGCTCCAGCACCTGCGCGCCCACCTGGAGCGCGGCGGCGCGCTCTCGGCCGCCGAACTCCCGGACGTGCCGCCGGGGACGGCGGTGGTGGTCGGCGGCCTGGTCACCCACCGGCAGCGGCCGCCGACGGCGGGCGGGGTGCTCTTCCTCAGCCTGGAGGACGAGACCGGGCTGATCAATGTGATCTGCGGCCGGCCGGTCTGGGAGTCCCAGCGCCGCACCGCCCTGGACCGGGCCGGGCTGCTGGTGCACGGGCACGTCGAACGGGACCGGGGTGCCACCAATCTGGTCGCCACCCGGCTCACCCCGCTGCGGATCGGGCTGTGACGGGACGGCGGGCGCCCTGGAGCGGGGCCGCGGGCTGCTGCTCCTGCGCGACGGCGGGAAGTGGCCGGCGCGGCGCAGTCGTGGGGGGTGCCTGCGCCGCGCCGGAGTCCGTGCCGGGCCGGTCGTTCAGCTCGACGATCCGCAGATCGCCCGGATCGCGTGGTTCATCCGCGTCATGTCCGAAGTCCATCATGCGCCGACGAATCCTGTATATCGCTGAAACGTGTGGTTTGCCGGATAACCTGGACTATTTGACGAATAGTCGGCTGAATCGGTAGAGTCGCCCGATTGTCCTGGACGCCTGTCGCGCCCGCCGTATGGATTCGCGCCATCGAGGGGTCAATTCCGGTGCGCCTGAAGGGATTGCGGTCCGGTCGGGAATACCGGCCGGAGTGCGTGGAAGCATCTGCCATGTGAAGCGTGACATGGCACAACCTTCCAGCACCTCCTGTCCTCGAAGGAGAGAACTCCGATGAAGCGTTTCGTTGCGATCCTCGCGGTCGGTGCCGCGCTGTCCGGGCTCGGCGTCGCGGGCGCCACCCAGGCCACCGCCCTTCCCTCGGGCACGACCACGATCTCGTCGACGACCACCTGCGGCTACGGCATCGGGACCCAGGTCTGCCTGACGCTCAACGGCCGCGTCGCGTCCGCCACCGGCTGGGTGGGATCGGCCGGCGGCCCCCCGCAGATGGCCTCGTTCGTGCTGGATCTCGGCACCACCGCCGGCCACAGCCTGGACCGCGAGAGCCTCGGCGCCGTCGTGGGGTCCAAGGGGATCACGGTCGGTCCGATCGTGAGCACCGTCCCGTGCGGCGAGGGCATCATCGCGAGCTTCGTCACCACCAGGATGGGTCAGCCGGTGGCGAGCGCCACGGTCACGGTGCCGGCCGTCTGCTGAGCCGCCCGGTCGGTCCGCCCGGCCGGGCCGACGCTCATGCCGCCACCGTGCGGACGAAGCCGCGCCCCGGCCTCCGGCCGCGGTCCGGCTCGTGGCCGACCGGGTGACCGGCGTACCGGCCGCGGAGGTTGGTGACAGGGAACCAGCCTCCGCGGCCGGTGCACCTCGCGCGACGGCCCCGCCTGGCTAGCGGGACGACCTCGCCTCCCGGCCCGTCCCGGGCGGGCCCGCGAAGGCCTGGGCGATCGGCAGCCACGCCGTCGCCACCTCGCCGACGGCGGTCAGTCCGAGGTCGTCCCGGTGCCGGCGCCGGGTGACCAGCAGGCAGAAGTCCAGGGCCGGGCCGGTCACCCGGTCCGCCGCGTCGGCCGGCCCCCACGTCCACGACCCGCCGTCCGGGGCGGTCAGCTCCACCCGTACCGGGGCCTGCGGAGCGGGCCGCCCGTGCACCGTGAACGCGAACCCCAGGGTCCGCACCCCCAGGTGCGCGACGTGCCGCAGCCGCGCCGTCGGCTCCCGGACGGCGCCGAGCGCGTCCGCCACGTCCTGCCCGTGCGCCCAGGTCTCCATCAGCCGCGCGGTGGCCATCGACGCGGCCTTCATCGGCGGGCCCAGCCAGGGCAGCCGGGCGCCGGGCGGCACCGCCGCCAGCGCGTCCGCGAGCCGCTCCCGGCCGGCCCGCCAGCGGGCCAGCAGCGCGTCCGGCTCCTCGGCCGCTCCGCGCGCCGCGCCGTCCTCCACCGGGTCGGTGCCGGCCGCCACCAGCTCGCCGAACACCCGGCGGGACTCCGTGACGAAGGCCTCCGGATCGCGGGCGGCCAGCTCCGACCAGTCGTCCGTCCAGGCCAGGTGGGCGATCTGGTGCGCCACCGTCCACCCCGGCGCGGGCGTGTCCAGGGCCCAGCCGTCCGGCTCCAGCCCGGCGACGAGCCCGTCCAGCGCCTCGCTCTCGGCCCGCAGGTCGGCCAGCAGCCCGGCCGGAACGGACGAGCCCCCGGGAACCTTGGGATCCACCATGGATCTCCCCTTCGTCATGCTCGGAAACCTGGGAAACATCGGAAACCCCGGCGGTCCGCAGCGGTCCGCGTGGTGACCCGCCGGTAACCTCGCGCCCGCACCCTACGCCGCCGCGTGCGCCTCCACCCGGAACTCCGCACAACTCCCCGGGACACGCACACCGAACCCGTTCGCGACCCCTCCCCAGCGCCGCGACCTCGTGTGACAATCGCGCGATGACGACCGCCCCGACCGCGCCGAAGCGCGGTGCCGAGGCCCCGGACGACCTCGCCGACCGGGCCGCCGAGCTGGTCAGGGACGCCGTGCTCGGCGACCTCGCCCGCCGGGTGGTCGCCGACTGCGGCGCCGACGTCGGCCTGGTCGGCGTGCCCGAGCCGGGCGTGGCGGCGGCCGGGGGCGAGGGCATGGTGCTGCGGCACTGGGCCGGCACCCGGGCCGAGCTGCTGCACGACCTCCCGGTGCCGGCCGGCACCGGTCTCGGCGGCCGGGCGCTGGCCGAACGGGCGCCGAGCTGGGCGCCCGACTACCGCGCCGACACCACCATCTCGCACCACTACGACGCCGCGGTCATCGCCGAGGACCTCTACGCGATGCTCACCGTGCCGCTGTTGCACGGCGGCATGGTGCACGGCGTGGTGTACGCCTCGCTGCGCGCGGTGGTCCCGTTCGGGGACGTCCGGATCGCCGCCGTGGCCAGGCTCGCCGAGGCCGCCACCCGGGCCCTGGCCGGGGCCGACGCCTGGCGCGGGACGGGGGCGCCCGCGGTGGGTCCCACCGGTGCGCGAAGACCTCCGTGCACCCCGCCCGCCCCGCTCACCCGGCGCGAGCACGAAGTGCTCCGCTGGGCGGCGACCGGCCGGACCAACCCGGAGATCGCCGCCCAGCTCGGCCTCACCTGCAACACGGTGACCGGCTACCTGAAGAGCGCGATGCACAAGCTCGGCGTCCGCAACCGCACCGAACTCGCCGTCACGGCCCGGGAGTCCGGCCTGCTCGACTGAACCCCCGTACCAGGCGTTTCAGTTGACCTTCCGCTCCCGCCCCGACCAGTAGGGCTCGCGGAGCCGGAACTTCTGCAGCTTCCCGGTGGTGGTGCGCGGCAGCGCGTCCCGGAACTCCACCGAGGTGGGCGACTTGTAGCCGGCCAGCCGCTGCTTGCAGTGCGCGATGAGGTCCGCCTCGGTGAGCTCCGCACCCGGCTTCAGCACCACCAGCGCCTTGACCGTCTCGCCCCACTTGGCGTCCGGCACGCCGATCACCGCGACCTCGGCCACCGCCGGGTGGTCGTACAGGCAGTCCTCCACCTCGATCGAGGAGACGTTCTCCCCGCCGCTGATGATGACGTCCTTCTTGCGGTCCGAGATGGTCAGGTAGCCGTCCTCCAGGACGCCGCCGTCGCCGGTGTGGAACCAGCCGTCCCGCAGCGCCTCCGCGGTGGCCTCCGGCTGCTGCCAGTAGCCATCCAGCACGACGTTGGAGCGGACCAGCACCTCGCCCTGCTCGTCCACCCGCACCTGGTTGCCGATCGCCGGGGCGCCCGCCTGCACCAGCTTCTCCGCCCGCCGCTCGGCGGGCAGTTCGTCCCACTCGGCGCGGGTGCGGTTGACCGTCACCACCGGCGAGGTCTCGGTCAGGCCGTAGATCTGCATGAACTCCCAGCCGAGCTCGGACTCCATCCGCTGCACCACCGAGGTCGGCGGCGGCGCGCCGGCCACCACCATCCGCACCCGGTCCCGGCCGGGCACCGGGCCGTCCCACTCGGCCGCCGCGTCCAGCACCATCTGCACCACCGCGGGCGCGCCGCACAGGAAGGTCACCCCGTGCCGCTCGACCCGGCGCAGGATCTCGGCGCCGTCCACCTTCCGCAGCACCACGTGCTGCGCGCCCAGCCCGGTGAGCGAGAACGGCAGGCCCCAGCCGTTGGCGTGGAACATCGGCAGGGTGTGCAGGTAGACGTCCCGGTCGCTCGCCCCGAAGTGCAGGGCCATCAGCGTCGCGTTCAGCCAGACGTTGCGGTGGGTGAGCTGAACGCCCTTGGGGCGGGCGGTGGTTCCGCTGGTGTAGTTGATGGTCGCGGTGGCGTTCTCGTCGATCGGGTAACGGCGCGGCGCGTTCCCGAAGTCGTACAGCAGCGCGTCGCTGTCGGTGCCGATCACGAACTTGTGCTCGGCGACCACCCCGGCCAGCGGCTCGGCCAGCTCCGGGTCGACCAGCAGCACCGAGGCGCCGCTCTGCTCGACGATGTACGACACCTCCTCCGCCTTGAGGCGGAAGTTCACCGGCACCAGCACCCGGCCGTGCCCGCTCACGCCGAACAGCGAGGTCAGCAGTCGCGCCGAGTTGTGCGACACGATCGCCACCCGCTCGCCGGGGCCGACGCCGAGCCGGTCGAGACCGGCCGCCTGCGCCCGCGCCAGTCGGGCGATCCGACGGTACGTCAGATCCGTCCAGGGTTCGGCGGGTTGCACCGGCTCGTCGACGATGCCGACCCGGTCGCCGTAGACCAGCTCGGCCCGGTCGAGGAAGTCCATCACGGAGAGTGGAATCTGCATGGGGCCCACTGTCCTCCGCCCGCCTCGCCCTGCACACCCCCGATCGGGGGTGTCACCCGTCCGGGTCCCGCAGCCGGGTCTCACGCCCGGGACGCGGTGGCCTCCGCGGCGGTGATCGCCGCCGCCAGCCGGTCCCGGGCCTCGGTCTGGGCGGCGATCCGGCGCTCCAGCACCGCCAGCCGCTCCCGGGCGATCCGTAGCGCGCCGGCCGACGGCGGCCCCAGCGTGTCGCGGTCCAGGCACCCCAGGAACGGCCGGACGTCCTCCAGGGTGAACCCGGCCTCCAGCAGCGCGCGGATGTTGCGCACCCGCACCACCGCCGCCTCGTCGTACACCCGGTACCCGTTGGGCGCGCGCCCGGAGCCGATCAGCCCGGCCTGCTCGTAGTGCCGCAGCGCCCGGGCGGTCGTCCCCGTCGCCCGCGCCAGCTCGCCGATCCGCACCCGCGCCGCCCCCCGATCCGTCCCGGCCGGCCGCCTGCTGTGCTCAGCTCACCACGGCGCCCCCGTCCACCGGCAAGACTACTCCGGTCACGAAGGAGGCCTGCGGCGAAGCCAGTTGGGCGACGGCCCAGGCCACCTCGGCCGCCTCGCCGATCCGGCCGAGCGGGGTGTGCGCCAGCTGCCACGCCCGCAGCGCCGCCCGCCGTTCGGGGCCGATCCCGGCATGCGCGGCGATCGGCGTCCCGATCGCGCCCGGGGCCACCGCCACCACCCGGATGCCGAGCGGTGCCAGCTCCACCGCCCAGCTGCGGGTCAGCGAGTCCACCGCGGCCTTGCTCGCCGCGTAGGCCGAGTTCGTCGGCCAGCCGCGCTGTCCGACGGCGGTGCTGACGTTGACGATCACGCCCCGGCTCGCGGTGAGCGCGGGCAGCGCGGCCTGGGCGAGCAGGACGGGAGCCGTCAGATTGGTCGCCAGCAGCGCGCCGACGCCCTCCCGGGTGTAGCCGCCGAGCGTCGCGTGCGGGGCGATCCCCGCGTTGTTGACCAGGACGTCCAGCCGCCCGAACCGCTCCAGCGCCGCCCGGACGATCAGCTCCGGCCCGTCCGGCGCGGTGACGTCCGCGACCACCGGCACGATCCGCTCCGGCGCCCGCTCCGCCGTCCCCGCCAGCGGCTGCGCCCGGCGTCCGACGGCCAGCACCCGCACCCCCGCCCCCTGGTCGGCGAAGGCCCGCGCCGTGGCCCGCCCGATCCCGGTCCCCGCCCCGGTGACCACCACCACCCGGAGTGCCTGCCCCACCGACTCGTTCATCCGCTTCGTGTCGCTCATGCCCGCCACCCTCGGACCCTGCCGCCAGCGTCAAGGTCAAGCGCCGCCCCGGATCGGAGGAGCCTCCTCCGGTTGGCCCGTCGGCGTTCCGCTGCTAGGAAGGGTGGGAGAAGAACCGTCCACGGGGGAGAGACGCACCGATGACCGACCACCGCTCCGACAGCCTGTACGACGCGATCGGGGGTCTGGACGCCCTGCGGAGGCTGAGCAGCACCTTCTACGAGGGCGTGCTCGCCGATCCGCTGCTCGCGCCGGTCTTCGCCCGGTTCACACCCACCCACATCGAGCACGTCGCCGTCTGGCTGGCCGAGGTGTTCGGCGGCCCGGACCGCTTCACCACCGACCTCGGCGGCCACCGGGAACTGCTCCGCGCCCACCTCGGCCTCGCCATCACCGAGGAGCAGCGGCTGCGCTGGATGGAGCTGATGGCCGAGGCGGTGAACGCGGAGCTGCCCGAGGACGAGCTGCTGCGCCGCCGCGTCCTGGAGTACTTCGACTGGGGCACCCGGATCGCCGAGGACGTCTCCGCCTCCCCGGCCGGCACCGACCTCGGCGAACCGGGACCCACCCCGCGCTGGGGCTGGGAGGGCCTGCGGTGACGAACGCGCTCGCCGCCGCCGCGCCGCGCGCCGAGGGACTGCTGCTGCGCCCCTTCCGGCCGGAGGACGCGCCCGCCCTGCTCGACATCCACCGCGACCCGACGCTGCGCCGCTACATCCGCAACCAGGTGACCGACCTCGACGAGGCCGCCGGCTGGCTGGAGACCCAGGACCGCGGCCGCGCCGAGGGCAGCCGCTACTCCTTCGCCGTCCTGGAACGGGGCGTGCTGATCGGCAACGTCGTGCTCAAGCGCGGCGCGCCGGGCAGCGCCGGATCCGAGGTGGGCTACTGGACGGCCGCCGCCGCGCGCGGCCGGGGCGTGGCCCCGCGCGCGCTGGCGGCGCTCACCGGCTGGGCGTGGGAGACCTTCGCCGCCGACGGGCTGGTCCGGCTGGACCTCTTCCACGAGGGGGACAACGCCGCGTCCTGCCGGGTCGCCGAGAAGGCCGGCTACCCGTTCGAGGCCCTCGTACCGGCCGCCCCGCCGCAGTACCCGCTCGACGGCCACTGGCACAGCAGGCCCGCCGGATAAGGACTGGACCGCCGTCGTGATCCGAGCCAGAGTGGCCCCCATGGCTTCTTTGGTGAGACATGTGACGATCGACTGCGCCGACCCCTACGCCCTGGCCCGGTTCTGGGCGGAGGTCCTGGACGGCACCCTGGGCGCGGACGACAACCCCGGTGACCCGGAGGCCGTGGTCGAGTCGGCGGGCGCCTCGTTGCTCTTCATCCGGGTGCCCGACGGCAAGTCCGTCAAGAACCGCGTCCACCTGGACGTCCAGCCGCAGGACCGCACCCGGGACGAGGAGGTGGAGCGCCTCCTCGCCCTGGGTGCGACGCTGTTCGAGGACCACCGCACCCCGGACGGTAAGGGCTGGGCGACCCTCACCGACATCGAGGGGAACGAGTTCTGCGTCGAGCGCAGTGCCGCCGAGCGGATCGCCACCGAGGCCGCGACCGGCTGACCCCGTTCTACTCGACGGCCGCCCGCCAGCTCCACGAGGTCCGGCGCGGGCGGCCGTCGAGCTCCCCGCGGCCGGTGCACCAGAGCAGCACGTCCACCGGATCCCCGGCGGGCGCGTCGGGGAAGAGCCGGGCCAGTACGGCCGTGGCGAGCCGCTGCGGGGGCCGCCACTCCAGGCCGAGCCCGAGGGCGATGTCATGGGTGTGCAGCAGGGTCTCGGTGACGCCCATCGCGGCGAAGCCGGCCGGGTCGCACGGCCCGTGGTGGTACGCCCGCAGGGTGGGCGGGGCCGCGTCCAGGGCGGTGGCCAGCAGCTGCGCGCAGGCCGTGACCACGGTGAGCACCTCGGCCGGCCCGGCCTCCGGGCGCACCGTCAGGTCCAGCGGCAGATAGCGGTCGGCGGGCCGGGCGGCGAGCTGGCCGGCGTAGGCGAGCAGGTCGTGCGCGATGTGGGCGGCGGTCTCCCAGCAGCTCCACTCCAGCAGTCCGGCGGGCGCCTCCCAGCGGGCGCCGCCGGCCTCGGCGGCGGGCCCCAGGACGGCCGTCAGCTCGCCGAGCGCCGCCCGGACGTCATCACCGTTCAACGGACGATCAGTCATCGGCCCACCGTCTCACCCGTTCCCGCGTGTCCGCCAGGGGCCCGCCCGCCCCGGGTGCTACTGCTGGCTCCGGATCCCCACCCGGCCGCCTTCCCGCCGCCCCCCGGAGAACAGGTAGGTACCCCCATGGCCAGCATCGCCGTGTTCGGCGCCAACGGCACCATCGGCAGCGCCGTCGTCGCGGAGGCCGCCGCGCGCGGCCACCGGGTGACGGCGGTCGTCCGCACCCCGTCCCGCTTCGACACCGCGCGCTACCCGGCGGAGGTGTCCGTCGAGCGCGGCGACGTGCTGGACCCGGCGGACGTGGCCCGGGTCGCGGCCGGACGGGACGCCCTGGTGAGCGCGGTCGGCGGCGGCGACGGCCCGGGCCACCGGGCGTTGATCGAACCGGCCGCCCGGGCGCTGGTCGAGGGGCTGCGCCGGCTCGGCGGCGAGGCGCCCAGGCTGATCTCGGTCGGCGGCGCGGGCAGCCTGGAGACCGCGCCCGGCACCCGGGTCTGGGACGCCCCGGGCCTGCCGGAGGCGGTGCTGGAGATCATGCACGCGCACGGCGACGCGCTGGAGTACTTCCGGACGGTTTCGGACGTGCGCTGGACGGTGCTCAGTCCGGCCGCCCGGATCGGCCCGGGGGAGCGCACCGGCCGCTACCGCACCGCGCTGGAGCAGCTGCTCACCGACGCGGCGGGGGAGAGCCGGATCTCGGTGCCGGACTACGCGGTGGCGCTGGTCGACGAGATCGAGCAGCCCGAGCACATCGGCGAGCGCTTCACCTGCGGCGCGCTCTGACCGGCGCGCGCCGGCCGGCATTCGCCGGCCGGCGCGGTCGACCGTCGGGCGGGCCGTCGGGCGGGCCGGGCCGTCAGCCGAGCTGGATCGAGCGCTTCGCCAGGCCCATCCAGAACCCGTCGATCACCGTGCGCTGGCCCGCCAGTTCGTCCTCCGCCGCGCCGAGCGTGACGAACAGCGGGGCGAAGTGCTCGGTGCGCGGGTGGGCGAGCCGCCCGGCCGGGGCCTTCTGCTCGAAGTCGAGCAGCGCGTCGAGGTCCTGGGCCTCCAGCGCGCGCCGGCCCCAGTCGTCGAACTCGGCCATCACCGAGGTGACCCGGCCGTCGCGGCTGAGCGCCCGCAGGTTGTGGGTGAAGAAGCCGCTGCCGACGATCAGCACGCCCTCGTCGCGCAGCGGGGCGAGCCGGCGGCCGATCTCCAGCAGCCGCTGCGGGTCCAGGGTCGGCATGGAGACCTGGAGGACCGGGATGTCCGCCTCCGGGAACATCTCCACCAGCGGGACGTACGCGCCGTGGTCGAGGCCCCGGTCCGGGATGTCCTGGACGGGCGTCCCGGGGGCGCGCAGCAGCTTGCGCACGCGCTCGGCGAGCTCCGGTGCGCCGGGGGCGGCGTACTGGACGCGGTAGTAGTGCTCGGGGAAGCCCCAGAAGTCGTAGACCAGCGGCACGGTGGTGACGGCGCCGAGCGCGAGCGGGGCCTCCTCCCAGTGCGCGGAGACCATCAGGATCGCCTTGGGCCGGGGCAGGCCGGCGGACCAGGCGGCCAGCTCACCGGGCCAGACCGGGTCGTCGGCGAGCGGCGGCGCGCCGTGCGACAGGTAGAGGGCGGGCATGCGCTCGGGGGCGGCGGTGCTCATGGCGACTGTTCTCCTCTGACGCTCGGGGTGTGGTGCTCAGCGGCTGGATACGGGTCGGTAGTTCAAATTTGAACCTGACAAGGTAGACCGTACACCTTCGTTCGAATTTGAACAATAGGAGTACGATCACCCCATGCCCTCCACCTCGTCCGCACCTTCGGCGCCCCCCTCCGCCGCCTCCCCGTACGAGCCCCGGTGGCTCGACGAGGAGGAGATGGCCGCCTGGCGGAGCTTCGTCACCGCGAGCAACCTGCTCAACCGTCGCCTGGAACGCCAGCTCAAGGAGGAATCGGGCCTCTCCCACACCCAGTACGAGATCCTCGTCCACCTCTCCGCCGCCCCGGCCGGCTCGTTGCGCATGACCGAGCTGGCGGACATCCTGGTCACCTCCAAGAGCGGGCTGACCTACCAGGTCACCCAGCTGGAGAAGATGGGTCTGGTCGGCCGCCGCTCCTGTCCCAGCGACGTGCGCGGCGTCTTCGCCGAGCTCACCGAGCAGGGGAGCGAGATGCTGCGCGAGGCCGCCCCCGGCCATGTCGCCCTGGTCCGCGAACTGCTCATCGACGTGCTCACCCGGGAGCAGCTGGCCGTGCTCGCCGACGGCCTCGGCCAGGTCAGCGCCCGGCTGCGGCTCGACGACGCCCTCTGACCCCCGAACCCCCGGAAACCCTCAGCCCTCGAACCCTCCACCCTCGTCCGCTCGGGCTGCTGCCGCCTCGGCCGCCTCCGCCGCCTTGGCGAGCAGCAGCTCCCGCTCCCGGACGTTGCGGGTGAGCCCCGCCGCCCGCTCGAACTCCGCCCGCGCCTCGGCGCCCCGCCCCAGCCGCGCCAACAGGTCGCCCCGGACGCTGGGCAGCAGGTGGTACGCGTGCAGCGCCGGCTCGGCCGCCAGCGCGTCCACCACCTCCAGCGCCACCGCCGGTCCCTCGGCCATCGACAGCGCCACCGCCCGGTTCAGCTCCACCACCGGGGACGGCGTCAGCGCCATCAGCCGGCCGTAGAGCGCGGCGATGGTCGCCCAGTCGGTGTCCTCGTAGCGCGCGGCCCGGGCGTGGCAGGCGGCGATCGCGGCCTGCACGGAGTACGGCCCGCCGCCCGCCCGCCCCAGGGCGGTGAGCCCGCGCCGGATCAGCAGCCGGTCCCAGCGGGCGCGGTTCTGGTCGGCGAGCAGCACGGGCTCACCGCCCGGCCCGGTGCGGGTGGCCGTGCGGGAGGCCTGGAACTCCAGCAGCGCCGCCAGCCCGTGCGCCTCCGGCTCCGCGGGCATCAGCGCGGCCAGCAGCCGGGCCAGCCGCAGCGCGTCCTCGCAGAGCGCGGGCCGCAGCAGGTCGTCCCCGGCGGTCGCCGAGTAGCCCTCGTTGAAGACCAGGTAGACGACCTCCAGCACGGAGGAGAGCCGGGCCGCCCGCTCGTCCCCGTACGGGACCTCGAACGGTATCCCGGCCCGCGCCAGCGTCCGCTTGGCGCGCACGATCCGCTGGGCCACGGTCGGCTCGGTGGTGAGGAAGGCCCGGGCGATCTCCGCCGTGGTCAGCCCGCCGAGCAGCCGCAGGGTGAGCGCGATCCGGGCCGGCGCCGACAGCACCGGGTGGCAGACGGTGAAGATCAGCCGCAGCAGGTCGTCGTCGATGTCGTCCGGCCCGGACGGCTCGGGCGGCGGGACGTCCTCCAGCGCCCGCCCGACCTCGGCGAGCTTGCGCGCGTAGGTCTCCCGGCGGCGGACCAGGTCGATCGCGCGGTGCTTGGCGGTGGCCATGAGCCAGGCGCCCGGACGGTCCGGGACGCCCGACTCGGGCCACTGCTCCAGGGCGGCGACCAGCGCGTCCTGCGCCAGCTCCTCGGCGATGCCGACGTCGCGCACGATCCGGGTGACCCCCGCGATGATCCGCGCGGACTCGATCCTGAAGACGGTCTCGACCGTCCTGGCCGTCTCCACCGCCCCCGCCGTCCGCGCCGGCTCAGCCGTTCCCGCGTTGCGCTCCGTCACGATCACCCATCAGAGCAGCCGCCGCCCACCGCGGCAAACCACCGCCCCGTCGGTCACGCCTCCGGGGACGCGGTGCCCTCGTCGATCTGGCGCAGCTCGGCGCCGACGTGCCAGTGCGCCGGGTGCGTCTCCAGGAAGCGCCGGGTCCACTCGACGGCCTCGGCCTTGTCCTTGCACTGGAGCAGCGCGTAGCCGCCCACGACCTCCTTGGTCTCGGTGAACGGGCCGTCGGTGCAGCTCACCTTCCCGCCGTCCCAGAGCAGCCGGGTGCCCTCCTTGGTGGGCAGCAGCCCGGCGGTGTCCAGCATCACCCCGGCCTTGGTGATCTCCTTGAACAGGGCGCCCATCCGCTGCTCGAAGCCGGGGTCGGAGCGGAATTCGGAGGCCTGCTGCTCGTCGATGCGGATCAGTGACAGGAAACGCGGCATGGTGGCTCACTCCTCGTCGGTGTGCGGGCGGGGCCTCTCCCCGCCTCTCACCCCTGCGTCGAACGGGCGGGGGGCCTTTCGACAGCCGGCCGGAAAATTCTCGCGGGGGATCTCCGGGCCGGCCACCGCGGCCCGTTACTCCGTGGCCGTCCGCGCTCCGTGGCCGTCCGCGCTCCGAGCCGACGATCGCTCCGCCGAATCCCGCCCCGCGTCCGCGCCGTGACGGGGAGGATGGGGGCATGACCATCGATCATGCTTTCGCGCAGCGGTTCGCCGAGGAGTGGGTGGCGGTGTGGAACGCCCGCGACCTGGAGGGCGTCCTCGCGCACTACGCCGACGACGTCGTCTTCGTCTCGCCCCGGGTCGTCAGCTTCCTCGGGGACCCGTCGGGGGAGGTGCGCGGCAAGGACGCGCTGCGGGCGTACTGGAGCAAGGCCCTGGCGCTGCTGCCCGACCTGCACTTCACCCTGGACTCGGTGCGGGTCTCGGTCGACACGATCGTGCTCGACTACCGCAACGAGCGCGGCGTGGCCGTCGCGGAGGCGCTGACCTTCCGCGACGGCCTGGTCTGCCGCGGCTTCGGCGCCTACGGGCCGGAGAGCTGACCCCGGGCGGTCCCAGGTCGACCGGGCTGCCCGGGCCGTTCGGGCCGTCCGGGCCGCCCGCACGGAACGGGGAGGGGCGCGTGGGAAGCGCCCCTCCCCGCGGCCGCTACAGCCCCTGCCCCGCCCCGGAGTTCTTCGCCGGCCGCAGCTCGGCCGCCAGCGGCTCCGCCTTGGCCCGCTTCACCGCCAGCGCGCGGGCCAGGTCGAAGGCCGCCACCGGATCCTCCTGCTCGTTCCACGGCCGCGCGCCGCACCACGGCCCGACCGCCCGGAACTGCTCCAGCGCGACCCCGTAGACGTCCGCCTCGCCGGCGAAGTGCGCCAGCAGGTGCCGCAGCTGCGGCAGCCGCTCGTCGTCCGGCCGGACCTGCCGGAGCTGGGCGGCGAGGTTCTCGATGCGCCACTTGGTCTTGTCCGCCGTGATCGTGCCGGCGATGCTGCGCCGCTCCTCCAGCTCCGCGAGGGCGTGCAGGTAGATCCCGCCCAGCGGGCTCCCCGGCGGGGCCGCGTCCATGGCGCGCTCCGCGAAGGCCAGCATCTGCTTGTCGGAGCCGAACCACTTCTCGCACCAGTACTGCATGGCCTGCCAGTGGCCGTCGTAGTGGTACCAGGCGCGCTTCATCAGCTCGTCCCAGGCCTCCTGGAACTGCTCCGGGGTGAACTGCGCCCCGCGCGCCGCCGTCACGATCACCACCCACGGACCCGGGTTCGCCGGGTCCAGCAGGGCCGCCCGGCGGGCCGCCTCGATCGCGGCCGGCAGCAGCTCGCGGAAGGCGTTGATCGCGTCGTCGCCGACCTCGCCGCGGTAGCCGGAGCCGCGCACCTCCCAGGCGCGGTGCACCATCAGCTTCGCCTCCAGGGTGGCGGCGTCGCAGTTGCCGGGCTCGGCGGAGCGCCAGGCGCCCAGCCAGCCGTCCCCGTCGCCGGCGATCGCGGCCAGCAGGCCCAGCCGCTCCCACCGCTCGTCCCAGTTGTCGCCCGCCTCGGCGACGTAGCCGGCCGCCGGGCGCCAGTCCCCGGCCCAGGCCGCGTCGGCGATCGCCTGCGAGCGCTTCCGCCGCTCCAGCGGGGCGGGCGGTCCGGACCGGGTCGGGTCCAGCCGCTCGCGCGGGGCCATGCCGTACGCCGCCGGGTCGAAGCCGTCCCGGGCCCACTTCAGATGGCGCTTGCGGCGGACGATCCGGTAGACGACGTAGCCCACCAGGAAGATGACGAGGATCAGCACACGTATCACGACGGCGAATCATCCCCGGTGGGAGGTGGTGCGTGCAAAGTCGAAAACGGTTCGCCGAATGCGGCGTTTCATGGAAGCATCCGCGCGTATGGGGACGATTCTGCACGGCACGCACGTCACGCTCCGTCCGGCGGTCGCCGGGGACATCCCGGCCCTGGTCGCGATCCGCCGCACCCCCGAGGTCTACGCCCGCTGGCGCGGCGGTGAGGACCTCACCGACGCCGTCACCACCGATCTCGCCGAGTCCGGCACCGAGACCTTCGCCATCGAGGCCGAGGGCCGGCTCGTCGGCGCCGTCCAGTGGTACGCCAACGACGACGACGAGTACCGCCACGCCGGTCTGGACATCTACCTCGACCCGGCCTGCCACGGCCGCGGTCACGGAACCGACGCCGTGCGCACCCTGGCCCGCCACCTGGTCGGCCACCACCGCTTCCACCGGCTGGTCATCGACCCGGCGGTCGACAACCTGCCGGCGATCCGCTGCTACGAGAAGGTCGGCTTCCGCCCGGTGGGCGTGATGCGCCGGTACGAGCGCGACGCCGACGGCGGCTGGCACGACAACCTCCTGATGGACCTGCTCGCCGAGGAACTCGTCTGAGCGGCGGCGGCCGGCGCGCTCGGCAGGGGTCGCTCGGCGGGGCGCGCTCGGCCGCCGCCGGTCAGTGGTCCGCGCGCAGCGGCTCGCCGGTGCGATGGAGGTGGGCGAAGATCTCGCGGTAGGAGCGGAGCAGCCCGGTCTCGTGGTACGGGATGCCCTTCTCCGCGCAGAACCGGCGGGTGATCCGGGCGGCACGCGGGAGCGCCGGGGTCGGCATGCTGGGGAAGAGGTGGTGCTCCACCTGGTAGTTGAGGCCGCCCATCAGCGTGTCGAGGACGGGGTTGCCGCGGACGTTGCGCGAGGTCAGCACCTGGCGGCGGAGGAAGTCCAGCCGCATCTGCGGCGTCACCATCAGCATGCCCTTGTGGTTCGGCGCGAAGACGCAGCCCAGGTAGACGCCGAGCAGGGCCTGGTGGACGGCGAGGAAGGCGACCGCCTTGCCGGCCGGCAAAGCGGTGAAGACGGCCCCGAAGTAGGCCGCGAAGTGCAGGACGAGCAGGGCGCCCTCCAGCCCGGGGCGCTTCAGGTACGGGCTGCGCAGCGCCCGGAAGCTGTTGTAGCTGAGGTTGAGGCCCTCCAGCAGGAGCAGCGGGACGAACAGGAAGGCCAGCCGCCTGCCGATGAACCGGGCGACCCCGCGTGCCTGCCGGGCCTGGTCCTGCGACCACACCACGATGTCGGGCGCGACGTCCGGGTCCCGGCCCTCGTGGTTGGGGTTGGCGTGGTGGCGGGTGTGCTTGTTCATCCACCAGCCGTAGCTCATGCCCATCAGCAGGTTGGCGACGATCCGCCCGCCGAACTCGCTTCCGCGACGTCCGCCCATGACCTGACGGTGCGCGAGGTCATGGGCCAGCAGGCCGAGTTGGCCGAAGACGATGGCCATCGCGGCGGCCACGGCGAGCTGCTGCCAGGTGTCGCCCAGTGCGAACAGGGCGTACCAGCCGCCCGTGAACGCGGCCAGCGTGACGCCGAAGCGGACCGCGTAGTAGCCGGGGCGGCGGTCGAGCAGCCCCTCCTCGGCTATCCGGCGGGTGAGCTGGGCGAAATCGCTGCCGTCCGGGGCGCGGCGCGGGGGTGCGGCCGGCACCGGGGGCAGAAGGGTCGTGGGCTCTGGGCTCATGGCAGGAAGTCTGGTGGCCGGGTCGCCGTTCCGGAACCGGAGAAACCCCCTTCCCGAGGGGGGAGTTAACCCCCCTGTCCGGGGTGGGCCACCCCCCTGGCGCGGCCCGCCCGGGGTTGACGTCCGCGCCGGGGTTCCACCACCCTTCCACTAATCAAATAGTGAAAGGGTGGTTCGTTCATGTGGGTGCTCCGCAGGGTGCTCCGCCGCCTCCGGCGGCCCTGGGTCCTGTCCTGGGGGCTGGCCGCGCTGTTCGCGGCGCTCTACTCCTGCGTCGCCGTCAACCGGCACCGGCGCGTCCTGACCCAGGCCTACGACCTGGGGATCTTCGAACAGGCGGTGCGCGCCTACGCGGACGGCCGGGCGCCGATCGTGCTGCTCAAGGGCCCCGGCTACCACCTGCTCGGGGACCACTTCCACCCGGTGCTGGTCACCCTCGCCCCGCTCTACCGGGTGTTCCCCGGCGCCGTGACGCTGCTGCTCGCCCAGGCGGTGCTGATGGCACTGGCCGTGGTGCCGCTGAGCCGGTGGGCCCACGAGGTCGGCGGCCCGCGCCTCGCGGGCACCGTCGGCTGCCTGATCGGGCTGTCCTGGGGGATCGTCGAGGCAGTCGCCGACGACTTCCACGAGATCGCGTTCGCCGTGCCGCTGCTGGCCTGCGCGGCCACCGCGCTCGGGCGGGGGCGGTCGGCCGCGGCGGTGCTCTGGGCGCTGCCGCTGGTGCTGGTGAAGGAGGACCTCGGGCTGACGGTGGCCGCCGTCGGGGTGCTGGTCTTCCGGCGGGCCGCGCGGGGCAGCGGGATCCGGGCGCTGGGCTTC
The DNA here is from genome assembly GCF_040609255.1 of Kitasatospora sp. NPDC004723. Lineage (NCBI taxonomy): Bacteria > Bacillati > Actinomycetota > Actinomycetes > Kitasatosporales > Streptomycetaceae > Kitasatospora > Kitasatospora sp. NPDC004723. The sequence goes on along the minus strand of NZ_JBEXJT010000024.1, from coordinate 41,791 downwards.
GGGACGGCGCTCTTCGGGCTGGCGGCGACGGCGCTGACCATGCTGGTGGTGCTGCCGTCGTTCAACCCCGGCGGCGACTTCGCCTACTGGGGGCAGCTGGGAGCCGGGAAGGCCGTCGGAGCGCCGTGGGAGCTGGCGGGCCGGCTGTTCTGGCCGCCGCTGAAGTGGCTGCTGCTCGGGCTGGCCGCCGCGACCGCCGGGTTCCTCGGGCTGCGGTCGCCGCTGGCGCTGCTCTGCGTGCCGACCGTGGGGTGGCGGCTGATCGCCGACAACCCGCACTACTGGGGCGTGGGTTACCACTACAGCGCGGTGTTGATGCCACTGCTGATCGCTGCCCTCGTGGATGCCCTGGACCGGACCGGCGCCTTCGCCCGCCGGCCCGACGCCTCCGGTCCCGCCCCCTTGGACGCCGCCGCCGTTCCCGCCGCGCCGGACGCCGCCGCCGTTCCCGCCGCGCCGGACGCCGCCGCCGTTCCCGCCGCGCCGGACGCCGCCGCCGTTCGCCCGGCCCGGCGGGCGCTGGTGGTCGCCGGGCTGGTCGCCGCCGTGACGCTCCCGGTCTACCCGCTGCACGAGCTCGCCGCCCCCGGGGCCTGGGCCACCTCGCCCCGCCTCGCGGCGACCAAGGCGCTGCTCGCCCGGATACCCGACGGGGCCACCGTCGCCGCGTCCAACCGCCTCGCCGCGCAACTGGCCGGGCGCACCACGGTCGGCCTGGTCTGCCGCGAGCCGGTGCCGTCGCCGGCCGACGACCTGTCGGACGGCCCGCAGTGGGTGGCCGTCGACCTGGCCGACCCGAGCGTGCACGCCCCCTGCGCGATCGAGGACACCCGCCGGATGCTCGGCCGGTACGAATCGTTCGGCTACCGGCCGGTCGTGGCCGACGGCGATCTGCGGCTGCTGCGCCGCCCGTAGCCGGCCAGGGCGGCTCGGAAGGTCCGGGGACCCCCGCTTCGACTTGACCACGACCTTGCGGCTTGGCACGATTCCACTAATAAACTAGTGAAAGGGTGATGCGGGTGTGATCGAATACCGCATCGAGCGGCGTAGCGGCGTCTCCACCTACCAGCAGATCGTGCAGCAGACCAAGCAGGCGCTGCGGCTCGGTGTGCTCCAGCCCGGGGACAAGCTGCCGACCGCGCGGGAGGTGGTCGAGCAGACCGCGATCAACCCGAACACCGTACTGAAGGCCTACCGCGAGCTGGAGCGCGAGGGGCTGGTCGAGCCCCGGCCGGGGCTCGGCACCTTCGTCCGCCGGTCGCTCGCCCGGCCCGGGGCGGCCGCCGACGGGCCGCTGCGGGCCGGGCTGGTGGGGTGGGTCGACGAGGCCCGCGCGGCCGGACTCGACCGCGAGGACATCGCCGCGCTGATGGCCTCCGTACTGGAGCAGCGCTTCGAGACGGGCGTCCCGGCGGCGCCGCACGGGTCGACCGGGCCGGAGGGTCCGGCCGCAACGGACTAGGGAGGGCGGGGGGACCGCATGGCGGACACGACATCCGTACCGGGGGCCGCGATACCGGCCGAGGACCGGCCGGCCGTCGAGGCGGTGGGGCTGGGCAAGCGGTACCGGCGCGACCTGTGGGCGTTGCACGACTGCACCTTCACCGTCCCGGCCGGCCGGATCTGCGGCGTGGTCGGGGCGAACGGGGCGGGCAAGAGCACCCTGCTGACCCTGGCGGCCCGGCTGATCGAGCCGACCGAGGGTGAACTGCGGGTTTTCGGCGAGGCGTTGAGCACCCCGGAGTCGCGAGCCCGGGTCGCCTACGTCACCCAGGAGAAGCCGCTCTACCCCTCCTTCACGGTGGCGGAGACCCTGCGCGTCGGGCGCGAACTCAACCCCGGGTGGGACGAGGAGACCGCTCAACGGGTCATCGACATGGGGGAGCTGCCGGGCCGCGCGCGCATCGGTGCGCTCTCCGGCGGCCAGCGCACCCGGGTCGCGCTCGCGCTCGCCCTCGGCAAGCGCGCCGAACTGCTGCTGCTCGACGAGCCGATGTCCGACCTCGATCCGCTCGCCCGCCACGAGCTGATGGGCGTGCTGATGGCCGAGGCCGCCGAACGCGGCACCACCATCCTCGTCTCCTCGCACATCCTGCCCGAACTCGACGGCGTCATCGACCACTTGCTGCTGGTCCAGGCGGGCCGGATCCGGCTGGCCGGCGACCTGGAGGAGATCCTGGACGGCCACCAGCTGCTCACCGGCGTCGCCGACGGGGCCGAACTGCCCGCCGGGACCGCGGTGGAACGGCGGGTCCGGGGCCGCCAGGTCACCGCGCTGCTGCACACCGGTGAACCGGTCGACGGGCCGTGGGAGTCGACCCGGCCGAGCCTGGAGGAACTGCTGCTGGCCTACCTCCGCACCCCGCTCCCCACTGCCGTCACCGCCCCCGATCGCGAGGCCGTCGCATGAGCACCAGCGCCCTGACCGGCCCGTCCGCCGAAGTCCGCCCCGCGCACGGTCCCGGCCGCGGTCCCTCCCGGGGCACCTCCCGCGGACCGGGCGGCGTGCTCTGGCTGGCCTGGCGACAGAGCAGGGTGGCGGTGCGGACGATGGTCATCCCGGCGCTCCTCGCCGCGCTCGTCCTGATCACCATGCACGTCCTGATCCAGGACCGGGTCGAGACCATGCGCCGGATCGGCTGCCTCGAAACGGGGGTGTGGGACCTCACGTGTCAGGTGCAGAGCGGGCGGATCGGGATGCTGAGCTGGATGTTCATGAACATCGTGCAGCCCGCCGTCACCGCCGTCCCGGTCCTGCTCGGCATGTTCCTGGGCGGGCCCCTGCTCGCCCAGGAGTACGAGAGCGGCACCCTGCGGGTGGTGCTGGCGCAGTCCGTCGCCCCGCACCGCTGGCTGGCGGCCCGGCTCGCCGTCCCGGGCGCCGTCGTGCTGCTGCTGTCCGCCGTGCTGTCGGCGCTCACCAGCTGGGTGTGGCGGTCGGACATGGTGAGGGGGACGTGGAGCTTCGACCCGCCGTTCCAGGGGTTCACCTATCCCGTGCTCGGCACGGTCCCGGTCGCCTGGGCGCTGTTCGGCACGGCGCTGGGGGTGCTGGTCGGCCAACTGGTGCGGCGCACCGTCATCGCGGTGCTGGTGAGCGGTGCGGCGGTGGTGCTCGCCCACGCGGTGATGCTCGCGGTACGGCCGTTCTTCTGGCCTCTGGTCGAGGAGGAGCAGGGGTACAACAACCGGCTGGGCGGCTTCGCCCAGCCCACCAACGCCTGGCTGGTGGAGCACGGGGTGGTGCTCGCGGACGGCACCAGGCTGACGAACGCCGAATGCGCGATCTCGTCCGACGTCTGTGCGGCCGCGCCGACCTCCTGGGGGCAGTACCACCCGGTGTCGCACTTCGTCCCGATACAGCTCGTCGAGACCGGTCTGCTGCTGGTCCTCACCGCCCTCGTGGTGACCACCGTGTTCCGCCGGCTCACCCGGGCCGGGGTCTGACCGGACCGGCGGCCGCGCGCCGTCCGATTCCGGTCTACTGCCCACGTGCCCGGCCGACCAGACTGGGACGGCGTCACGACCGGACGTGTCGTCCGCCGTGACGGAAGCCCCCGAAGGCGTGGAAGGAGCACGGCGCAGCATGACCGAAGCGACGACCGACCCCACGGACAGCACGCAGGACGGCGGGCCGGACGGAACGGCGGGCAGCCCGCGGATCGCCGTCATCGGCGCCGGGCCCGCCGGCCTCACCCTCGCCCGGATCCTGCGGGTCCACGGCATCGCCGCCACCGTGTACGAGCGCGAGCCCGCCCGGGACGTCCGGGGCCAGGGCGGCACCCTCGACCTGCACGGCGACACCGGCCAACGGGCCCTGCGGGAGGCGCGGTTGACCGAGGAGTTCCGGGCGAAGGCCCGGCCGGAGGGCGAGGACTTCCGGGTCGTCGACAAGCACGGCACCGCGCACCTCGCCTTCGAGAGCCGCCCCGCCCCGGGCGCGGACGTCGCGGACACCGCGGCTGTCACGGGCGGCGGCCGGCCCGGGCGCCCCGAGATCGACCGCGGCGACCTGCGCGACCTCCTCCTCGACTCGCTCGACCCGGCCGCCGTCCGCTGGGGCCACCGCCTCGAACGCGCCGAGCCGCTCGGCGCGGGCCGGCACCGGCTGCACTTCGCCGACGGCGCGGTGGAGACCTGCGACCTGCTCGTCGGCGCGGAGGGCGCCCACTCGCGGGTCCGCCCGCTGCTCACCTCCGCCGAACCCCACTACACCGGCGTCAGCCTGGTCGAACTCGGCATCCCCGACGCCGACCGCACCGCCCCGGGGACGGCCGCCGCGGTCGGCCACGGCAGCCTGTTCGCCTTCCACGACAACAAGGGCCTGGTCCTCCAGCGCAACAGCGACGGCCGGATCCGGATCTACGCGTTCTTCCGGTGTCCCGAGGACTGGCTGACGGCGGCCGGCCTCACCGCGCACGACCCGGACCGCACCCGGGCCGCCGTCGCCCGCCACTTCGCCGACTGGGCGCCGGAGTTCCGTGCCGCGCTGGACGCCTGCGACGACACCCTGCGCACCCAGCGGCTGGAGAAGCTGCCGGTCGGCCTGACCTGGCCGCGCCGCCCGGGCGTCACCCTGGTCGGGGACGCGGCGCACCTGATGTCGCCGTTCGCGGGCCAGGGCGTCAACCTCGCGATGTGGGACGCGGCCGAACTCGCCCTTGCGGTGGCCCCGGTGCTCGGGCGGCTCGCCGCGGAGGGCGCCGATGCCGTGGACGCGGCCGACGCCCTCGAGGCAGCCGTCGCCGGCTACGAGAAGGCGATGTTCGAGCGGGGCGCGTTCTGGGCCGGGATCTCCGCGTTCCACCACGACCGGGTGCTCGCTCCCGACGGCCACGAGAACCTGCACCTCATGGCGGGCCCGCCGCAGGGCGGCCGAGCGGACGGCGGCCGACCGGACCGCGGATGACCGTCCGAACCGCCGCCGGGCGCTGCCGGCGGCGGTTCAGGCCCCGGTGCAGCCACAGGAGCGGCGAACCACCATCCGGGCCGGGAACATTCGGGCCCCGGGGGCCGGCGGCGTCGCGCCGTCCGCGCCCGCACTCAGCACCAGGTCGACGGCGGCGCGTGCCATCTCCGCCTGGGCGGTGGCCACGCTGGTCAGCGGCGGTCCGGCGATCACCGCCTCGGCGATGTCGTCGAAGCCCGCCACCGCGAGGTCCTCCGGCACCCGGATGCCCAGGTCGTCGGCGGCCCGCAGCAGGCCGATCGCCTGGTCGTCGGTCGCGCAGAACACGGCGGCCGGCCGGTCGGCGCGCGCCAGCAGCGCGAGCGCCTCCCGGTGAGCCCGCACGCGGTCGAACGGCGCCGCTGTCAGCCGGCCCTCGGCGGACAGCCCGGCCTCGGCGAGCGCGGCGGCCCAGCCCGCGGTGCGGAAGGTCACCGGGTCGGTCGGGCTGAGAGCGAAGGTGCCGCCGAAGCAGTGCACTTCGGCGTGTCCGTGGCCGAGCAGGTGGCGCACGACGTCCCGGGCGCCGCCCTCGTCGTCCGCGACCACCGCGATCCCGCGTTCGGTCTCGGCGCGGTGGTGCAGCAGCACGACCGGCGTCCCCTCGGTGGCGTCCACGCCGGTGACACCGGGGGCGGAGGGGTCCTGGGTCACCAGGATCAGGCCGTCCACCTGCATGCCGAGGAACGCGCGGATGTAGTGGGCCTCGCGCTCGTCCGCGTAGTCGGAGTTGCCGATCAGCAGCAGCCGCCCGCGCTCGGCGGCCGCGCGCTCCACGGTGTGCGCGAGTTCGGCGAAGAAGGGCTGGCGGGCGTCCGGCACGACCATGCCGATGAGGTCGGTGCGCCGCCTGGCCATCGCCTGCGCGACCCGGTTCGGCCGGTACCCCAGCTCCTCGACGACGGCGAGCACCCGGGCCCGCGTCGCGGCCGCCACCGGGCGCGGCCCATCGTTGATCACATAACTCACGACCGCAGTCGACGTTCCCGCCGCCCTCGCCACGTCGTCCCGCGTCACCCTTGCCATGACCGCGAGCCTACACACCGCCACCGACCGTCCTCACGGCCATTTCACCGGATGGACGGGTGGCGCGGCGCCGGTGCGGTGGCGGTGCGGCGCCGGTGCGATGGCCGCACAGTGGCCGCACGGTGGGGTGTCGCGGCGGAAGGGAAGGGTGCTTCCGGCCTTCCGGCCACGTTGACGCTCCGTCAGTACGCGTGGTCGGCCGTCACGTCCGCGGACAACCGCAGGGCGCGTTCGGCCGGTTCGCCGCGCAGGGCGAGCAGGGTCTGGGTGAGGGCGTCCACCACCGTCAGGTGGGCGATCCGGCTGGCGGTGGTCTCCAGGCCGAAGACGAGGTCCTGGCCGCCGGCGACCAGGGTGTGGGTGGCGGCGTCGGCGAGCGGGGAGCGGGCGTAGCTGGTGAGGGCGATCACGGTGGCGCCGTTGTCCCGGGCGAGGCGGACCGCGTCGACCACGGTGCGGGTGGCGCCGGTGTGGCTGACGGCCAGGCAGGCGGCGGTGGGCGGCAGTTGGGCGGCGGCCAGCTGGGCGGTGATCGGGTCGGCGGGGGAGTCGGTGCGCAGGCCCAGCGCGCTCAGCCGGTACGCGGCGTCCACGACCACCGCGCCGGACAGGCCCGCGCCGAGGACCAGCACGTGGTCGGCGGTGTTCAGCGCCTCGGCCGCGGCCCGCAGCCGGTCGGGGGTGAGCGTGGTGGCGATCCCGTCGAGCGCCTCGCGGGCGGCGCGCACGGTTTCGGCGAGCGCCCGGGCGGCCGGGTCCCGGGTGTCGGCGGGGTCGGGCCCGGGGGCCGGGGCCTGCCGGACGGCGGCGATCTTCAGCTCCTGGTAGCCCCGGAAGCCGAGCCGCTGGCAGGCGCGGACCACCGAGGAGGGCGCCGTCCCGGCCAGTTCGGCGACGTCGCTCACGCTGAGGCCGACCAGGTCGGCGCCCCGGGCCAGGACCACCTGGGCGACCCGCGCCTCGCTGCCGCGCAGGTCGCCGAGCCGGGCGCGGATGTGCGCGGCCAGCTGGGACTCCAGCGGGGAAAAATCGGAATGCTCTTCCATGGATGGAGTGTATCGTGGAATCCGATTCCGAGGGTGGCGATCCGCCGGTCCCTCGGCCGCCCATCGGAGGGGAGTCCCGTCATGCCTGCCGCCGTCCCCGCCGCCGTCCCCGTGGCCGTCCTGACCGCCGCCGTGCTGCACGCGGTCTGGAACGGGCTGGCGCACCGGATCCAGGACAAGCTGGTCGGCTTCGCGCTGATCAACCTCGCGTACACCGCCTGCGCGCTGGTCCTGGTGGTGCTCAATCCGCTCCCGGCGGCCGCGGCCTGGCCGTACCTGATCACCTCGGTGGTGCTCCAGGTGGTCTCCCAGCTGCTCCTGCTGCGCGCCTACCAGCTGGGGGACTTCGGGCAGATGTACCCGATCGCCCGCGGTTCGGCGCCCCTGCTGGTGGCGGTGCTGTCGGTCACCCTCCTCGGCGACCGGCTCGGCACCGGGGAACTGCTCGGCGTGGCCGTGATCTCCTGCGGACTGGCCGGACTGGCCTTCGCCCGCGGGATACCGGGCCGGGCCCAGCTGCCCGCGCTCATGGCGGCGGCCGGCACCGGGGTGATGATCGCCGCGTACACCGTGGCGGACGGCGGCGGCGTGCGGCACGCGGGCACGGTCGGCGGTTACGTCGCCTGGCTGTTCCTGCTCCAGGGGCCGGTGCTGGCGCTGATCGCCTGGGCGCGCCGGGGCCGGGGCCTGCTGGCCGGGGCCGGTCCGGCGGTCCCGTTGGGGCTGGTCGGCGGGGTGCTGTCGCTGACCGCCTACGGGCTGGTGGTCTGGGCGCAGTCCCGGGGGAACCTCGCGACGATCGCCGCGCTGCGCGAGACCAGCATCGTGATCGCCGCGCTGATCGCCACCGTGGTCTTCCGCGAACGCCTCGGGCGGCTGCGGATGGCGGCGAGCGCGACCGTCCTGGCCGGGATAGCCGTCCTGGAGCTGGCCCACCCCTGAGGGCCGGCTCCAGGACGGCGGCGGCCGACACCGCGTGGCTCGGGCCGGGCTGCGGGCCCCGGGCCTCGGGCCGCAGGATTCAGGGGACGATGACCGTCAGCGAGCTGCGGGTCACCGTGAAACCCATCTCCTCGTAGAGCCGCCGGGCCCGGTTGCCCTCGGTCACCGCCAGCCCGATCTCGGTCCGGCCCTCGGCGACGAGGTCCGCGAGGACACGCCGCAGCAGGTCGCGGCCGAGGCCGGGGTAGCCGAGCGCCGGATCGCGGAACACATGGGCGATCCAGGGCAGCCCGTCCCAGTCGGTCAGGACGGCTCCGGCCACCACCCGGTCGGCCTCGTCCACGACCAGGGCGCTGACGGGCAGCAGCGACCCTATGATCTCGCCGGCGAGCAGTTCGGCGAGCCGCTGCACCGCGGGCTGGTCGCTGTCCGCCTCCGCCGGGCGGTGGTCGGGGTGGCCGGGGCCGAAGGCGGCCAGTGAGGCCGCGACCAGCGCCTCGGCCGGGCGGTCGCACGGCACGCTCCGGAACCCGTCCCGCAGCGGTGTCCGGGCCCAGGCCTCCCAGCCCTCGGCGGGCGGGGTGCCGGTGAGCCCGCGGTGCATGGTGTGGCCGTGGCGCAGCACCGAGGCGCCCTGCCGCACCAGCTCCTGACCGAGCTCGACCGGTCCGGAGACCACCCAGCCCGCCATCTCCGCCCGCACGTACCCGACCTGGGCGGCCAGGTCGCCGCGCGGGTCGACCACCTCCAGCTGGTCGGCCCAGGGGCGCCCCTCCCGCTCCCCGAGCCCGTACCGCACCAGGACGACGCCGTCCGCCCCGTAGCCGTACTGCCAGTCGGTCTCCGTCTCCGCCACGCCGCTCGTCCGATCCTCGCCCGTCGGCACGCCCCTCGGTGTGCCTCTTCACCTGTCATGCTCGGTGAACGATCCGTTCCGATCAACCGGTTTGGCCGCACAGGACCGAGCAGGACGGAGCAGGACCGACCAGGACCATGTAGGACGCCGGCTGACCTAGTCGCCGCCTACCGTCGCCGCATGATCAACGACGAGGAAGCCGTCCTCCCCTTCCGGCTCGCCGTTCCGCAGGGCGAACTGGACGAGCTGCGCCTGCGGATCGCCCGCACCCGCTGGCCGGACGAACTGCCGGGGGCCGGCTGGTCCTACGGGGTCGCCGCACCGTACCTGCGCGAGCTGGCCGGGTACTGGGCGGACGGCTACGACTGGCGCGCGCACGAGGCGGCACTCAACGCCTTCCCCCAGTTCACCACCACGATCGACGGGCAGAACGTGCACTTCCTGCACGTCCGCTCGCCCGAGCCGGACGCCGTCCCGCTGATCCTCACCCACGGCTGGCCCAGCACCGTCCACGACTTCGCCCCCGTCCTCGGCCCGCTCACCGACCCCCGGGCGCACGGCGGCGATCCGGCCGACGCCTTCCACGTCGTCGCGCCCTCGCTGCCCGGCTTCGCCCACTCCGGGCCGACCACCGCACCGGGCTGGGGCACCCGTCGGACCGCCGCCGCCTGGGCCGAACTGATGCGCCGGCTCGGCTACCGCCGGTTCGGCGCGCAGGGCGGCGACTTCGGCGCCATCGTCTCGCCCGAACTCGGCCGGGTGGCGCCCGAGGAGGTGATCGGCGTCCACCTCAACGCGCCGCCGAGCGCCTCGGCCCCGCTCTCCGCCGCCGAGTCCGCCCTGCTCTCCGCCGACGAGCGGGCCAAGGCCGAGGCCAACGCCCGGTGGTGGCAGGCGCACTCCGGCTACGCGACGCAGATGTCCACCCGGCCGCAGACGGTGGCCTACGCGCTCAACGACTCGCCGGTCGGCCAACTCGCCTGGAACCTCGAATTCTTCGTCGACCACGACCCGGAGGCGACCGGCCAGACCCTGCCCTCGTGGGACGCCGTGCTGACCGACGTCACCGCCTTCTGGCTGACCGGTACCGCCGGCTCGGCCGCCCGCCTCTACCGCGAGATCGCGGCCGACGGCTGGGGCCGCCCGGCGCCCTCGGGCGTGCCCACCGGGGTGGCGCTGTTCCACGGTGACCGGGCGATCCGCACCCTGGCCGAGCTGTCCAACCGGGTGACCCGCTGGACCGTCCACGACACCGGCGGCCACTTCGCCTCGCTCCAGGCACCGGAGGCCCTGGTGGCGGATGTCCGGGCGTTCTTCCGCACCCTGCGCTGAGCCGGCCCGGGGTGTCGGTGGCGGCGCCTACCGTTCCGGTATGAGCGTCCCCGAGGTCATCCCGATCGTCCACGAGCCCGGCTACCGCACCGACACCATCGGCCGCTTCCGGGGCGGCCAGTTCTTCGCCTCCGTCACCTACGCCGTCCCGGAGGGGGCGGTGAACCGCGAGGGCGGCGGCTGCTTCGCCGTACTGCACCGGTTCGACGACGCCGGGCGCCACCTGGACTCCCGGATCGAGGCGGTGCCCGGCGAGGTCCCCGGTGTCGCCAACGCCGCCGCCGAGCTGCTGGGGGAGTGGCTGGCGGCCCTGCCGGAGCGGGAGTTCGGGGACATCGCGGTCGCGCCCTTCGCGCTGCACGTCGACGGCTGCCTCTTCGGCCTGGTCGTCGAACGGCACGGCGAGGACGCGACGGAGGACGACTGGGCCGAGCTCTACCCCGACAACCTCGGCTTCCACGCCCCGTGGGACGGCGAGTACGACACCTGATCCCGACGGCCCGGTCCGCCCCCCGCCCCCGACGGCGCGTCAGTCCGCGATCACGGCTGCCCGGACGCAGAGCACGTCCGGCAGGTGGGAGACCAGCAACGCCCAGTGCTCGCCCTCGTCGTGGCTCGCGTAGACGTCACCGGTCCGGTTGCCGAAGTAGATGCCGGCCGGCTCGACGTCGTCGGTGCGCAGCGCGTCGCGCAGCACGATGCCGTAGTGGTCCTCGCCCGGCAGGCCCTCGGCGAGCGCCTGCCAGCTCTCCCCGGCGTCGTTGGTGCGGAAGACCCGGCAGCGGCGCCCGGGCGGGATCCGGTCGTCGGCGCCGCCGAGCGGGAACACGTACGCGGTGTCGGCGCGGCGCGGGTGGGCGGCGATCGCGAAGCCGAAGTCGGCGGGCAGCCCGTCGGCGATCGAGCGCCAGCTCGCGCCGCCGTCGTCGCTGCGGTAGACGCCGCCGTGGTTCTGCAGGTAGAGCCGGTCCGGGTTGACGGCGTCCCGGGCGATCTTGTGCACGCACTGGCCGAACTCGGGGTACTGGCTCTCCTCCGGCAGGAACTCGGCCCGCAGGCCGGAGTTGGACGGCTGCCAGCTGCCGCCGCCGTCCTTGCTGCGGTAGACGCCGCCGCTGGAGACGGCGATCAGCAGCCGCTGAGGGTCGCGCGGGTCGGTGAGGATCGTGTGCAGGCCCTGGCCGCCGTACCCGGCGCCCCACTCGCTGCGCTGCGGGTGCTCCCAGAGGGCTTCCACCAGCGCGAAGTTCTCGCCGCCGTCCTCGGAGCGGAACAGCGCGGCGGGCTCGGTGCCCGCGTAGACCACACCGGGGGCCTCGGGTCCGGCCGGCTGGAGCTGCCAGACCCGGGTGAGCGCGGCGCCGGTGTGCTCGGGGAAGCGGATCGCGGGTGTGGACGGCTCGAACCAGCTCGCGCCGAGGTCGTCCGAGCGCCAGACCGACGGCCCCCAGTGGCTGCTGTCGGCGCCCACCAACAGCCGGACACCGCCGTCCTGCCGGGGCCCGCCGTCCGCGCGGTCCCGGCGGTCGATCGCGACGGAGTAGATCGCGTTCATCCGGAAGTGCGGCCCGCTGAACTCCCAGTCCAACCGGTCGCGGCTGCGTCCGAGGAAGAGGCCCTTCTCGGTTCCGACGGCCAACAGCACTTCGCTCATTGCCACACACCACCTGCTCGGCGAAACGGCCCCGCCCGGACACCCTCCCCGGGCCAGTGTCCCGCCGTCGGACGTCCGCCACATCTCGCCGCGCCGGGTCGCGCCGGGCCGCCGGGCCGGTGCGGGTGAGCAGGGCGAGCAGGGCGGGGCCGGGGGCGGCCCCGCCCTGGCGGCGGTCAGCCCCGGCAGCCCTCCAGCAGCCGCAGCCAGACCTCGCTGATCGTCGGATAGGCGGGCACCGCGTGCCAGAGCCGGTCGATCGGCACCTCGCCGACCACCGCGACGGTCGCCGAGTGCAGCAGCTCGGAGACGCCCGGCCCGACGAACGACACGCCGACCAGCACCTCCCGGTCCAGGTCGAACACCGCCCGGGCCCGGCCCCGGTAGTCGTCGCCGTAGAGCGAGGCACCGGCGACCGCGCCGAGATCGTGGTCGATGGCCTTGACCCGAAGTCCGGCCCGCTCGGCGGCGTCCAGGGTCAGGCCGACGGCCGCGACCTCCGGGTGCGTGAAGACCACCTGGGGCGCACCCGCGCTGTCGGCGGACGCGGCGTGCGTGCCCCAGCGAGCGGTGTCCAGCGAACGCCCCTGGGCGCGCGCGACGATCGCCGCGCCGGTGATCCGCGCCTGGTACTTGCCCTGGTGGGTGAGCAGCGCCCGGTGGTTGACGTCCCCGGCCGCGTACAGCCAGCCACCGTCGACCCCGAGCACGGTGCAGCTGTCGTCCACGTCGAGCCAGCCGCCGGGGTGCAGGCCGACCTGCTCCAGGCCGATGTCCGCGGTGCGCGGGGCGCGCCCGGTGGCGTACAGCACCTCGTCCACGGTCAGCCGCTCGCCGTCGCCCAGCACCAGGGTGACCTCGGAGGGCCCGCCGTCCGCCGCCGGTCGCTCCAGCGCGGCGACCTCCGTCCCGAACCGGAGGTCCACCCCGGCCGCCCGCAGGCCCTCCGCCACCAGCTCGCCGGCGAACGGCTCCATCCGGGGCAGCAGTCCGCTCCCGCGGACCAGCAGCACCACCTCCGAGCCGAGCGCCCGCCAGGCGGTGGCCAGCTCCACGCCGACCACGCCGCCGCCGACCACCGCCAGCCGCCCGGGGACCGTCGGCGAGCCGGTCGCCTCCCGGTTGGTCCACGGGCGCGCGTCGGCCAGCCCGGGGACGCCCTGCGGCAGCACCGGCCGGCTGCCGGTGCAGACCGCCACCGCGTGCCGGGCCACCAGGACCCGTTCGCTGCCGTCCTCCGCCTCGACCGTCACCTGCCGCTCGCCGGCCAGCCGGCCGTGGCCGCGGACCAGGTCGATGCCGGTGTCGCGGAGCCACCGCACCTGGCCGTCGTCCTGCCAGTGCGAGGTGAACGCGTCACGCCGGGCGAGCACCGCGGCCGGGTCCAGGGCACCCTTGCCGACCGCCTCCCGGGAGCCGGCCACCGCGCGGGCGTCGGCCAGCGCGGCCACCGGGCGCAGTAGTGCCTTGCTCGGCATGCAGGCCCAGTAGGAGCACTCGCCGCCGACCAGTTCGCTCTCCACGATCACGGTGCGCAGCCCGGCGGCGGCCGTCCGGTCGGCGACGTTCTCGCCGGTCGGACCCGCGCCGATCACAATGACGTCGTACTCCTCGGGGGCGGTGGACTGGGGGGCGGTCATCCGTGTTCCTCCGTGCTCTCGCGGGTGTGCCGTGGTGCCGTGCCCATCCTGCGCCGCCCCGCCCGCGGTGCGCGGCCGAACACGCGGGCGAGGCGGCGGCCGGCATCACCGTACCGTCGCCCCGTCCGTCGTCCGCCGGGTGCCCGCCCGTTGCCCCGGCCGTGGCCCGCGCTACTCGGCCTGCGCCAACTCCGCCAGCACCGCCGCCGTTTCGGCCGGCCGGGAGAACATCGGCCAGTGCCCGGTCGGCAGCTCGCGCAGCTCCCACTCCGCCCCGCCGAGCGCCGCGAAGTACGGGTGCCCGGCGGCGATCATCTCCCGGACCTGCGCCAGCGGGATCGAGCAGGAGACCAGGGCCTTCGGCAGCTTGTCGGCACCGCCGGTCAGCCGCAACGGCTCGCGGAGCGTACGGCCCGGCTGGTCGGTCGCCAGCGCGCGGAACCGGGCGAGACCGGCCTCGTCCACCCCGGCCACGTCGGCGCCGCCCGAGGCCAGCACCTCCCAGGAGGGCAGCGGCACCCGCCAGCCGTCGACCAGTGAGGCCTCCAGCGCGGCGCGGTAGGCCGGGTCCCAGAGGTCGGCGATCGCGACGCCGCCGGCCATCGGGCCGGAGTCGACCCACACCACCCGGCGGATCCGCTCCGGTACCCGGTCGGCCGCGCCGCTCACGGCGAGGGTGCCGCCGCTGTGCGCGACCAGGACCACGTCCCGGAGGTCCTCGCGGACCAGCAGGTCGACCAGGTCGTCGACGTGGGCCGACACACCGGTCTCGGGCGAGGCCTCGTCGGCCCGTTCGGCGAGCCCGGGCAGGGTCACCGCGTGCACGGTGTGGCCGGCGGCGCGCAGCGGTTCGGCCACCGCGTCCCACGCCCAGCCGCCGAGCCAGAAACCGGGAACGAGTACGAAGGTGCTCATGGGGGGAGGGTCCTCTCCTGGAGTTTCGTGTCCTGGGTACCGGGCCGCGCGGTCGGGGACGGGGCGAACCGGGAACGGAGCGACCGGGAGCCACGCCCGGCTGCCCGTCGTCGACTCCGAGCCTAGAATCGCATCAGGACAGAACTCGACCGGATTAATCGGCTCGTCGACCGATCCATCGATGCGGTCGACCCTCTTCCGGGCGAACCCCAGCCGCCCCGAGGAGCACAGGACCCGTGGAACACCCGGTCAGCCGTGTCCTCGCCCTGCTCGAACTGCTCCAGGCCCGACCCGGCCTGACCGGCGCCGAACTCGCCGCGCGGCTGGAGGTCGACGTCCGCACCGTGCGCCGGTACGCGGCCCGGCTCGCCGAACTCGGCATCCCCGTCCGGGCCGAGCGGGGCCGCTACGGCGGCTACCGGCTGATGCCGGGGTACCGGCTGCCGCCGCTGATGCTCACCGGGGACGAGGCCGCCTCCGTCGTCCTCGGTCTGCTGGCCGGCCGGCGGTCCGGGCTGTCGGTGGGGGAGCAGGCCGGCGAGTCGGCGCTCGCCAAGATCCAGCGGGTGCTGCCGCCGCAGCTGCGCGAGCGGGTCGAGGCCGTCGAGCAGACCCTCGGCCTGACCGCCGCGCCCACCGCCGGCCCCAGCCCGGCCGCCGCCGCGCTCTTCGCGCTCGCCGAGGCGGCCCGCCGCCGGCGCCGCGTCCGGCTCGACTACCGGGACCGCGCGGGCGCGCCCAGCGAGCGCGAGTTCGACCCGTACGGGCTGGTCTTCCACTCGGGCCGCTGGTACACCACGGGTCTGGACCACCGCAGCGGCGAGCAGCGGACCTTCCGGCTGGACCGGATCCGTTCGGTCGACCAGCGGGAGACCGGCTTCGAACCGCCGGCCGGTGTCGACCCGGTGCAGCGGGTGCTGGAGTCGCTCGCCTCGGTGCCGTGGACGCACGAGGTCGAGGTGGTCCTCACGACCACCCTCGCCGAGGCCCGGCACCGCATCCCGCCCACCGCCGGCACGCTCACCGGGACCGAGGACGGGCGCGTCCTGTTCCACGCGCGGGCCGAGCGGCTCGACGGCATGGCCGTGATGCTGGCCGGCCTCGGCTGGCCCTTCACCGTGCGCCGCCCCGACGCCCTGCGGGACGAACTGCGTGCGCTCGCGGCCCGTCTCACCGCCTGGAGCGAGGACTGACCGCCGCGCCCGAACGCACGGCGGCGAGCCCCGCGGGTGGAGGAACCACCCCGGGGCTCGCCGTGACGGACGGGCCGGTCGAGCGGCCGGGCGTCACGCCTCCCGGGGGCCGCCGTCCTGCTCCGCCGCGACCTTCCGCTTGACCTCGGCCATGTCCAGCCCGCGGGCCTGGCCGATCAGGTCCTCGAACACCGGCTCGGGCAGCGCGCCCGCCTGGGAGAAGACGAGCACGCCCTCACGGATGATCGCCAGCGTGGGGATCGACTGGATGCCGAAGGCCGCCGCCAGCTCCTGCTGCGCCTCGGTGTCCACCTTGGCGAAGACCAGGTCGGGGTGGCGCTCGGCGGCCTTCTCGTAGACCGGCGCGAACTGGCGGCACGGGCCGCACCAGCCCGCCCAGAAGTCGATGAAGACGAAATCCTTGCCGTCCGGTCCGGGGACGATCTCGTCGAAGTTCTCCTTGGTCAGCTCGACCGTGCTGCTCATGTCGCGGTTCCTGCCCTTCCGGTGGTGGCGGTCAAGGCCATGTGCCCCCCACAACGGCTGCTGCCCGCGCGCTATTCCGGGGACCCGACCGGGTCGCCCGTTGAGCGGACGGCGGCTCCCGTCCGTACCGGAGGGTGTCCGGCACCGACGTGCACCCCCATCGACCGGGGAGCGGTCACCATGCGCACCACCCACCGCACCGACGGCTCGACCGATGATCACACCAGCGGACGGGGTCGGCGACTCGGCCGCCGTCAGGGACGGCTCGCCGTGCTCGCCGCGGGCGGGCTGGCCGCGGCCGCCCTGGTGGCGGGCTGCGGCTCGTCCGGCTCCAGCAGCAGCTCGGCGCCCGCCAGCCCGCCCGCCGCGTCCAGCGCCCCGGCCTCGCCGGGCACGACCGCGACCACCCTGAAGACCACCGACGACCCACACCTCGGCACCATCGTCACCGACAGCGCCGGCTTCACGCTCTACCGCTTCGACCACGACAGCGCCAACCCGCCCACCGCCACCTGCAACGGCAGCTGCGCGGCGCTGTGGCCGCCCGTCCCGGCCACCGGCACCACGGTGCCGGTCAGCGGCATCGACGCCAAGCTGGTCGGCACCGTCACCCGCGCCGACGGCAGCAAGCAGGTCACCCTGGCCGGCCGGCCGCTCTACCGCTACGCGCCCGACCAGAAGCCCGGTGACACCAAGGGGCAGGGCGTCGACGGCATCTGGTTCGCGGCGACCCCCACCGGCGACCGGGCCGGCATGAGCGGCAGTGGCGGCAGCGGCGGCTCCGGCTACTGAGCCGGCCGTCCGTGACGACGTCCGATGATGTCCGATGACGCCCGTTGGCGCCGGTCGGCGCTCGACGACGGCGCTCGACCCGGAGGCACGCGTGCGCGAGGATGTGATGGTGACCGAGGAGCCTCCCGGTGACGGCCGCCCGGTCGTCCGGGGCGCGCCGGCACCGGACGAGGAGCTGATGCGCGCGCTCTACCAGGAGCACGCCGGGCCGCTGTTCGGCTTCGTCCTCCACCTCGTCGCCGGCGACCGCCGGCGCGCCGAGGACGTCGTGCAGGAGACGCTGCTGCGCGCCTGGCGGAACCTCCACCGGCTGGACCCGGCGGCCGGGTCGCTGCGGCCCTGGCTCGCCACCGTCGCCCGCCGGATCGTCATCGACGAGCACCGTGCCGAACTCGCCCGCCCGCGCGAAGTCGACGCCGGCCCCCTGGAGTTGCTGCCGGCCGAGGACGAACTCGACCGGGCGCTGCGGATGATGACGGTCGCCGACGCACTCGGCGACCTCTCGGCCGCGCACCGTGCGGTCATCGTCGAGACCTACTTCAAGGGCCGCACCGCCAACGAGGCGGCCGTCGAACTCGGCATCCCCGCGGGCACCGTGCGCTCGCGGGTCTTCTACGCGCTGCGCGCGCTCAGGCTCGCGCTGGAGGAACGGGGAGTGACATCGTGACACCGTCCGAACCCGATCCCGCGCGGACCGTGCACCTCGACGTCGGCGCCTACGTCCTCGGCGTCCTGGACCCGGCCGAACGTGCCGCCTTCGCCGCCCACCTGGCCGCCGGCTGCCCGCAGTGCGCCGGGCAACTGGCCGAACTGGGCCCGGTCGAGGCGCTGCTCGGCGACTACGCGGCCGCCGCCGACCCGGTCGACCCCGCGCCGCAGCCCGGCCCGGCGCTGCTCGACCGGCTGATGGAGGAGGTCCGGGCGCGTCGGCGGCGCGGGCGCGTCCGGAGGCTGGCGCTGGTCGCCGCGGCGGCGGCGCTGACGATCGCCGGCCCCGCGGTGACCGCCGCCGTGATCACCGCCGACTCCGCGCCCGGCGTGGTCGCCACCGCGGCCGCCCACCGGTTCACCGCGACGGACCCGGCGACCGGCGCCCAGGCCGTGGTCGGTGTGGACCCCGCGCCTTGGGGCAGCCGGGTCACGCTCGAACTGTCCGGCGTCCAGGGCCCGTTGACCTGTGACCTGGTCGCGGTCTCCGCCACCGGCGGCCACCAGACGGTGACCACCTGGAACGTCCCCGCCACCGGCTACGCCCCCGCCGCCCCGCTCCACACCACCGGCGGCACCGCCTACCCGCCCACCACCATCGCCCACTTCGAGGTCCGCACCCTCGACACCGGCACCCTCCTCCTCACCGTCCCTGCCCGACCCACCCCGCCGGTGGCTCCTTGAACGCGTTCAACGGTCCCCCGGGCGCCGCCCCGGCCGTCTGCTCTGGTGTTCACCGGGGGGACGGCGCACCCTGGAGGAGTAACCGGACGAGAAGCGACCGCCGGAGGTGATCCGCCATGCAGACTCTTGTCGGTTGGCACATCGAGATGGAATTCCGCGAGGAGGGGCCGCGGACGGCCGCCGCCGCCCTGCTGCGTCTGGGGGACGGGACCGAGCTGCGCGCCCACGGCTACACCAGCCGCCACCCCTCCGACCCGGAACAGCTGAGGGTGGGCGAGGAGATCGCGGCCGCACGGGCGCTCAACGACCTCGCCTCGCAGCTGCTCACCAAGGCCCACGGCGAGATCCAGGAGGTCAGCCCGGTCCCGACCCACCCGCTGTCGTGAACCAGCCGGACGCCGCCGCCGGCCCGGGCGCCCCCCGGTCGCGCATCCCGCTGATCTGCCCGCGCTGCGGCCGGGAGCAGCGGGTGGTGCCGGGCGGTCCCGGCCGCGCGGTCAAGGTGGTGCACGCCGGGACCGGCCGGGAGGCCTGCGAGCCGGGGGACCTGGCCCGGGCGCCGGACGACGACGCGGGCGGCGACGCCGCCTGAGCCGGCCGCGGCGCGGGACGGCGAGGCCCCCGGCCCGGTGAGTCGGGGCTGCCCGGGGCAGCTCAGGGCGGCTCAGTTCGGGCAGTACGTGGTCGGCACCGGCCACTCCGGCCCGATCAGCCGCTGCTCCAGCTCGTTGAGCGTGATCCGGATGCCGATCGTCCCGGCCAGCCCGAGCCGCATCCGGCTGCGGGCCAGCGCCAGGAACGCCGTCAGCCCGTACTTGTTGATCAGCGAGGCGCGGTAGCGGGCGGTGTCGTCCGCGTCGCAGACGGCGGCCCGGGCCGGGAGCTGACGCCCGGTCGGCCGCCCGTGTGCGTCGCACGGGCCGACCAGGACCTTGGGGTGGCGGCGGATCCGCTCGGCCTCGCCGGAGTGGGCGGGCGTCCAGATGCCGAGCGCCGTGCCGTCGGC
The DNA here is from genome assembly GCF_040609255.1 of Kitasatospora sp. NPDC004723. NCBI lineage: Bacteria > Bacillati > Actinomycetota > Actinomycetes > Kitasatosporales > Streptomycetaceae > Kitasatospora > Kitasatospora sp. NPDC004723. The sequence continues at coordinate 22,563 of NZ_JBEXJT010000024.1, read as the reverse complement.
CACGACCCAGCTCTGCGAGCGGACCTGGCGGCCGTCCTCGCCGAAGGTGGTGAGCAGGAGGTATCTGCTGTCGGCCAGCTGGTCGGTACGGTCGTGCACGGTGTCCTCCCTCTCCGTTGCGGCGGGTGGTCGCGGGCGGCGCGCGGCCTCAGTGGCCGCGCCCGCCGCCGTTCTCGTGGTGCTCGGTGACGGCGTGCTGTACGGCGGACGGGTGCTGTGCGGCAGTCGGGTGGTGCGCGGTGGCCCGGTGGAACTCCTCGGCGGTCGCCTTGGCGATCCCGGCGCCCTCTCCGTGGAACCCACGGGACAGCCTCGCACGGGCGCGGTCAAGGACCCCGGCCGGGTGGGCCACTCCATTGTCGTCCACGGCGGCGGGCAGTTCGAGGGCTCGCGGTTGCTCGTGCGCGGTGAGCCGGTGCAGTTCGGCCGGCGCGAGCGGGGCGTGCACCTCCACGAACTCGCCGTGCGGCAGCCGCTTGATGACGCCGGTCTCACGGCCGTGCAGCACCTTCTCCTTGTCCCGCCGCTGCAGGCCCAGGCACCAGCGCTTGGTGATCACGAAGACGGCCACCGGCACGACGAAGAATCCCACCCGGACGGCGTAGGTGATGGTGTTGAGCGACAGGTGCAGATGGGTGGCGATGAGGTCGTTGCCGCCGCCGGCCAGCGTCACCAGGTAGAGCGAGATCCAGGCCGCGCCGAGTGCCGTGCGGACGGGGGCGTTGCGCGGGCGGTCCAGCAGGTGGCGTTCGCGCCGGTCGTTCGTCGCCCAGGCCTCCACGAAGGGGTGGACGGCGATCGCGCCGAGGACGAGCGGGAAGAGCGTGAACGGGACCAGCACGCCGAGGTTCAGGGTGTGGCCCCACAGACCGACCTCCCAGCCGGGCATCACCCGGACGAGCCCTTCGGCGAAGCCCATGTACCAGTCGGGCTGGGCGTCGGTGGACACCTGGTCGGGGCGGTACGGGCCGTACGCCCAGATCGGATTGATCGTGGCGAGCGCCGAGACGGTGGCGATCAGGCCGAACACCAGGAAGAAGAAGCCACCGGCCTTGGCCATGTAGACCGGCATCAGCGGCATGCCGACGACGTTCTTCTCCGTCCGGCCGGGTCCCGCCCACTGGGTGTGCTTGTGGTGGAAGACCAGGATCAGGTGCGCCACCAGCAGGCCGAGCATGATGCCCGGGATCAGCAGTACGTGGATGGTGAAGAACCGCGGCACGATGTCGGTGCCGGGGAACTCGCCCCCGAACAGGAACATCTGGATGTAGGTGCCGACCAGCGGGACGGCGAGGATCGCGCCCTCGACGAAGCGGATGCCGGTGCCCGACAGCAGGTCGTCCGGCAGCGAGTAGCCGAAGAAGCCGTCCAGCATGCCGAGGAAGAGCAGCAGGAAGCCGAACAGCCAGTTGATCTCGCGGGGCTTGCGGAACGCGCCGGTGAAGAAGACCCGCATCATGTGGACGAACATCGCCGCGATGAAGACGAGCGCCGCCCAGTGGTGGATCTGGCGGATCAGCAGGCCGCCGCGCACCTCGAAGCTGATGTCGACCGTCGAGGCGTAGGCCTCGGACATCGGCACGCCCTTGAGCGGCACGTACGAGCCGTCGTAGACGATCTCGCCCATGCTCGGCTTGAAGAACAGCGTCAGCCAGACGCCGGTCAGGATGATGATGAGGAAGGTGTAGAGGCAGATCTCGCCCAGCATGAAGGACCAGTGGTCCGGGAAGATCTTCCGCAGGTTGGCCCTGGCCAGGGTGTAGATCCCCAGCCGGCCGTCGGTCCAGTCGGCGGCGCGTTGCCCGCGTCCGCCGCCGGTTCCCTGATTCCGGGTCATGTCCACGCACCTCGGTCGGAGTGAAGCGGGGAGTCGTCCCCGCTTCGAAGCCCGACCAGAATAAGCGGGGATCATTCCCCATTTCCATCGGGGGTGCTCACCGGGGTCCTCGCCGCGTTCCCGCCGCGTTCCCGCCGCGGTTCTTACCGGTCCCGGAAACGGCGAACGGCCCGCCCGGTGTCGTGAAGACACCGGACGGGCCGTGGCGCACCGTCGCGCACTCCGCAGGGGTCAGTGCACCAGCACCGGGACCTCGTCGGCGGCCGACGCGTCGGCCGCCGCGCCCTCGCCGGAGCCGGGGCGACCGGCGTTGACCAGGGTGAACGCGGCCACGGACGCCAGCACCAGGATGCCGAAGGACCACCAGATCGCGGTGGAGAAGCCGTGCACCATGCCCTGGAACTGCACCGCCTGCGCGGCGGCCGGGGTGGTGGCGGAAGCCGCGTGGGCCGCCAGCCAGGTGGTGGTGGCGCTGGCCGCGATGGTGTTCAGCAGCGCGGTGCCGATGGCGCCGCCGACCTGCTGCGAGGTGTTGACCATGGCGGACGCCACACCCGCGTCGCGCGGCTGGACGCCGTGCGTGGCCAGGCTCATGGCCGGCATGAACGCGGTGCCCATGCCCAGGCCCATCAGGACCAGGCCGGGCAGGATCAGCGCCGGGTAGGAGCTGTCCAGGTCGATCTGGGTCAGGATGAGCATGCCGAGCGAGGCGACCAGGAAGCCGGGCGCCATCAGGAACCGCGCCGGGACGCGGGTCATCAGCCGGGCGCCGATCTGGGTCGAGCCGGTGATCATGCCCGCCACCATGGGCAGGAAGGCCACGCCGGTCAGGACCGGGCTGTAGTCGAGCACGATCTGCAGGTAGTAGGTCAGGAACAGGAAGAGACCGAACATGCCGATCACGGCCATGCCCAGCGCAAGGTAGACGCCACCGCGGTTGCGGTCCAGCACGACGCGCAGCGGCAGCAGCGGCGCCTTGACCTTCTGCTCGACCACGACGAACGCGGCCAGCAGCACGGCGGCGGCGACGAACAGGCCGATGGTCACGCCCGAGCTCCAGCCGTCCGACTCGGCCCGGGTGAAGGCGTAGACCAGCGAGACCAGACCGGTGGTGACCAGCAGCACGCCCGGGATGTCGAGGCGGTTGCGGTTGCGGCCGACGGCCGGCTCGCGGATCACCATGACCGCGCCGACGGCGGCGATCACGGCGAACGGGATGTTGACGAAGAAGGTCCAGCGCCAGTTCATGTACTCGGTCAGCAGGCCGCCGAGGATCAGACCGATCGCACCGCCACCGCCGGCGATCGCACCGTAGATGCCGAACGCCTTGGCGCGCTCCTTGGCCTCGGTGAACATCACGGCCAGCAGCGAGAGCGCGGCGGGGGCCAGCAGCGCACCGAAGACGCCCTGCAGGGCGCGCGCGCCGAGCAGCATCGCGGTGTTGGCGGCGGCGCCGCCCAGCGCGGAGGCCAGCGCGAAGCCGGTCAGGCCGACCACGAAGGCCCGCTTGCGCCCCCACAGGTCGGCCACCCGGCCGCCGAAGAGCAGCAGACCGCCGAAGGCGAGCGCGTACGCGGTGATCACCCACTGGCGGTTGCCGTCGGTGATGCCGAGGTCCTTCTGCGCGGACGGCAGCGCGATGTTCACGATGGTGGCGTCGAGGACGACCATCAGCTGCGCGAGGCCGATGAATATGAGGGCCTTCCAGCGCCTCGGATCAGGCTGGAGGGCGGGTTGGGCGTCGGTTTGCGGCATGGAGGTACTCACTTCGGTGCGAGAGGTGCGGAAGGTGCTGGGCGTGCGGAAGGTGCGCGGGGCGCGGGTGCGGGCGGAACGTGCGGGCGTGCCGGAGGCGCGGCCCGGTCACGGGCAGCAGCGGTGGGCACGCCGCGGCGGCCGAGCCGTGTCCCCGCGGTGAAGGGCGTATCGGAGGTCAGGTCACGCCGGTCGGCCGGCGCGGTGGCGGTGGGTCAGTGGTCGTCGTGGAAGTCCTCGAAGATCGCTGCCCGGCCGGGCAGGACGGAAGGGGCGGGCGCCCGCATGCCGTCCAGGAACAGTTGCAGGTGCCGGTGGACGAACTCGTCCAGGAGGTGGCACGAGGTGCCCGGCAGCGGACGCGTGAGCTGGCTGAGGGCGATGAAGAGGTCGCCGTGGCCGACGTCCGCCCGGGCCTCGCCCGCCGCCTGTGCCCGCTCCAGCAGACCGCCGGCGACGGACAGCAGACGCTCGCGCGCCTCCGCCAGCTCGGGGTCGTGCGGGTCGACGTGGTTGGTGAGCATCGGGCAGAGCGCGCCGACCTTCTCGTCGACGGTCTCGTGGGCGAACCGCTCCAGGGCGTCGAACGGGCCGGCGGCCTCGGCGGCCGCCCGTTCGGCGATCGCCACGATGCGGTTCTTGACGAGCAGTGCCACCTCGCGGATCAGCGCCGTCCTGGTGGGGAAGTTCCGGTAGAGCGTAGCGTTTCCGACGCCCGCCCGCTTCGCGATTTCGTCCAGCGGCGCGTCCGCGCCGTGCTCGACGAACGCGTCCCGGGCCGCCAGGACGATCCGTTCACGGTTGCGGCTGGCGTCCGCGCGCAGTCTGGGCGCGCGGGCCGGCCCCGCGGTGCGGGTCGAACGGGGGGCGACGGTGGTCACGGGTGCACTCCTCCCGGGATGCGATTGTGGGGAGTCACTCCCCGCTTAAGTCCTACGGAAGGCTAAACGGGGAATTCGTCCCCGGAAATTTCGCACCTCGATGTGACCTGCCTCACATTCGGTCGAAGCTCGCGCCGAAGCTCGCGCCGAAGCTCGCGCCGTGCCCCGCCGTGCCCGCCGCGGCCACCGGCCGGTGCAGCGGGATCTCGAAGTGGACGGTGGCCACCCCCGGGCCGTGCTCACCGGTCGGGCGGGCGTCGTAGACCTCCTCCGCGAGGCTGCGCCAGAACGGCTCGGCGCCGGGGATCGCGGTGTTGGTGTGCAGGTAGAGCCGCCGGTAGCCGCCCTCCTCGGCGGCGAACGCGCAGGCGCGGCGCACGAGCTCCCGGGCCAGGCCGTGCCGCCGGTGCTCGGCCCGGACGTAGACCCGGACCAGCTGCGCGGTGGTCCCGGACGGGAAGTGCCGGACGAGCTCGCGCGGGTGCGGCGGATGGGCCGGCCCGGTGGAGTGCAGCGCGGTGGTGGCCACCACCTCCTCGCCCAGCACGGCGACCAGGAGGGCGTGCCGGGGGTGGTCCAGGTAGTGCCCCTGGAGGTCGACGACGTCGGCGTGCCAGTCGGGTACGTAGCCGTAGCCGAACTCGCGGTAGAAGGTGTCCAGGATCAGCCGGCGCGCTCCGGGCACGTCCTTCGGGAGTGCATGGCGGACGACGTAAGGAAACTGACGATCCATCAGGCAACTCCGGCGGGGCTGTGGCGTGGCGGTCGAGGGCAAGAGTACATGAAAACCACTTTCATCTGACGCTTCGACGGAAACGCGGCCCCGGCGCGTTGAAAATGAAAACGAATGCCGTTACGGTCCTGCCTGTCGAGTCCGTCGAAAGGTCGAAAGGGAGATCCGTGGCACATCTGCTGGTGATCGAGAGCTGGGTCGGCTCCATGAGCAGGCTGTTGCCGCGGGCGCTGGGGGAGGGTGGCCACCGCTTCACCTTCCTCACCCGCGACCTGCACCACTACCTGCGGGCCGGCGCTCCGGCCGACGGCCCGCACCCGTTGCTCGCCGCCGAGAACGTGCTCACCGCCGACACCAACGACCCCGACGCGCTGCTGCCGTACGCACGGCGGCTGCACGCGCTGCTCGGCTTCGACGGCGTGCTCTCCTCCTGCGACTACTACCTTCCGCAGGTCGCCCTGGTGGCCCGCCGGCTCGGCCTGCCCGGACCGGCGCCCGACGCCGTCACCGCCGCCTGCCGCAAGGACCTCACCCGCCGCCGGCTGGCCGAGGCCGGCGTCCCCGGGCCCGCGTACGCGCTCTGCGCCGACCCCGGACGGGCCCGCGCCGCCGCCCGGGCGATCGGGTATCCGCTCGTCGTCAAGCCGGTCGACCTGTGCGCCGGCATGTTCGTCCGCGCGGTCCGCGACGAGACGGAACTCCTCGCGGCGATCCGGGCGTTGGACGCCTTCCCGGTCAACGCCCGCGGCCAGCGGCGGGAGCCGGCGGTGCTGCTGGAGGAACTGCTCACCGGACCGGAGGTCAGCGTCGAGACGGTGTCCACGGACGGGGTCGCGCACGTCGTCGGGATCACCGACAAGAGCATCGGCGGTGCGCCCGCCTTCGTCGAGACCGGGCACATGTTCCCGGCCGCGCTCGACCCGGCCGAGGCCGAGGCGGCTGCCGACACCGCCGTCGCCGCGCTCGGCGCGCTCGGTCTCGACCAGGTCGTCGCGCACACCGAGATCAAGCTCACCGCCGCCGGACCCCGGGTGATCGAGGTCAATCCGCGTCCGGCCGGGAACCGGATCACCGAGCTGGTCCGGCGGGTCACCGGGGTCGACCTGGCGGCCGCCGCCGTCGACGTCGCGCTCGGCCGCCGGCCCGACCTGGCCGTCCGCCCGACCGGGGTCGCCAGCGCCGCCATCGCCTTCCTGGTGCCCGGCGGCGGGCAGGCCGGCCTGCTGGACGGCTTCGACGGCGAGGACACGGTGCGCCGCGACCCGGCGGTGGTCGAGCTCGCGCTCGCCGGGTCCGGCCGCGAGGTGCGGCCCGCGACCAGCAACAACGAGTACCTCGGGCACGTCATGACCGCCGACACCGGCGGGGCCGGGGCGCGCCGCACGGCCGAGCGGCTGCTCACCGGGCTCGCCCCCCGTCTCGCGCCCGCGTCCGGGGCCGAGTCCGAGGCCGAGTCCGAGGCCGCGCCCGGTCCCGAGTCCGGTCCCGGTCCCGAGGCCGGGCCCGCCGACCGCCGGGACGAAGCCGCGGCGGTGTCCGCATGAGCACCCTGGCCGCCACCGCCCCGCCCACCTGGGCCGCCGACCCCGCCCCGGCTGGCACCCTCACCACGAGCCACGGGATCACCACCCTCCCCGTGCTCGACCTGATCACCGGGCGGGCCCGTACGGGGGCGTACGGGCCCGACCCGGCCGCGCTGCGGATCGCGCTCGCCTTCAGCACGGTGCAGGCCGTGCGGCACGGCGGCCGGGCCCGCGGGTACCGCAACGAGGTGCTCAGCCTCCGGCTCGGCGCCGCCGTCGGCTCCTGCGCCGTCGAGCCCGGCGAACTGCCCGCCGACACGGTCACCGACTGCGTCGGCGCCAGCGTCGCCGACCTGCTCGACCACCCGTGCGGCGCCGTCCGGGTCGCCGCGCTCGACGCCTACCTCGGCCACTGCCTCCCGCACGCACCGGCCTACGGTGCCCGGCGGTACGGCCTGCCCTCGGGCTCCTCGCTCACCAAGTCGCGGGTCCGCGCCTCCGCCGTGGTGGGGCTGCTGCCGCTCGCCGCCGTCCGCCGGGTCCTGGTCGTCGGCGTCGTCAACTCCCTGCTGGAGCAGCTCCGTTCGCACGAGGTCGGCTACCTGCCGTGCGACCTCAAGGGCGGGCACACCGAGTGGGACGAGCCGGTGCACACCGACGCCCTCGCCCACCTCGGCGACTGCGACGCGATCCTCGCCTCCGGCATGACCCTCGGCAACGGCACCCTCGACCCGCTGCTCGCCCACGCCCGCGCCACCGGCAAGCCCCTGGTGCTGTTCGCGCAGACCGGCAGCTCCATCCTGCCCCGCCTGCTCGGCGACGGGGTCACCGGCGTCAGCGCCGAGCCCTACCCCTTCTTCTGGCTCGACGGCGGCCCCAGCATCCTCCACCTGTACGGGGGTGCGGCCCGGTGACCGCCCTGCTCGACCCCGGTGCGGCGCCGGCCCGTCCGGTCTTGGGCAACCCGGCCCTGCTGCCGCTGCTCGGCGGCACCCCGCTGGCCCGGATCACTACCCCGCTGCCGCGGTCGCACCCCGGCTTCTGGGCCAAGCTGGAGGGGCTGAGCGCCGGCGGCATGAAGGCCCGATCGGCCGTCGCGATGCTCCGCGGCGCCCACGCGCGCGGTGAACTGCGGCCCGGCGCCACGGTGGTGGAGTCCACCTCGGGCACCATGGGCGTCGGCCTGGCCTTCGCCGGACAGGCCCTCGGCCACCCCGTCGTGCTGGTCGGCGACAGCGAACTCGAACCGTCCATGCGGCAGTTGCTGCGCTCCTACGGTGCCCGGCTGGAGCTGGTCGAGCGGCCGGCCCGGCGCGGCGGCTGGCAGGCGGCCCGGCTCGCCCGGCTGCGGGACGTGCTCGACCGGCTGCCCGACGCCTACTGGCCCGACCAGTACAACAACCCCGACAACGCGGCCGGTTACCGATCGATGGCCCGGGAGATCACCGCCGAACTCGACCACCTGGACGTGCTGGTCTGCAGCGTCGGCACCGGCGGCCACAGCGCCGGGCTCGCCGAGGCGCTGCGCCGCCGCTGGCCCCGGCTGCGGATCATCGGGGTCGACTCGGTCGGCTCCACCATCTTCGGCCAGCCCGCCCGGCCCCGGCTGATGCGCGGCCTCGGCAGCTCCATCCACCCGCGCAACGTCGCCCACCAGGCCTTCGACGAGGTGCACTGGGTCGGCCCGGCCGAGGCGGTCGACGCCTGCCGGCGCCTCGCCCGGGGCGCCTTCGTCAGCGGCGGCTGGTCCACCGGCGCGGTCGCCCTGGTCGCCGCCTGGGCCGCCCGGGCCGATCCGGGCGCGGCCGTCGCCACCGTCTTCCCCGACGGCCCGCACCGCTACCTCGGCACCGTGTACGACGACGCGTTCTGCCGGCTGCACGGCCTGGACGCCGGGCGGGCCGTGTCGCGCCCGGTCGAGATCCCGTACCCGGCGGCCGTCGAGGTCACCGGCTGGGCGCGCTGCCGGACCGGCCGGCCCGCGTCCGGGGAACCGGCCGCCGGCCCGGTGGTCGCTGCCGCTGCCGCCGCCACCGCCGCCACCGCCGCCGTCGGGACCACCGTCGGGACCGTCCCCGTTCGCACCGAGAAGGACCGATGAGACTCGACGTCCGCACCGTCCGGCTCCGCCTGGCCGAGCCGCTGCGCATCTCCCGCTCGGTGACCACACAACGGGACGCCGTCCAGCTCTCCCTCGGGCACGACGGGGCGACCGGACACGGCGAGGCGGTCAGCAGCGTCTACCTGGACCTGCCCGCCGACCGGATCCGGCGCGAACTCGAAGCGCTGCGCCCGGCGTTGGAGAACGGCCCGGACCCGGAGCAGGCGCTCGCCGACCTCCGCGACGGCGCGGCCCCCTACCCGACGCTGCCGGCCGGGGTGCTGGCCGCCGTCGAGGCCGCACTGCTCGACCTGGTCGGCCAACGGGCCGGCGAGCCCGTCCACCGGCTGCTCGGCCGTGCCGACCCGGTCGCCGCCGCCACCGCCCGCACCATCGGCATCGACCCGCCCGCCCACGCCGCCGTCCGGGCCGCCCGGCTCGCCGACGCCGGGTTCACCGTGCTCAAGGTCAAGGCCGGCGCCCCGGACCCCGGCCTCGACCTGGCCCGCGTCCGGGCCGTCCGCGAGGCCGCCCCGGACGTCCGGCTGCTGCTCGACCCCAACGGCGCCTGGACTCCCGCACAGGCCCTGCGGCTGCTGCCCTCCTTCGCCGCCCTCGGCGTCGAGGCCGTCGAGCAGCCGATCCCACCGGGCCGCCCCGGCGCGCTGGCCGCCGTCGCCGAGCGCTCACCCGTCCCGGTGATCGCCGACGAGGACGCCGTCGGCTACGAGGACGCCTGCCGGCTCGCCGGGCGGGTACAGGGCGTCAACCTCAAGCTCGCCAAGTGCGGCGGCGTCCACCAGGTGCTGCGCATCGCCGAGGCCCTGCGCGGCAGCGGCACCGAGCTGATGCTCGGCTGCCTGGCGGCCAGTTCGCTCGGCATCGCGCCCGCCGTCCACCTCGCCGACCGGGCCCGCTGGCTCGACCTCGACGGCCACCTGCTGCTCGCCCACGACCCCTGGCAGGGCATCGGCGGCGCCGACGGCACCGTCCGCACCCCGGACCGCGCCGGTCTCGGTGTGCTGCCCGCGCCCGCCGCCGCACCGCTCCCCGGACCGGACGCCCGTCCCCTCCCCAGCGAGGCCCGATGAACCACCGCCCCGTGGCCGCCGCCCCAGCCGCGGCCCCCGCCACCGCCCACCGCAACCTGCTCACCGACCGTCCGGAACTCTACGAACTCCGCTTCCCCGACCCCGGGTTCACCGCCGCCCGGTGGGCCGGGGCGATGCTCCGCGAACACGGCGCCGGGCCCCAGGTCCTCGACCTGGGCTGCGGCACCGGCCGCGACGCGGGCTGGCTGCACCGGGCGGCCGGGCTCACCGTCACCGGCCTGGACAGCTCCCCGGCGATGATCGCCCACGCCCGGTCCCGCCACCCCGGACCGGCCTACCACGTCGGCGACATGCGCGACTTCACGCTGCCCGACCGCTTCGACGCCGTGCTCTGCCTGGACAGCGCGCTGCTCTACTGCCACACCAACGCCGACCTCGACGCCCTGTTCGGCCGGCTCCGCCACCACCTGCGCCCCGGCGGCTTGCTGGTCGCCGAGATGCGCAACGGGGCCTTCTTCCTCGGCCGCACCGAACTCCTCGACGCCCCACGCTTCGACAGCGTCACCCACGAAGGCGTCACGTACGTCTCCCGCACCGTGCTGTCGATCGACCACGCCGCCCAACTGCTGCGGCGCACCCGCAGTTGGGCCGGTGACGACGGCGCCCCGCCGATCGAGCAGCACTCCGCCTGGCGGCTGCTCTTCCCCCAGGAGCTGCGCCACCTGCTCGCCGTCCACGGCTTCACGGTGCTCGCCCTCCACGACCGGCCCGGCCCGCGCACCGAACCGCCCTGGACGGACGGCGACCGGCCCGCCGACAGCGCAGACGGTGACCGCCTCCACCTGGTCGCCCGGCTGGACCCGCCCGGTCGACGGGGAAGTTGACCGGGCGGGTCCGTCCCCCTCGCGGGTGAACGGGTCAGGGACTCCACATCGGCTCACCCGTGCGGGTGACGGACTGTCGGACCCCTCGGCTAGCGTCTGCGCCATGAACTCCGTGACCGCAGCCGTCCCCGCCCCCGAGGCGATCACCGCGCTCCTCGACGTGCTGGGCGCCGAGGCGTCGGCGCGCGGTGTCGACGAGCGGGCGGTCCGCCGGGCGTTCGAGGCCGAGCGCCCGGGGCCGCTGCCCGACCACTGGTGGCTGGCCGTCCCGGGCGAGGCGTACGAGGAGGCGTTCGCCGCGCTGGGGCTGCACGACCGGATCCCCGTCACCGTCCGCTATGGGCTGGCCGCCCAGGAGGAGGACGAGAAGTCCGCGCCCGAGCGGGTGCACCGGGTGTTCGTCACGCCCGAGTACGCGGGGTGGCGGCTGATCTACGCGGAGTCCCCGCTGCGGGAGACGACGTGGTGGCCGCACGAGGTGGTCGAGCGCCTCAGCGCCGCCTGCGGCCGGGCCCAGGTGTTCTTCCAGGACCCGTTCGCCGACTCCGTGATCTGGGCCGCCGCCGAGCACGGCAGCCTGGTGCGCGGCTACTGGCGCTACGGCGAGCCGGAGTGGACGGGGGAGCCGCTGCCCTGGGAGCCGCTGCCCCTCCCCGACGGACCGGACGGCGAGTCCGACGAGGAGGAGAGCGACGCGTTCGACGAGGACGGCGTCGAGCCCAACGCCTCGCTGGTCGAGTCGATCGGCCGGGCCGCCGCCGGCCTCTCCGTGAACCCCGCCGCGATCACCGCCGACACCCCGGTCCGAGGCCACGGCTGGCTGGCCTTGACCGTCCCGGGCGCCGGCCACGGAGGCTTCGGGGGTGCGCCCGTGCTCTGACCCACGGAGCGGGGCCGCATCCGCGCACACCTCTCATCTCCACCGTCCCGCGCGCTGATCCGCCGCGAACCGCCCGGCACACCCTAGGCTGAACTCGCCCGGGCGGCCGGACGGCCGTGGGAGTCGGGAGGGGCCCGGCGGCCGGGGTCTCGGAGGTGGTCGCGATGGTCAGCGGTGGGACAACGGCCGAGGTGCGCTGCGTGGCGGCCGTCCCGTGCTGGGTGAGCCTGATGGCACGCGACCTCGATGCCGCCAAGGCCTTCTACGGGCCTTTGCTGGGCTGGGAGTTCGAGCCCGGGCCGGACCGCTTCGGCCCGTACGTGCACGCCGTGGCCGGCGGGGAGGCGGTCGCCGGGCTGGGGGTGGCGAGCGGCGGCTGGGGCATGCCCGTCGCCTGGACCAGCTACTTCGGCACCGAGAGCGCCGACGCCGCCGCCGATGCGGTCCGCGAGCGCGGGGCGACGCTCGCCGTCGGCCCGCTCTCCTTCGACGCGGGCCGGGTGGCCTTCGCCGCGGACCCGGCGGGCGCGGTGTTCGGCATCTGGGAGGGCCCGCTGGGCCGGGCCCGGCGACTGAACCTCCTCGGCGCGCCGGTCTGGATCGAACTGCGCACCCCGGACCCGTTCGCCGCCGCGCTCTTCTACGGCGAGGTGTTCCGCTGGGACGGCCGGGACCCGGAGCGGTTCGAGGTCCGCTGGGAGCACGACCGGGTGGTGCTGCGCGCCGAGGGGCACAGCGTCGCCGCACTCGCGAGGGAGCAGGCGAGCGGCCCCGCGGGGATGCCGCCGCACTGGGAGGTGTCGTTCTCGGTGCCGGACACCGACGCGGCGCTGGCCAGGGCGGCGGAACTCGGCGGCAGCGCGATCGGCCCGGCGTTCGACTCGCCCTACGGGCGGGTGGCCCGGCTCCAGGATCCGGAGGGCGGCCGGTTCGCGGTGATCAGCGCCAAGCCCTGAGCCACGAGCTCACGGTCCGGCCTCGGCGATCTCCGCCCGGTCGGCCCGCAGCCGTTCGGCGAGTGCGTTCCGGGTGGCGGCCGGGAGGGCCTTGCGGGCCGCGGTGAACAGCTGCTTCTCCTCGGTCGCCAGGTGGCGGCGCAGCAGCTCGGCCAGTCCGCGCAGCAGGGTGTCGAGGGCGGGGTCGCCGGGCGGCAGCGCCTGCAGGTCGGCGAGGTACTGGCCGATCGCGAGGTGGTCGTGGATGCACCGGAAGACCAGTGCACCGCCGTCCGGCACATCGTGCTGGACGACCGGGAACAGGTGCTCCTCCTCCGCCGCGCAGTGGCTGAACAGCAGGTCGGTGAGCCGCCCGATCAGCTGATCCAGCTCTGCCGCGCGGCCCGCTCCGTCGGCGGCCCCCTCGCCCGTGGCCGCGCCGGGCCGGACCCCGGCCCCGCCGTCCGTGCCGTCGGCGCCGGGGTTCGGCCCGGCGGCCTCGATCCGGGCGAGCAGTTCCTCCACCGCGCGGTGCTCCGCGGTGAACTCGCCGAGGATGTCCGGCCTGCGGCTCATGGCGCGCCCGCCTCTCCGGTCTGCTGCGGTTCCGCCCCCGACACCTCCAGTATCCGGCGGCGTGCCCGTTGTCCGGGCGGCGTGGCGGAAGGGGAGCCGTCGGCGAGGTCCACTTGCCGGCGAAAGGCGCAGGTCAGGGGCGGTCCCGGCGTCCGGTGAGCGCGAGCATCCGGGTCTGCGGCCCGGCGTCGTCCGGGACCGGCAGCGGCGGGTCGAACATCCCGCTGCCCGAGAGGTCGCCGTAGCCGGCGTACTCGGCGAGCGCGAAGTCCACCAGTTCCTCCGGCAGCCGGGTGAGCCGGCCGGTGCCCTCGGCGAGGTCCCAGGTGTGCACGACGGCGTCGGCGGTGAGCTGGTCCAGGTAGTACTGGCCGGAGACGTCGCCGAAGGACAGGTGCACGGTGAGGTCGGTGGCGCCGGGGACGGCGAAGGCGTCACGTGCGGCGTCCGCGGCGGCGGTCCAGGCGGCGACGGGGTCGTCACCGAGGACGTCGCCGTCGAAACGGGCGCCGACCTCGCCGATGGTGGCGCCCATCAGCAGCTCGGGCACCCAGAGCTGCTCGCCGGTGAGGTGGTTGACCAGGTCGCGGACGGTCCAGTCGGCGCACGGGGTGGGTGCGTCCCACTGGGCGGGGGTGATCAGCCGGACCCGTTCGGTGAAGGCTGCGAGGGCCTCGGCGTGCGGGGTGCCCTTGTCCTGTGCGCGCCGGTGTTCGTTGCGATGTGCCATGTCCAGAGCGTGCCCCGCCTGGTGCCTTCGTACGCCGGTCTACACCACTGCTGACTTGATCACGCCAAGATTTCATGCCGCGCCAGTTGTTCAAATTCAAACTTGCAGGTACGGTCTCATCACCCCACTGGTTCGAATTTGAACAAATCCGGACCGAAATCGACGAACCCCCCTTTTTTCCTGGAGACGCGCATGCCGAGCAGCAGCCCGAGCACGACCGCCCCCACCAACCCCACCGCTGCGGCCGGGAGAACTCCCGGATCCGCGATCACCTCCCCGCACGCCTACGACGCAGGCCTCCTGCTGCTGCGCGTGGCCCTCGGCCTGACCATGGCCGCGCACGGCAGCCAGAAGCTGTTCGGCTGGTTCGGCGGCGGCGGGATCGACGGCACCGGCGCCTTCTTCGACATGAAGGGCTACCCGGCGCCCAAGGCCATGGCCGTCGTGGCCGGCCTCTCCGAGGCCGGCGGCGGACTGGCGCTCGCCGTCGGCCTGCTGGCTCCGCTGGCGGCCGCCGCGATCCTGGGCACCATGCTCAATGCCCTCGCCGTCACGTGGAGCGGCAAGTTCTTCGCGATGGACGGCGGCAGCGAGTACGAACTGATCCTGCTCGCCGCCGCGGCGGCGCTCGCACTGACCGGCCCCGGCCGGTACGCCGTGGACCGCTACCTGCCGGTGGTGCGTTCGCACCGGCTGTCGTACGGCGCGGCGGCCGTCGTGATCGGCCTGGTCACCGCAGGCGCGGTGCTCCTCGTCCGCAACTGACGCGCCGCGGCTGACATGCCGCGACTGCGTGCTGCACCTGCACGCTGCAACTCACGCACCACAACTGACGTACCGTCACCGACGCGCCGCAATGCGCGTGTCGAGGCGGCGTCAGTCGCCGTCCGCGAGGGCCGCCGGTCGACCGACCGGCGGCCTTTGCCATTGTGTGGTCGCCCTCTGCCGTTCTGCGGTCGTTCGGTGAAGTTCCTGTGGGGAAGCGACAGTTGTCGGTTCTGGGCCTTCCTAGGCCATGTGATGCGTGCAATTGTACATGTCACACCCCCACCGATGCTCGAGGGAACCGCCCCAACGGTGCCCTTGCAACGGTCCTCACCACCCCCACCGGCCGCGCCCCCACGCGGCCGACGAAGGCCCGGAGGCCCCCACGTGAGAGCCGCACGCCCTTTGTATCAACACCCGTATTTCGCGAGGATGTTGACGCTCGTCCTCGCGATGTTCGTGGCGGTCGGACTGTTCGCCCCGCGCGCTCAGGCCGCCCCCGCCCCGGTCTCGGTGAAGCCCGGCGCGGGCTCGCCCGCCACCTCGGCCGGACCCGCCGGCCTGGCCCCGCAGCCCGCGATCGGCGGTGCGCCGGACGTCCACGGCACGGAGAACCCGGCGCCGGCCCGTGACCGCGCCCCCTTCTCCACCGCGGACCCCTCGCGCACCGCGACCCTGTCGAAGCCGGAGCAGAAGGCCCAGCAGAAGGCCGAGCTGGCCAAGTCGTTCGGCGAGAGCGCCCCCATGGCTCTCGGCGAGCAGCCCTGCAACATCCCGGACTTCAGCCGGACCGGCGCCGCCCTGGTGCAGGCCGTCAAGTCGGCCGACCTCGGCTGCGTCAACGACCTGTTCCTGCTGACCGGCGGGGACGCGAGCGCGACGTTCCGCGAGTCCCAGATGGTCACGGTGGCGGACGCCCTGCGCGACAACGCCGCCAACTACCCGGGCGACAACTCCACCTCCACCGCCCAGCTGGTGCTGTTCCTGCGGGCCGGCTACTACGTGCAGTGGTACCACGCCTCCGACGTGGGCACCTACGGCACCGCCCTGCAGACCTCGATCCGCGGCGCGCTGGACTCCTTCTTCAACAGCGCGCACTCCCGTGACGTCTCCGCCGCCAACGCGGGCACGCTCGGGGAGGCGATCACCCTGATCGACAGCGCGCAGGAGAACGTCCGCTACCTGCCGTTGGTCAAGCGCCTGTTGGGCGACTACGACGCCGCCACCCACAACCCGGCGAACATGGGCAACGCGCTCAACAGCGTGTTCACCGTGCTGTGGCGCGGCCACCAGACGAAGGGCTTCGTCGAGGCGGTGCAGGCCGACCCGAGCGTGCTCGACGCGCTCTACGCCTTCGCCACCGCCAACAGTGCCCTGCTCGGCGGCGACTACACCTTCCTGGTCTACAACGCGACCCGCGAGCTGGGCCGCTTCGTGCAGTACACCGCGCTGCAGCCCAAGGTCCGCCCGCTGATGAAGGGCCTGGCCGACCAGTCCTCGCCGAGCGGCCGCACCTCCTACGAGTGGGCCGCCGTCGCCGAGATGGCCGACGCCTACGACGCCGGCAACTGCTCCTCCTACGGCACCTGCGACGCCCCGGCCCGGCTCAAGGCGGCCGTCCTGACGGTCGACTTCACCTGCAGCCCGAGCATCCGGATCCTCGCCCAGGCGCTGGACTCCGCCCAGCTCGCCACCACCTGCTCCAGCCTCACCGGACAGGACGCCTACTTCCACTCCGTGGCCAAGGACAATGGCCCGGTCGCGGACGACAAGAACACCACCATCGAGGTCGTGGTCTTCCACTCGCGCTTCGACTACGCGGTGTTCGCGGCCGGCATCTACAAGATCGACACCAACAACGGCGGCATGTACCTGGAGGGCAAGCCCAACGAGGCCGGCAACCAGCCGCGCTTCCTGGCCTACGAGGCCGACTGGGCCCGCCCGGACTTCCAGATCTGGAACCTCAACCACGAGTACACCCACTACCTCGACGGCCGGTTCGACATGTACGGCGACTTCGACGCCGGTCTGACCACCCCGACCGTCTGGTGGGTCGAGGGCTTCGCCGAGTACGTCTCCTACTCGTACCGCAAGGAGACCAACGACGGCGCGATCGCCGCCGCCGGCCGTCACACCTACCGGCTCTCCGACCTCTTCGACACCGTGTACGGCGACCAGGACCGCGTCTACCGGTGGGGCTACCTGGCCGTCCGCTACATGCTGGAGCAGCACCGCTCCGACATGGACGCGGTGCTCGCCAAGTACCGCACCGGCGACTGGGAGGGCGCCCGCACCATCCTCAAGACCACCATCGGCACCCGCTACGACGCGGACTTCGACAGCTGGCTGACCGCCTGCGCGGCCGGCGCCTGCGGCGGCAGCACCAACCCGCCCGGCAACCAGCCGCCGACCGCCGCCTTCACCACCGCGGTCTCCGGCCAGTCGGTGACCTTCACCGACCGCTCGACCGACCAGGACGGCACCATCGCCTCCCGCGCCTGGGACTTCGGTGACGGCACCACCGACACCGCGGCCAACCCGGCCAAGACGTACGCCAAGGCCGGTACCTTCACCGTCACGCTCACGGTGACCGACGACAAGGGCGCCACCGCGAGCACCCGCCAGGACGTCACCGTCGGCTCCGGTGGCTCCGGCGGGGACTGCACCGGCGCCGACACCCGCCAGCTGGACCGGAACTGCGGGCGCGGCAACGTGGCGGCGACCACCGGCAACTACGCGCACTTCTACCTGTTCCTGCCGGCCGGGGTGACGCAGCTCAAGCTCACCAGCACGGGCGGCACCGGCAACGCCGACCTCTACTACAACGGCGGCGGCTGGGCGTACACCGACGCCTACACGGCCAAGTCCACCAACGCCGACAACAGCGAGACCCTGACCATCACCAATCCGCCGGCCGGCTACGTCTTCCTGAGCCTCTACGCCCAGGAAGGGTTCTCCGGCGCGACCATCAAGGCCGAGTACTGACCGAGGAGTACCGGCCGAGCACCGAGGAGTCGACCGACCAGCACTGAACGAGGGCCCCGGCGGTTCGCCGCCGGGGCCCTCCCGCGTCGCCACGGCTACGCCACGATCCGCACCAGCGCGAGTGTGATGTTGTCCGGCCCGCCGGCCTCGATCGCGGCCTTCCAGAGCTCGAACGCCGCCCGCCCGTCGGCCCGTTCGGCCTCCTCCGGCGGGCGGGCCAGCAGAGCCGAGAGCTCCTCGTCCGGCACCGGGTCGGTCAGCCCGTCGCTGCACACCAGGTACCGGTCGCCGACGGCCAGCGGCGCGCTGCGGACGTGCGGCTCGACGAAGGTCAGGCCGAGTGAGCCGCCGAGGGTCTGGGTGACCACCGAGGTGGTGCGCCGTCCGGGCGGCAGCGGCGGGCTGTCGTCCACACTGACCCGGCGCAGCGCGCCCCCGCCGTCGTCCTCGCTCCCGCCCTCGCCGACGCGGTAGACGCGGCTGTCGCCGACGTTGAAGACCACGGCCTGATCCGCCAGCAGTACCAGGCCCGCCACCGTGGTGCCCATCGCGGCCAGCCCGGGATCCCCGCCGGCGGCGGCGTACACGTCCTGGTTGCAGCCCTGGAGGGCGTCGCGGACGCTCTCCTCGCCGTCGAGCGCCGGTCCGCTCGCGGCCAGCCGCCGGGCGACCAGGGCGCTGGCGATCTCGCCGCCGGGGTGCCCGCCGAGCCCGTCGGCGACCGCGACCACGCAGGGCGGGCCGAGCGGGAAGAGCAGGGTCTGCGGGTTGGTGGTGACGGTCGCGCAGAGCGTCCACGGCCCGACGGTGAGGCTGTCCTCGTTCTGCTCGCGCACCAGCCCCTCGTGGCTCAGCGCGCTCACCGCGATGTACGCCGCCATCGGTTCGCCGCCCTTCGTCTGCTCCGGCCGACCGCTTCCGGCTCCTCCCATTGTCCCGCGCCGCAGCCGCGCCGGCCGGGGGAGCGGGGGTGGGGGAGCGGGGGCCGCACGGTATTGCACCGATCGATCCAAAACGGCTATGGTGCTGCCATGGCGAGACCACGCACCTTCGACGAGGACCGGGCGCTGGACGCGGCGATGCGGGCGTTCTGGGCGAACGGCTACGAGGCCACCTCCACCCAGGACCTCTGCGAGGCGACCGGTCTCGGGCGGAGCAGCATCTACAACACGTTCAGCAGCAAGCGCGACCTCTTCAAGAGGTCGCTGGACCGCTACAACGAGCTGATGACCGTCCCGCAGGTCGCGTTGCTGGAGGACGTGGCGCTGCCCCCGCTGGAGCGGATCCGGCTGCTGCTCGCCCGGGTCGTCGACGGGGAGTTCGAGTACCGCCCGGACGGGCGCAGCGTCGGCTGCCTGACCGTGAACACCGTCGTCGAGCCGGCCGGGCGCGATCCGGAGGCGGCCGCGGTGCTGGCCCGGGACCAGGAGGTGCGGCTCGCCGCACTGGGAGCCGCGATCGGCGCCGGGCAGCGTGCCGGTGAGATCGCCGGGCGCCGTGAGGCGGGCGAGCTGGCCCGGTTCGTGAACGCGGTGATCGCCGGGATGCGGGTCGCCGCCAAGGGCGGGGCCGACCGGGCCGCCGTCGAGGCCGTCGCCGCCACCGCGATGGACGCGCTCACGCCCTGACCCGCGAGCCGGCCGCCGCGCCGCCCGCCTGCTCCCTCGTCCACCCTGCTGCCCTGCGTTCGCCTGCCCAAATTTTGAACCGATCAATCCAAAACTATCGGGGGAGCACTCCCATGCCACCTGCCGTGTACGTCCTCGCCCTCGGCATCTTCGCGATGGTGACCAGTGAGTTCGCCGTCGCCGGGCTGATGCCGCAGCTGGCGGAGGGCCTCGACGCGACGGTCCCGCAGATCGGCTACCTGATCACCGCCTTCTCCGCTGCGATGTCCCTCGGCGGCCCCTTCCTCACCGTCTCGCTCCTGCGGATGCGCCAGAAGCGGGCGTTGATGCTGCTGTTCGCGATCTTCCTGGTCGGCAACCTGCTCGCCGCGACCGCCTCCGGCTATCCGGTGATGCTGGTCGCCCGGGTGGTCAGCGGGATCGCCGCGCAGGCCTTCTTCGGCATCTCGATCTCGCTCTGCGCCCAGCTGGCCCGCCCCGAGGTGCGCGGCCGGTCGATCGCCGTGCTGATGAACGGCCTGATGCTCGGCACCCTGCTCGGCCTGCCGCTGGCCACCGTCGTCGGGGAGCACCTCGGCTGGCGGGCGGCGTTCTGGGCGGTGGCCGTGCTCACCGTGGCGGTCGCGCTGGCCACCCTCGCCGGGGTGCCGGACGCCGACCATGCCGAGGGCGGTGGCTCGCTCCGCGCGGAGTTCGGCGTTCTGCGCAACGGGAGGCTCTGGCTGGCGTTCGTCACCAGCACCCTGATCATCGGCGCCACCTTCTCGCTGTTCAGCTACGTCAACCCGGTCCTGACCGAGATCACCGGCTTCTCGGCCGGTTCCGTCCCGCTGCTGCTCGTCGCCTACGGTGCGGCGACCGTGGTCGGCAACACCGTGGTCGGCCGGCTCGCCGACCGGTACGCGCTGCCGGTGCTCGCCGTCGGCCTGGCGCTGAACACCGTCTTCCTGGCCGGTCTCGCGCTCTTCGCCCAGCTCCGGGTGCCGGCGGTCGGCCTGCTGCTCGGTGTCGGCCTGGTCGGCGTCACCATGAACCCGGCGATGGCCTCGCGGGTCCAGCGGATCGGCAACGCCCGTCCGCTGGTGAACACCCTCCACAACTCCTTCATCACGCTGGGCGTCATCCTCAGTTCCCTGCTCGGCGGGCTCGCCATCGAGGCCCGGGGCCTGCGCGCCGCCCTCTGGCTGGGGGTGGCGCTGGCCGTCGCGGGCCTGCTGACCCTGCTCCCGGACGCGCTGCGCGCCCGCCGGGCGGTTCGCGCGGCTCCCGCGGCCGCGGGGCGCGGTGCGGCCTCGGAACAGGGGCCGGGCGCGGAGGGGAATAACACCCGGGTGGCGGATGCTAAAGTGGTTGAAACTTTGACGATCGGATCCTGAACCAGGTTTCACCTGCGGGATTCAACCTGGAGTGTGGTGAGCAACATGCAGTTCGGAATCTTCACCGTCGGCGATGTCACCCCCGACCCGACGACCGGCCGCACCCCGACCGAGCACGAGCGGATCAAGGCCACGGTGGCCATCGCCCGCAAGGCGGAGGAGGTCGGCCTGGACGTCTTCGCGACCGGCGAGCACCACAACCCGCCGTTCGTGCCGTCCTCGCCGACCACCCTGCTCGGCTACATCGCCGCGCAGACCGAGCGCATCATCCTCTCCACCTCGACCACGCTGATCACCACCAACGACCCGGTGAAGATCGCCGAGGACTACGCGGTGCTCCAGCACCTCGCCGAGGGCCGGGTGGACCTCATGATGGGCCGCGGCAACACCGGCCCGGTCTACCCGTGGTTCGGCAAGGACATCCGCCAGGGCATCCCGCTCGCGATCGAGAACTACGCGCTGCTGCACCAGCTGTGGCGCGAGGACGTGGTCGACTGGTCGGGCCGCTTCCGCACCCCGCTGCAGTCCTTCACCGCCACCCCGCGCCCGCTCGACGGCGTCCCGCCGTTCGTCTGGCACGGCTCGATCCGCAGCCCGGAGATCGCCGAGCAGGCCGCGTACTACGGTGACGGCTTCTTCGCGAACAACATCTTCTGGCCCAAGGAGCACTTCAAGAAGCTGATCAACCTCTACCGCGAGCGCTACGCCCACTACGGGCACGGCACCCCCGAGCAGGCCATCGTCGGCCTCGGCGGCCAGGTGTTCATGCGCAAGAACTCGCAGGACGCGGTGCGCGAGTTCCGCCCGTACTTCGACAACGCGCCGGTGTACGGACACGGGCCGTCGCTGGAGGAGTTCACCGCGGAGACCCCGCTCACCGTCGGCAGCCCGCAGGAGGTCATCGAGAAGACCCTGACCTTCCGCGACACCTTCGGCGACTACCAGCGCCAGCTGTTCCTGATGGACCACGCCGGCCTGCCGCTGAAGACCGTGCTGGAGCAGCTGGACCTGCTCGGCGAGGAGGTCGTGCCGGTGCTGCGCGAGGAGTTCGCCAAGGGCCGCCCGGCCGAGGTCCCGGACGCCCCGACCCACGCCTCGCTGGTCGCGGCCGACCGCGTCCGCCGGGAGCAGGAGCAGAACACCGAGGAGAACACGGAGGCGACCAAGTGACCGCGTACCGACTGGTGGTGATCAGCGCCGGGCTGAGCAAGCCGTCCTCGACCCGACTGCTCGCGGACCGGCTGGCCGAGTCGACGGTGCGCCGGCTCGCCCTCGACGGGCGGGAGGCGGACGTCACGGTGATCGAACTGCGCGACCTCGCCACCGAGATCGCGAACAACTTCGTCACCGGCTTCCCCGGCCCCGCGCTGCGCGAGGCGATCGAGGCGGTCACCCGGGCCGACGGGCTGATCGCCGTGTCGCCGATCTTCGCCGCGTCCTACAGCGGGCTGTTCAAGTCGTTCTTCGACGTGCTCGACCCCGACGCGCTCACCGGCAAGCCGGTGCTGATCGCCGCCACCGGCGGTACGCCCCGGCACTCGCTGGCACTGGAGCACGCCGTCCGGCCGCTGTTCGGCTACCTGCGCTCGGTGGTCGTCCCGACCTCGGTCTACGCGGCCACCGACGACTGGGGCGGCACGGGCGACCGGCTCACCGACGGGCTCCCGGGCCGGATCGACCGGGCCGCCGGCGAACTCGCCGGGCTGCTCGCCGGCCGTGCCCCCAGCGGGCCGGCGGCGGACGGCGGGGAGCGGGCGGAGACCGTGGTGCCGTTCGCCGAGCAGCTGGCGGCCCTGCGGGTCTGACGGCGGCGGGGGGGGTACACGGCGGGGCGGCGCAGCAGCCTGAATGGCCGGACCAAGAGGCTCTGCGCAAGACCCTTGCCGAGCTCGCCTCGTATCCGCCGCTCGTCTTCGCAGGCG
>NZ_JBEXJT010000023.1:0-122142 GCF_040609255.1 Kitasatospora sp. NPDC004723 | reverse complement strand
CGCCCGGTTACATTCCGAACCCGGAAGCTAAGCCTCACAGCGCCGATGGTACTGCAGGGGGGACCCTGTGGGAGAGTAGGACGCCGCCGAACAATTCTTCTGAGAAGCCCCTGCCGGGGATACCGGCAGGGGCTTTTCGCATTTCCGGGTCAGAGTGCGAGCTTGAATCCGATGTGCGAGGCAACGAAGCCGAGGCGCTCGTAGAAGCGGTGCGCGTCGGTGCGGGTGGCGTCGGAGGTGAGCTGGACCAGGTCGGCGTCCAGTGCGCGGGAGCGGTCGATCGCCCACCGGATCAGGTCGGTGCCGAGGCCGGTGCCGCGTTCGTCGGCGTGGATGCGGACGGCTTCGATGACGGCGCGGGTCGAACCCTTCCGGGCGAGGCCCGGGACGACGGTCAGTTGGAGGGTGCCGATCGTCCGGCCGGCGCGTTCCGCGACCACGAGGTGCTGGTGCGGGTCGGCGTCGATGCGCGCGAGAGCGGTGCGGTAGGGGGTCAGGTCGTCGGGGCTTTCGCGGGTCGCGCCGAGGGGATCGTCGGCGAGCATGGCGACGATGGCCGGGAGGTCGTCCTCGGTCGCCCGGCGGATGATCAGATCGTTCATGGGCACACCCTAGAAGACCCCTGGAGGCCCTTGGGCGTGATCCGGCGTCATGTGCCGGTAGGCGGGCTGGTGATGACCGCGAAGACGGCTCCCTGCGGGTCGATGAGCTGACCGAGGCGGCCGACGCCGTGGACGTCCATGGCGGGGATCCGGACGGTGGCCCCGAGGCGCTCCGCGGTGGCGAGGCGGGCGTCGACGTCGGGCACCTCGAAGTAGGGGAGCCAGTGCGAGGAGGTGCCGGCGGCGGTCTGCTCGGGGCCGAGCTGCATGATGCCGCCGTGAGCGTCCTCCGTGCCGCCGCCGGACGGGGTGAGGACGGTGTACTGGAGCTCGCCGCCGACCGGGACATCCTGTTCCTGCCAGGCGAAGACCGCGCGGTAGAAGGCCTTGGACGCCTCGGCGTCGACGCTGTAGCACTCCGCCCAGCAGAGGCTGCCGGGCTCGGTGACGGTGTCCAGGCCGTGCACGTCCTGCGGCTGCCAGACCGCGAAGTCGGCGCCGGTGGGATCGGTGTAGCCGGCCATCCGGCCGCTGGTGAAGACGTTGAACGGGGCGAAGCGGACCCGGCCGCCGGCCTCGCGGACCAGGGCCGTCGTGCGGTCGGCGTCCAGGGTGCAGAAGTAGACCGTCCAGGCGGGGGCGGCGTGGGTGTCGGTGAACGGCCCGAGCGCGGCGACGGTCCGGCCGTCCTGCTGGAAGAACCCGTAGCCGCCGGCCTCCGGACCGGCCGAGGCGTAGGTCCAGTCGAACACCGAGGTGTAGAAGGCGACCGAGGCCTCGGTGTCGGGGCTGGTGAGGTCGAGCCAGTTGGGTGAGCCGGGACGGAAGGCGGTGGTGAGCATGGTGTGCTGCCCTTCGACGACGTGCCTGGCCCCTCCCTGGTCCTTCCAGCGTGGCACTCGGGCCCCCGGTGTCGCACCCGGACGGTACGGTGCGTAGCAGAAGTCGTCCCGCACGGTGAAGGGGGCCCGGTGGCCAGGCAGACAGGGGCACGGACCGCCACCGGCGGCACCGCGCAGGCGGCCGCGCCGCCGCGCCAGCTCGCCCAGGTCGAGGGGGTGCTGGAACGGATCACCTACGCCAACGAGGAGACCGGCTACACGGTGGCCCGGGTGGACACCGGGCGGGGCGGCAACGATCTGCTGACGGTGGTGGGCGCGCTGCTCGGCGCGCAGCCGGGCGAGTCGCTGCGGCTGCACGGCCGGTGGGGGTCGCATCCGCAGTACGGGCGGCAGTTCGTGGTGGAGAACTACACGACGGTGCTGCCGGCGACGGTGCAGGGCATCCAGCGGTACCTGGGGTCGGGGCTGATCAAGGGGATCGGGCCGCGGTTCGCGGAGCGGATCGTGGAGCGGTTCGGGGTGGACACCCTGGAGGTGATCGAGAACGAGCCGGGCCGGCTGATCGAGGTGCCGGGGCTCGGTCCCAAGCGGACCAAGAAGATCGCGGCCGCGTGGGAGGAGCAGAAGGCCATCAAGGAGGTGATGGTCTTCCTGCAGGGGGTCGGGGTCTCGACGTCGCTGGCTGTGCGGATCTACAAACAGTACGGGGACGGCTCGATCGGGGTGGTGAAGAACGAGCCGTACCGGCTGGCGTCGGACGTCTGGGGCATCGGCTTCCTCACCGCGGACCGGATCGCGCAGGCCGTCGGCATCCCGCACGACAGCCCGGAGCGGGTGAAGGCGGGGCTGCAGTACGCGCTGTCGCAGAGCAGCGACCAGGGGCACTGCTACCTGCCCGAGGAGCGGCTGATCGCGGACGGCGTGAAGCTGCTCCAGGTGGACGTGGGGCTGGTGATCGACTGCCTGGCGGAGCTGGTGGCCGTGGAGGGGGTGGTGCGCGAGCAGGTGCCGGGGGACGACGGCCAGTCGATCACGGCGGTGTACCTGGTGCCGTTCCACCGGGCGGAGATCTCGCTGGCGAACCAGTTGCTGCGGCTGCTGCGGACGGACAGCGACCGGATGCCCTGGTTCGCGGACGTGGACTGGCCGGCGGCGCTGGCCTGGCTGGCGCGGCGGACCGGGGCGGAGCTGGCGCCGGAGCAGGAGCAGTCGGTGCGGCTGGCGTTGACCGAGAAGGTCGCGGTGCTGACCGGCGGGCCGGGGTGCGGCAAGTCGTTCACGGTGAAGTCGATCGTGACCCTGGCGCTGGCGAAGCGGGCCAAGGTGGTGCTGGCGGCGCCGACCGGGCGGGCGGCGAAGCGGCTGTCGGAGCTGACCGGGGTGGAGGCCTCGACGGTGCACCGACTGCTGGAGCTGCGGCCGGGCGGGGACGCCGCGTACGACCGGGACCGGCCGCTGGACGCGGACCTGGTGGTGGTCGACGAGGCGTCGATGCTGGACCTGATCCTGGCGAACAAGCTGGTCAAGGCGGTGGCGCCGGGGGCGCACCTGCTGTTCGTGGGGGACGTGGACCAGCTGCCCTCGGTGGGGGCGGGCGAGGTGCTGCGGGACCTGTTGGCCGAGGGCGGGCCGATCCCGTCGGTGCGGCTGACCCGGATCTTCCGGCAGGCCCAGCAGTCGGGCGTGGTGACCAACGCGCACCGGATCAACGAGGGCCTGCCGCCGCTGACCGAGGGCCTGCCGGACTTCTTCCTGTTCGCCGAGGACGACGCGGAGCTGGCGGCGGGCCTGACGGTGGACGTGGTGGCGCGCAGGATCCCGCAGAAGTTCGGTTACGACGCCCGGCGGGACGTGCAGGTGCTGGCGCCGATGCACCGCGGCCCGGCCGGGGCGGGGAACCTCAACACGCTGCTGCAGGCGGCGGTGACGCCGGCCCGGGAGGGGCTGGCGGAGCGGCGGTTCGGCGGGCGGACGTTCCGGGTGGGGGACAAGGTCACGCAGGTCCGCAACAACTACGACAAGGGGCGGAACGGGGTCTTCAACGGCACAGTGGGAGTGGTGACGTCCCTCAGCGCGGACGACCAGCGCCTGACGGTGCTGACGGACGAGGACGAGGAGGTGCCCTACGACTTCGACGAGCTGGACGAGTTGGCGCACGCCTACGCGGTGACGATCCACCGGTCGCAGGGGAGCGAGTACCCCGTGGTGGTGATTCCGGTCACCATGTCCGCGTGGACGATGCTCCAGCGAAATCTGCTCTACACGGCGGTGACCAGGGCCCGAAAACTGGTCGTGCTGGTGGGATCACGGAAAGCGATCGGGCAGGCGGTTCGCAGTGTCAGCGCAGGTCGGAGGCATGCGGCGCTGGATCACCGGCTTGCGTCTGGATGATTCTCCAAGGGATGGTTGCCTCTATTGTTCTCTTGACGTGAAGAGATTTACGACAGAGCCTGGTGGGGTGCCGATCTTGTCCGGTTCGTACCGGCAGCGGCGGCAGGTTTTGTAGGGGCGGGCCCTTTCGGGTCACCCCGGGTGCGCGGCTGTCCGCCGGATGGGGGATGGTAGAGACAGTCAGGGCACCTTGGAAGAGGATTCATTTCGTCGGTGAGGAAGACGTGAGCGACAACTCGGTAGTACTGCGGTACCAGGACGGCGAGTACGAATACCCCGTCGTCGAGAGCACTGCGGGCAACGCCGGCTTCGACATCTCGAAGCTGCTCCCGCAGACCGGCCTGGTCACCCTGGACAACGGCTTCGGCAACACCGCCGCCTACAAGTCCGCGATCACCTTCGTGGACGGTGACAACGGCATCCTGCGGTACCGCGGTTACCCGATCGAGCAGCTCGCCGCCAAGGGTGACTTCATCGAGACCGCGTACCTGCTGATCAACGGCGAGCTGCCGAACTCCGATCAGCTCGCGCAGTTCAACCGCGAGATCACCCAGCACACCCTGCTGCACGAGGACGTCAAGCGCTTCTTCCAGGGCTTCCCCCGGGATGCGCACCCGATGGCGATGCTGTCCTCGGTGGTCGGCGCGCTGTCGACGTTCTACCCGGAGAGCCACAACCCGTTCGACGCGGCCCAGCGCCACCTGTCGACGGTCCGCCTGCTGGCGAAGCTCCCGACCATCGCCGCGTACGCGTACAAGAAGGCGATGGGCCAGCCCTTCGTCTACCCGCGCAACGACCTGAGCTACGTCGAGAACTTCCTGCGGATGACCTTCGCGGTCCCGGCCGAGGACTACGAGCTCAACCCGGTCATCGTCAACGCGCTCGACAAGCTGCTGATCCTGCACGCGGACCACGAGCAGAACTGCTCGACCTCCACCGTGCGCCTGGTCGGCTCCAGCCACGCCAACCTGTTCGCCTCGATCTCGGCGGGCATCTCGGCGCTGTGGGGCCCGCTGCACGGCGGCGCCAACCAGGCCGTGCTGGAGATGCTGGAGAGCATCCAGAAGGACGGCGGCGACGTCGACGCCTTCATCACGAAGGTGAAGAACAAGGAAGCCGGCGTCAAGCTGATGGGCTTCGGCCACCGGGTCTACAAGGCGTTCGACCCGCGTGCCGCCCAGGTGAAGCTGCTCGCCCACGAGGTGCTGGGCCAGCTCGGCAAGTCCGACGAGCTGCTCGACATCGCGCTCAAGCTGGAGGAGCACGCGCTCAAGGACGACTTCTTCGTCTCGCGCAAGCTCTACCCGAACGTGGACTTCTACACCGGTCTGATCTACCGCGCGATGGGCTTCCCGACCAGCATGTTCACCGTGCTGTTCGCCCTCGGCCGGCTGCCGGGCTGGATCGCCCACTGGCACGAGATGATCAAGGACCCGACCAGCCGGATCGGCCGTCCGCGCCAGATCTACACCGGCACCGCGATCCGCGACTACGTCGAGATCGACGCCCGCTGACGCCGTGCACCCGCACTGACGCCATGCGCACGCCCTGACACCGTGCCACGAGGGCCCGGCCGCACTCCTGCGGCCGGGCCCTCGTGCTTCTCCACCTCAAGTCCGGCGCACGACTCCGGGGGCGGCGGTGGACCGGGAACGGCCGCTCAAAGCGTTCCCGGTCCCGCCACACCCCGGCGTCGTGCGCGAAGGCCGCCAACCGTCGGCGACCGACCCGGGGCCCGCCGGAGCCCCGTCGGCGGCAGCGGTGGTCATGCGTCGACGCTGTGCCGTTCGCCACGTCTCCGCCCACCGAAAAACTGCCGCACTACCAACCTAAGACGTATCAGCGTGTGAGAAGTTACGCCGGGGGGGTGTGAGCTGCCTCTCGCCACGCTCCGTGTGCATGCCGTGCCGCCCCCATACCACACCTTCCACCGGCGGCGACGTCACCCTCCCCGCAGTCACGGCAACCGAGCGTGATAGGAATCGTGGCATTCCGGTACGGGCCGTCGCGCACCTTGCAGCGTGGCGGCGGAGCTGGGGAGGGAGTGCGCAGATGACCAGGAACGTGGTTGTCACCGGCGGTGGCACGGGGATCGGGTACGAGGTGGCACGGCGGTTCGCCGAGGTGGGCGAACAGGTCGTGATCGTCGGCCGACGGCGGGCGGTGCTGGAGGACGCCGCCGCGGCGCTCGGACCGAACGTGACCCCGCTGGTCTGTGACCTCGCCGACCCGGACGCCGTGGAGGCCGCGCTGGCCGACCTGCCGGAGCGGATCGACGTGCTGGTGAACAACGCGGGCAGCCGGGAGACCGTGATCGGCGCCGGGCCGCACGCCCTGCTGGCCCGCTGGCGCGGCGACTTCGAGCGCAACGTGCTGACCGTGGTGCTGCTCACCGAGTCGATCCGCGACCGGCTCACCCCCGGCTCCGGCCGGGTGGTCACCATCAGCTCGATCGCCGCCCTGCGCGGGGCCGGCTCGTACGGGGCGGCGAAGGCCTCGCTGCACGCCTGGAACCACTTCCTCGCCGCCCAGCTCGGCACCTCGGGCATCACCGCCAACATCGTGGCGCCCGGGACGGTGGCGGGCACCGAGTTCTTCGGGCCGCGGCTGGACGAGGCGGAGGTCTCCCGGCGGTCCGCCCGGACGCTGCTCGGGCGGATCGGGGAGACCGGCGAGGTGGCGGCGGCGGTGCACTTCCTGGCCTCGCCGGAGGCCGGGTTCATCACCGGCGAGATCCTGCACTGCAACGGCGGCGAGCTGCTCGGCCGCTGAGCCGGGGCAGACGCCCGCGGGGCCCGTGCCGCACGTGCGGCACGGGCCCCGCGGGCTTTCCGGGGCGTCCTGGGTCAGGCGGCCCGGAAGCGGCGCAGCCGCAGGCTGTTGGTGAGCACGAAGACCGAGGAGAAGGCCATCGTGGCACCGGCGATCATCGGGTTGAGCAGGCCGGCGGCGGCCAGCGGGATCGCCGCCACGTTGTAGCCGAAGGCCCAGAAGAGATTGCCCTTGATGGTGCCGAGGGTCCTGCGGGAGAGCCGGATGGCGTCGGCGGCCGAGCGCAGGTCGCCGCGGACCAGGGTGAGGTCACCCGCCTCGATGGCGGCGTCGGTGCCGGTGCCCATGGCGAGGCCGAGGTCGGCCTGGGCGAGTGCGGCGGCGTCGTTGACGCCGTCGCCGACCATCGCGACGATCCTGCCCTCGGCCTGGAGGATCTCGACGGTGGCCACCTTGTCCTCGGGCAGCACCTCGGCGTACACGTCCTCGGCCGGGATGCCGACCTCGGCGGCGACCGCCTCGGCGACCAGCCGGTTGTCACCGGTGAGCAGCACCGGCCGCAGGCCGAGGGCGCGCAGTTCGGCGATGGCCTCGGCGCTGGTGGGCTTGACCGCGTCGGCGACCTCCAGGACGGCCCGGGCCGCGCCGTCCCAGCCGACCGCGACGGTGGTCCGTCCGGCGGCCTCGGCGGCGCGCTTGGCCTCGGCGAGCGGGGCGGGCAGCGGCAGGCCGTGCTCGGCGAGCAGGGACTCCCGGCCGGCCAGCACCCGGCGGCCCTCGACGTCGCCCCGGACGCCCAGGCCGGGGACGTTCTCGAAGGCCCCGACGGCGGGCAGGGTGCCGAGCCGCTCGGCGGCCGCGGTGGCGATGGCGGCGGCGATCGGGTGCTCGGAGGCGTGTTCCAGGGCGCCGGCCAGGCGCAGCGCCTGCTCCTCGGTGATGCCCTCGGCGGTCCGTACGGCGAGCAGGGTCATCCGGCCGGTGGTGACGGTGCCGGTCTTGTCCAGGACGACGGTGTCGACCCGGCGGGTGTTCTCCAGCACCTCGGGGCCCTTGATCAGGATGCCGAGCTGGGCGCCGCGGCCGGTGCCGACCATCAGGGCGGTCGGGGTGGCCAGGCCGAGGGCGCACGGGCAGGCGATGATCAGCACCGCGACGGCGGCGGTGAACGCCTCGGTGGTGCTGTCGGCGGTCAGCAGCCAGACGATCAGGGTGCCGATCGCGATGAGGATCACCACGGGGACGAAGACGGCGGAGATCCGGTCGGCGAGCCGCTGGGCGGCGGCCTTGCCGCTCTGCGCCTCCTCGACGAGCGCGGCCATCCGGGCGAGCCGGGTGTCGGCGCCGACCCGGGTCGCCTCGACCACCAGCCGGCCGCCGGCGTTGACGGTGGCACCGGTGACGGTGTCGCCGACGCCGACCTCCACCGGGACCGACTCGCCGGTGAGCATCGAGGCGTCGACGGCCGAGGCGCCCTCGACGACCACGCCGTCGGTGGCGATCTTCTCGCCGGGGCGGACCACGAACCGCGTCCCGACGGTGAGGTGTCCGACGGGCAGCCGCACCTCGCGGCCGTCCTGCAGCACGGCGACGTCCTTGGCGCCGAGGTCCAGCAGGGCGTGCAGGGCGGCCCCGGCGCGGCGCTTGGAGCGGGCCTCCAGGTAGCGGCCCAGCAGGATCAGCACGGTGACGGCGGAGGCCGTCTCCAGGTAGAGCATGGACGAGGCGTCGGTGTCGCCGACCGAGAACGAGAACTCGTGCCGCATGCCGGGCATGCCGGCCTCGCCCCAGAACAGGGCCCAGAAGGACCAGCCGAAGGCGGCCAGGGTGCCGAGCGAGACCAGGGTGTCCATGGTCGCGGCGCCGTGCTTGAGGTTGGTCCAGGCGGCGCGGTGGAACGGCAGGCCGCCGTAGACCACGACGGGACCGGTGAGGGCGAAGGCCAGCCACTGCCAGTTGGTGAACTGGAGGGCGGGGACCATCGACCAGAGGACCACCGGGAGGCTGAGCACGGCGCTGACGAGCAGCCGGTCGAGCAGCGGGTCGGCCGGCTGCGGCTGGGCGGCAGCGCCGGCGGGGGCCTCGGTCGCGGCGACGGGTACCGGCGGCGGGGGGAGTTCGGCGGTGTAGCCGGTGTTCTCCACGGTGGCGATGAGGTCGGCCACGGTGACGTCCGGCGTGAACTCGACCCTGGCCTTCTCGGTGGCGTAGTTGACGGTCGCCTCGACGCCGGCCATCCGGTTGAGCTTCTTCTCGATCCGGGCGGCGCAGGCGGCGCAGGTCATGCCGCCGATCTGGAGTTCGACGCGCTCGCGGACCGCGGTGGGGTCCTCCTGGCCGGCTATGGCGGTCGCCGCGTCCGGGGAGGTGGAGCCCGAGGTGGAGGTGCTCATGTGCTGATCAGCTCCTAGGGGAGGGCACGGCGGGGGCGGGGTTCGCCGGGCCCCCGCCGCGCGGCGGGGGCTCTCAGGCGGCGCGGCCGACCAGCTCGTAGCCGGCCTCGTCGACGGCGGCGCGCACCTGCTCGTCGTCCAGCGGGGCCGCGGCGAGGACGGTGACCGTGCCGGCCTTGGCGTCGGCGGAGACCTCGGTGACGCCGTCGAGGGCGGAGAGCTCCTTGCTGACCGAACTCTCGCAGTGTCCGCAGCTCATGCCGGTGACGGTGTAGGTGATGGTGCTGGACATCCTGGCCTCCGGAAGGTCGGTACGGCCGCGAGCGTACGCCCGGGCCCGGCTGATAACCACACCATACCCCTAAGGGGTATTCCGTAGGGATACGGATCGTGTGGTGTGGATCGCATTCCGGTTGGCGCTCGGGTGTCGCCCGGACCTCGGCCGGTGCGCGCTCCGAGAGCAGAGCGTAGGCGCCCGGACACGCCGTGCTCGAAACCGCGCCGTGACATGGGCGGATTCGACTGCCGGGAGGGTCCGCGAGGGGCCCGGGAGCGCGAACGGGCCGGGGGTGCACGGGTGGGCGTACTGCCCGTCCGTTATGTTCGATATGTGTCACCGATCCGCCGCCGCGCCCAGTCGCCGTCCGTCCCGACCGGCGTCGGGCAGCCACCGGCCAGGCGGCGCAGCGCGCTGCTCGCCGTCGACCTGCTCGGCCTCCCGTTCTGGCGCCGGGCCACTCCCGCGCTGATCGCGATCGTGCTGGTCGGGATCGCCGACCTGTACTCCGGCCAGGACCGCTACCTCGCGCCGCTGATGACCGTCGTCCCCAGCATCGCCGCCCTCACCCTGCGGCCGCTCGAACTGCTCGGCGTCTGCTCGGTCGGCCTGCTCACCGTCTTCGGCCTCAGCCACTACGACCAGGTCGACAACATCAACGACGCCCGCTTCCTGTGGGGCGCGATGGTCAGCTACCTGCTGCTCTCCGTCTTCTCCGCCTGGGTCGCCAGGATCCGGATGCGCCGGGCCGCCGCCTACGCGGCGGTCAGCTCCGTCGCGGAGGCCGCGCAGCGCGCGCTGCTGCGGCTGCCCGGACCGGTCGTCGGGCCGCTGAACCTCGCGGTGCGGTACGTCTCCGCCGCCGACGCCTCCAGGATCGGCGGGGACCTCTACTCCGTCCTGGAGACGCCGCACGGCACCCGGGTCGCGGTCGGTGACGTGCGCGGCAAGGGGCTCGGCGCGGTGCAGACCGCCGCCGTGGTGCTCGGCGCCTTCCGGGAGGCCGCGTACGACGAGGCAGGGCTGCGCGGGGTGGCCGCCCGGATCGAGGCCAGCGTCGAGCGGCACGTGCCAGACGGCGAGTTCACCACCGCGCTGTTCGCCGAGTTCCGCCGGCCCGGCGTGGTGCAGCTGCTCCAGTACGGGCACGTGCCGCCGATCCGGGTGGACCCGGACGGCCGGGTGCACGTCCTGGAGGCGCCCGACCCGTGGGTGCCGCTCGGCCTCGGCCGGCTGGCCCACGGCGAGCCGAGCACCTGGGACCAGCCGTTCGGGACCGACGACGTGCTCGTGCTCTGCACGGACGGCGTGATCGAGGCCAAACACCGGCACAGCGGCGTGTTCTACCCGCTCGCCGAGCGGGTCGGCCCGCTGGTGCGGGGCGCGGCCCGCTCCGCGGCGGAGCTGGAGGCGGCGGTCGGGCGGGTCTACGCCGACCTGCTGGCACACACCGGCGGCGAACTGCGGGACGACGCGCTGCTGCTGCTGATCACCCGCACGGACACGGCCTGAGACGCACGCCGGCCTCCGGCTCAGAGCGCCCCGGAGGCGAGTGGGCGGCCGGCGGCCTCGGCGAGGGCGCGGAAGAGCAGGGCGGTGGAGGTGGCGCCCGGGTCCTGGTGGCCGGTGCTGCGCGGGCCCAGGTAGGAGGCGCGGCCCTTGCGGGCCTGCAGCGGCACGGTCGCCAGGGCGCCCCGCTCGGCGCCCTCGGCCGCGGCCGCGGTGGCCTCCGGCAGGCCGGCGCCGGTGGCGACCGCCGCCCGGTAGGCGTCCAGGGCGGGCGTCCAGGCGTCCACGATGGTCTTGTCGCCGGGTTCGGCCTTGCCGAGCTCCCGCACCGCCCGCAGGCCGGCCGCCAGCGCCTCGCCGAGCCCGACCGCGTCGGCGGGTGCCTCGCCGGGCTGCGGCAGCGCGGCGCCGATCGCCCGGAACGCCTTGCCGTAGAGCGGGCCGGAGGCGCCGCCGACCTTGGAGATCAGCGTGGTGCCGGTCCTGGTCAGCAGTGCGCCGGGCCCGGCGGGGGCCGGGGCGTCCGGCGCGTCCAGGGCGGCCAGCACGGCGGTGAAGCCGCGCCGCAGGTTGCTGCCGTGGTCGCCGTCGCCGATCGCGGAGTCCAGCTCGGTGAGCCGCCCGTGCTCCCGCTCGACGGCGGCGGCCAGCGCGCGGACCCAGGCCTCGGCGAGGCGGGTGTCGACGTCCATGTCGGTGCTCCTGTTCGGCCGGGTCAGCCGCGCTTGAGGGCGGGGGTGTCCACCGGGGCGTCCCACAGCTCCAGCAGCGGGCCGTCGGCCTTGGTGAGGGTGAGCGAGAAGCCGGCCATGTCCAGGCTGGTCACGTAGTTGCCGACCAGGCTGCGGGCCACCGTGATGCCCTGCTCGGCCAGCCGGGCGGCGACCTCGCCGAAGACGATGTACAGCTCCATCAGCGGCGTCGCGCCCAGGCCGTTGACCAGGGCGATCACCTCGTCGCCGGCGGTCAGGTCATGGTCGGCGAGGATCGTCTCCACCACCTCGGCGACCAGTTCGCGGGCCGGGCGCAGCCGCTCCCGGCGCCGGCCGGGCTCGCCGTGGATCCCGACGCCGACCTCGATCTCGTCCTCGGCCAGCTCGAAGCCTGGCTTGCCCGCCGCCGGCACGGTCGCCGCGCTCAGCGCGATGGCGAAGGAGCGGGAGGCCGCGTTGACCCGCGCGCCGAGGGCGGCCACCTCGTCCAGCGGCGCGCCGCGCTCGGCCAGCGCGCCCGCGATCTTCTCCACCAGCACCGTCGCTCCGGTGCCGCGCCGTCCGGCCGTCCAGGTGGAGTCCTCCACGGCGACGTCGTCGTTGACCAGCACCGTGCGGACCTCGACGCCCTCCTCGGCGGCCAGCTCCGCGGCGAGTTCGAAGTTCATCACGTCGCCGGTGTAGTTCTTGACGACGAACACCACGCCCGCGCCGGAGTCCACGGCCTTGGCGGCGGCCAGCATCTGGTCCGGGACGGGGGAGGTGAACACCTCGCCGGGGCAGGCCGCGTCCAGCATGCCGGGCCCCACGAAGCCGCCGTGCAGCGGCTCGTGCCCGGACCCGCCGCCGGAGACCAGCGCCACCTTGGGCGCGGCCGGCCGCACGGCCCGGGTGATCACCCGGTTGGTGAGGTCCACCGCCAGCTCCGGATGGGCGGCGGCCACCCCGGCCAGCGCGTCCTCCAGGACGGTCTCCGCGTCGTTGATGAGCTTCTTCACGGCGTACGCGCTCCCCTCGGCAGACGGTGCTGCCCCGACGCTACGCCAGACGGGGGGCCGGGGCACGGAAACCGACACGCCGGGAGTGACTCACCCGGGTGGAGCACACGCTCTAGGGTCGGCGGTATGAGTGGACACGTGGGCATCGTTCTGGTCTCGCACAGTGCGGCGCTGGCCGGCGGGTTGAAGGACCTGCTGGCCGAGCTCGCCTCGGACGAGGTGCGGGTGGTGGTGGCCGGTGGGACCGAGGAGGGCGGGCTCGGGACCAGCTACGAGCTGATCGCGCGGGCCGTGACCGAGGCGGACGGCGGGGCGGGGGTCGCGGTGCTGCCGGACCTCGGGAGTTCGGTGCTGACGGCGGTGACCGTGCTGGAGGACGAGCCGCGCCCCGGCGTGGTGCTGGTCGACGCGCCGTTCGTGGAGGGGGCGGTGGCCGCGGCCGTGACCGCCTCGACCGGGGCCCCGCTGGCCGAGGTGGTGGCGGCGGCCGAGGAGGCGCGCGGCTTCCGCAAGCTGTGACGGCTCACTTGGCGTCGGCGTAGCACTCCACCACGGCGGTGCTGAGCGGGAACCGCACCGGGGTGTCGCCGAAGACCAGCCGGCGGGCCTCGTCCGCCGCCGCGTCGACCAGCGCCGCCACCTCGTCGGCCAGGTTGGCCGGGGTGTGCACCATCACCTCGTCG
Source organism: Kitasatospora sp. NPDC004723 (assembly GCF_040609255.1). Classification (NCBI taxonomy): domain Bacteria; kingdom Bacillati; phylum Actinomycetota; class Actinomycetes; order Kitasatosporales; family Streptomycetaceae; genus Kitasatospora; species Kitasatospora sp. NPDC004723. The sequence continues at coordinate 108,962 of NZ_JBEXJT010000023.1, read as the reverse complement.
TGCTGGAAGAACACCAGGTGCGGGCGGTCGGCCGCGGTGGCCACCGGGAGCTCGGCGAGCCGGCGGCGCAGCGCGGCCAGCAGGGCGAGCGCCCAGTCGGCGGCGCTGGCCTGGATGACGAAGTTGCGGGTGAACCGGCCGCGGGCGCGGGCGGACCGGCCGCCGGCGTCGCCCGCCGTCTCGGGTGCCTCGGTGAGGTCGAGGAAGTCGGCCGAGGCGGGCGGGCAGGGGCGGCCCAGCCGGGAGGCGACCACGCCGCCGTCCTCGCCGGTGCGGGCGGCGGCCTCGACGTAGCCCATCGCGGCCGGGTAGCGGCTGCGCAGGGTGGCCAGCAGCGGGCCGATGTCGCCGCTGGTCTGGCCGTACATGGCGCCGAGCAGGCCGAGCTTGGCCTTGTCGCGGTCGCCGTGGAAGGCGGTGGCGGCCAGTGCCTCGTACAGGTCGCCGCCGGCGGCGGTACGGGCCAGCCCGGCGTCCCCGGAGAGCGCGGCGAGCACCCGCGGCTCCAGCTGGGCGGCGTCGGCGACCACCAGCAGCCAGCCCGGGTCGGCGACCACGGCGCGGCGCAGGATGCGCGGGATCTGCAGCGCGCCGCCGCCCCGGCTGGCCCAGCGGCCGGAGACCACACCGCCGACCACGTACTCGGGGCGGAACCGGCCGCCGCGGGCCCAGGCGTCCTGCCAGGCCCAGCCGTGCGCGACGTGGATCCGGGACAGCTCCTTGTAGCGGACCAGCAGCCGGGCCGCCGGGTGGTCGATCGTCTTCAGCTCCCAGGAGCGGGTGGAGCCGAGCGGGATGCCGGCGTCGGCGAAGGCGCGCAGCACCTGGCTGTGCGAGTCGGGGTTGAACGGGCGCCCGCCGAGTGCCCGCTGGAGCTCGACGGCGAGTTCGGCGAGCAGCCGGGGCTGGGTGCCGGGGACGGTGGGGCGCGGGCCGAGCAGCTCGGTGAGCAGCCGGTCGTGGACGTCGACGCTCCAGGGCAGGCCGTCGTGGGCCATCTCGGCGGCGGCGAGCGCGCCCGCCGACTCGGCGGCGGCCAGCAGCCGGAACCGGGCGCGGGCGGCCGGGTCGGTGATCGCGGCGAGCCGGCGCTGCTGTTCGGCGTGCACGGCGACCACGGCGGCCAGCGGGTCGGTGCCGGGCGGCAACTGGAGCCGGTCGGGGGCGAACAGGGTGTCCTGGCCGTCGCCGGCCTCGGCGGAGCCGGGCTCGGGCAGATCGGCGGGGACCGGCAGACCGCGCAGCCGGGCCCAGCCGGCGCCGAGCGAGCGCGGGGCGCCGAACCGGCCCTCGTGGGCGAGCAGCAGTGCCTCGACCAGCCGGAGGTCGTGGCAGCGGGCGAGCCGGTCGGGCAGCCGGGGGAGCAGTGGAGCGTACCCGGAGTCGGCGGCGGCCCACACCCATCGGGGGTGCTCGGCGGCCTCCCGGGCGGCGACGGCGGCGGCGAGGTCGGCCGTGGGTTCGGGCGGGCCGAGCGGGGCGCCGGCGTCGTCGAGCGGCTGGAGCCGGCCGCCGGGGCCGTGCGGATCGGGGGCGAGGGCGATCCGGGGTGCCATGGGGGGCTCCTCCTCCCGTGCGGGCGCTGTTCGGGCTCGGTGCGGACTGTGGGCGGGCTCTGCGTGCGGACTCCGGTGCGGACCGTGGCCCGGTCGGGCCGTCCGGGGGCGTACGGTCGGCCGGTGTCGACGGTAGCGGGAGGGTACGACAACCGGAGCCGCGCCGTCCGGAGCGGGCCGCGGGACGCCCCCCGGCGCGTGCCGCCGCGGGTGCGCCGGACGGTGCCGGAAAGGGTGTGGGCAGCGCCGATGACAGCGCGTAAGGTCGGCGAAATGACCGAGAACCCGTTCTTCAGGCCCAGCACCCTGGCCTACGAACTGCCGCCGTTCGCCGAGATCCGGCCGGAACACTACCTGCCCGCCTTCGAGCGCGGGATGGCCGAGCAGCTCGCCGAGATCGCCGCGATCACCGCCGACCCGCAGCCGCCGACGGTCGAGAACACTCTGCTCGCGCTGGAGCGCTCGGGGAGGCTGCTGCACCGGGTCAAGGTGGTCTTCGAGAACCAGTCCGCCGCCGACACCACCCCCGAGGTCGACCGGATCGACGCCGAGATCAGCCCCCGGCTGGCCGCCCACCGGGACGCGATCCACCTGGACGCCGCGCTGTTCGCCCGGATCGAGGAGCTGCACGCCGGCCGCGCCGAGGCGGACCTCGACCCGCAGACGCTGCGGCTGCTGGAGCGCCGCCACACCGCGTTCGTCCGGGCCGGTGCCCGGCTGGGCGCCGAGCAGCAGGCCCGGCTGCGCGCGATCAACACCGAACTGGCCGCCGCCTCCTCGGAGTTCCGGCAGAACGTGTCCGCCTCCTCGCAGGCCGGGGCGCTGGTGCTGGACTCCGCCGAGCAGCTGGCCGGCCTCTCGGCCGACGAGATCGCGGCCGCCGCCGAGAACGGCCGCGCGCTCGGGCACCCGGACACGTACGTGCTGAGCCTGAAGAACTTCTCCAACCAGACCGAACTCGCCTCGCTGACCGACCGCTCGGTGCGCGAGCGGCTGCTCGCCGCCTCGCTGGACCGCGCCGCCGACACCAACGGCCCGCTGGCGATCCGGATGGCCGCGCTGCGCGCCGAGCGGGCCCGGCTGCTCGGCCACGACACCCACGCCGCCTACGTGGTGGCCGACGAGACGGCCGGCACCGTCGAGGCGGTGGACGCGCTGCTCGCCCGGCTGGTGCCGCCGGCCGTGGCCAACGCCCGCCGGGAGGCCGAGGAGCTGGCCAAGGTCGCCGCCGCCGACGGTGTCGAGGAGATCGCCGCGCACGACTGGGCGTACTACTCGGAGCAGGTCCGGCAGACCTCGTACCAGGTGGACGCGGCGGCGCTGCGCCCCTACTTCGAGCTGGAGCGGGTGCTGCGGGACGGCGTGTTCTTCGCCGCCGGCCTGGCCTACGGGGTGACCTTCACCGAGCGGCCGGACCTGGTCGGCTACCACCCGGACACCCGGGTCTTCGAGGTGTTCGACGCGGACGGCTCGGCGCTGGGCCTGTTCCTCGGCGACTTCCACGCCCGGGCGTCCAAGCGCGGCGGCGCCTGGATGGACGAACTGGTCAGCCAGTCCGGTCTGCTGGGGCAGCGGCCGGTGGTCTACAACAACCTGAACATCGCCAAGCCGGCGCCCGGCGAGCCGGTGCTGCTCTCCTGGGACGAGGTCCGCACGCTGTTCCACGAGTTCGGGCACGCGCTGCACGGGCTGTTCTCGGACGTCCGCCACCCGTACGTGGCGGGCACGGCGGTGCCGCGGGACTTCGTGGAGTTCCCCTCGCAGGTCAACGAGATGTGGATGGTGTGGCCGGAGGTGCTGGCCAACTACGCCCGGCACCACGAGACGGGCGAGCCGCTGCCGGCCGAGCTGGTCGAGCGGATGGCCGCGGCGGAGTCCTTCGGACAGGGCTTCCGGACCGTCGAGTACCTGGCGGCGGCACTGCTGGACTGGGCCTGGCACACCTTGCCGGAGGGTCAGGAGATCGTGGACGCCCGGGAGTTCGAGGCGGCGGCGCTGGCGGGGGCCGGGCTCGCGGTGGCGGCGATCCCGCCGCGCTACCGGACCACCTACTTCGGGCACATCTTCGCGGGCGGGTACAGCGCGGGCTACTACGCGTACATCTGGTCGGAGGTGCTGGACGCGGACACCGTGGAGTGGTTCAAGGGCGACGGCCGGAGCGTGCGGGAGAGCGGCGAGGTGTTCCGGCGCGAGCTGCTGGCGCGCGGCGACAGCCGGGACGCGCTGGACTCCTTCCGCGCGGTGGTCGGACGCGACCCGGAGACCGGGCCGCTGCTGGCCCGTCGCGGGCTGGTCTGAGCCCGGGCGGCCGGTCCGGCTCTCGGGGGCGGGTACGGCCCGGCGGCACGGTCGGTGCCGCCGGGTCGCGCCCACGCCTCAGCGCGGCTCGACGGTGACGGTGACCGGGGCGCCCGGGCGGGCGTGCGGCAGCCGGACCCGGACCCGGCCGGCGCGCTCGCCGCTCGGCTGCCCGACCTCGGCGAGGGCGCTGTCCGGGCGGACGATGACCCTGGCCCCGGTGGGGAACCCGGCGGCGGGCAGGGCGAGTTCGGTGGACCGGCCGGTGCCGTCGGCCTGCCAGCGGACGGTGTGCCGGGTGCCGTCCGCGCCGGTGCGGACGGCGCTGCCGGCGACCGCGACGGGGTACGGGCCGAAGGCCGGTCCGTCGCCCGGGGCGGGCCGCCCGGCGGGGTCGAGCACGCAGTAGCCGCCGTTGCCCCGGCACCAGTACCACATCGTCCAGCCGGCCGCGAAGCCGTCCATCGCGTCGACCTGGCGGCGCACCAGCAGGGTGTTGCCGGGGGTGCGGGAGTCGGGCGGGCCCCACTCGCCGACCAGGACCGGCAGCCGGTGCGCGGCCGGGTAGGCGGTGACGGCGGCGGTGTAGCGCTCGACGAAGCCGCCGGACGGGTCCCAGTCGGCACCGGACTCGACGGCGGTGTCGTAGAAGTGCGGCGCGTAGCCGAGCCGGGGCGCGCCCGGGCGCGGGTCGGCGAAGCCGGGCAGCCGGGTCGGGACGCCCTGGCCGACCAGGACCGTCGGTTCGACGAACAGCCAGGCACGGGCGTCCACTCGGCGGACGGCGGCGATCAGCCGGCGGTACATGGCGGCGAGCCGGCCCTGCTCCAGTTCGGCGGCGGAGCGCGCCAGCACCTGCGGGTCGGCCGGGTCGCCGTCCACCGGGCCGAACGGTTCGTTGAACAGGTCGTAGCCCAGCAGCGAGCGGTGGCCGCGCAGTTCGCGGGCCAGCCGGGTGTAGAAGTCGGCCTGCCAGGCGCGCAGGTCGGGGTCGTCGTAGAGGTGCCGGAAGGCGGCCTGGACGGCGGGCTGGAAGTAGCCGGCGAACCAGTCGTCGGGGTCCGCCTCGAAGGGCAGGCCGTCGTCGCGGGTGGCCCAGGGCGGGACGCCGTTGGTGCCGCCGACGAACCGCGGGCCGTAGACGTCCTGGTGGAAGTCGACCAGGACGAGCACGCCGTAGCGGTCCGCCCAGCCGAGCAGCGCTTGCAGCCTTCGCAGTTCGGCGGGGTCGAGGTGGCCGCGGACGGGCTCCAGCCTGGTCCAGGAGACGGGCAGGCGGATCAGCGTGAAGCCCTGGGCCGCGATGGACCGGACGTCCCCTTCGGTGGCCTCGGCGTACTTGTCGAGGTTGAAGCCGCGCAGCCGGAGCCGGCGGCCGGCGGCGTCGGTGAGGTCGGTGCGGCCGTCCGGGGCGGTGGCCGTCCCGGTGGGGAACGCCGGTGCGGGGGAGGGGGATTGGGCCCGGGCCGGGACGGCCGGGAGGGCTAGGGCGGCGGCGAGCAGGAGGGTGGCGGCGGTGCGGCGGGGGCGCATCGGGACCTCCGGGGCGGGCGAGGGTGGGGCCCGATGATGCCGGGGCGGGCACGGCCGCCACAAGAGCGCGGTGCCGGGCGGCCGTTCGAAAAGCCCGCCCGGCGGCCCTCGGCCGGTGCCCTCGGCCGGTGCCCCTCAGTCGGTCGGCTCAGTCGGTCGGCTCCGGCGCCGGGCCGGCGGGCAGGACGGCGCTCGGCAGGTCGGCGGCGGCGGCCAGCCGGCCCCAGAGCAGGTCGGCGAGGGCCTGGACCATCCGGGTGCGCGAACAGGGCCGGGACTCCAGCCACCAGTCGCCGGCCGCCAGCACCATGCCGGTGATGGCCCGGCCCCAGGCCTCGGCGAGCAGTTCGCGGTCGGCGCCGAGGTCGATCTGGGCGGCGACGGCCCGGGTGATCTCCTCGGCGATCTGCTGGAGCGCCGGGGCGAGCGCGTTGCCCGCGCCGCTGGGGTCGCCCGGCTCGGGGTGGGTGAGCAGCCGGTAGACCTGCGGGCGGGCCTCGATCCCGGCGAGATAGGTGTCCAGCACGTGCTCGACCCGGTCGCGGCGTTCCAGCGGTTCGGCGAGCGCCGCCCGGACGGCGGCCAGCAGCCCGCCGGTGTGACGCTCGGTCAGAGCCCGGACCAGGCCGTTCCGGTCGCCGAAGTGCCGGTAGAGGATCGGCTTGGTGATGCCGGCCTCGGCGGCGATGGCGTTCATGCTGGCGCCCGGGCCCTCGCGCTGGATGACCCGGTCGGCGGCGTTGAGCAGTTGTTCCCGGCGGGGCTCTGGATCCATGCGCGGTTCCCTCGTTTCGTGCGTACGGGCGTTGACACCGGTTACCAAGCAGTAGCAGACTCCGACGATGTTACCGGCGGTAACACCCCGGTCGGTCGCACCCTTCCTCGGAGGCCCCCACCCATGAGCACCTTCTCGCTGGACCCGGGTCCGGACCAGATCGCCGTCCGCGACTGGCTGCACGGCTTCGCCGCCGACGTGCTGCGGCCCGCCGCCGCGGAGTGGGACGAGCGGGAGGAGACCCCCTGGCCGATCATCCAGGAGGCCGCCAGGATCGGCGTCTACTCGCTCGACTTCTACGCCCAGCAGTACTTCGACCCCTCCGGCGTGGGCATCCCGATCGCCATGGAGGAGCTGTTCTGGGGCGACGCCGGGCTCGGCCTGTCGATCGTCGGCACCACCCTCGCCGCCGTCGCGGTGCTCGCCAACGGCACCGACGAGCAGATCGGCACCTGGGCGCCGCAGATGTTCGGCACCCCGGACGACGTCAAGGTGGCCGCGTTCTGCTCCTCCGAGCCGGACGCCGGCTCCGACGTCTCCGCGCTGCGTACCCGGGCCCGGTACGAGGAGGCCACCGACGAGTGGGTGCTGAACGGCACCAAGACCTGGGCCACCAACGGCGGGATCGCCGCCGTGCACGTGGTCGTCGCCACCGTCGACCCGGCGCTCGGCGCGCGCGGGCAGGCCTCCTTCGTGGTTCCGCCGGGCACGCCCGGCCTCGGCCAGGGCCAGAAGTTCAAGAAGCACGGCATCCGGGCGTCGCACACCGCCGAGGTGGTGCTGGACTCCGTCCGGGTGCCCGGGCACTGCCTGCTCGGCGGCAAGGAGAAGCTGGACGAGCGGCTGGCGCGGGCCCGCGAGGGCGTCCGCAAGGGCGGGCGGAACGCCGCGATGGCCACCTTCGAGGCCTCCCGGCCGGCCGTCGGCGCGCAGGCGATCGGCATCGCCCGGGCCGCCTACGAGGTGGCGCTCGACTACGCGAGGACCCGGGTCCAGTTCGGCCGCCCGATCATCGACAACCAGGGTGTGGCCTTCCAGCTGGCCGACATGCGGACCCGGATCGACGCGGCCCGGCTGCTGGTGTGGCGGGCCTCCTGGATGGCCGCCACCCAGCAGCCGTTCACCGCGGCCGAGGGCTCGATGTCCAAGCTCTACGCGGGCGAGACGGCGAAGTGGGTCACCGCGCAGGCGATGCAGATCCTCGGCGGCAACGGCTTCACCCGGGAGTACCCGGTCGAGCGGATGCACCGGGACAGCGCGATCTACTCGGTCTTCGAGGGCACCAGTGAGATCCAGCGGCTGGTCATCGCCCGAGCGATCTCCGGACTGCCGATCCGCTGACCGCCGCCGCTCCTGCGGGCCGCCGCCGGCGGGTGACCGCTGTGGGGTGACTGCTGTCGGGTGACCGCTGTCGGGTGACCGTTATCGGGCGGCCCAGAAGGTGAGCCCGGCCGAGAGGGCGCCCACCGCCGTGCCGACGACCGTCTGCGCGACGGTGTGGTCCCGCAGCACCACCCGGGACCAGCCGATCACCGCGACCGGCGGGAGCAGCAGCAGCCACCACGGCCCGAGCGCGACGGCCAGGCAGACCACCGCGCCGCTCGCCACGGCGGTGTGCACGGAGACCTTCCACCAGGCGGTGATCACCAGGATCGGGACGAGCGAGGCGAACATCGCCAGCACCACCGCGGTGAGGTCGCGCGGCGCGTGGGCGAGGAACATCCCGGTGAGGCCGATCGCGACCGAGACCATGATGAGCGGGAAGAGCGTCAGGCGCCGGCTGCGGCTGCCGACGTGCCGGTCGTCCACGGTGCCCCGGCGCATCCCGTACTGGATGAGCAGGGTCGGGATCACGGCGGTGAAGAGGGCGGCGAACGCCGCCCAGGCGAGGCCGGTCCAGCCGTAGCGGGCCCCGCCGAGCAGGAGCAGCATCGCGATGATGACGTTCTTCGGCTCCAGTCCGTCGGTGATCCGGCGGGCCCAGGACGTCGCGGGCGTGGGGGCGGTCATCGCGTGGTGCTCCAGGGGACGGCGGTGGGTCGGTCGTATTCGATCGGGTGATCGTACCGACCTGCCCCGCGCCGCCGTCCCCCGGTGAGGGCGCGGAACGGACGAGGGTTCAGAACCGGGGCGGGCGGCGTTCGAGGAAGGCGGCGAGGCCCTCGCGGACGTCCGGCGTCTCGCGCGAGCGCCGCTCCCAGGGGGCGAGCGCGGCGGCGGCCTGCTCCGGGGGGACGGCCAGGGCGGCCTTGACGGCGCCGATGGTCTGCGGCGAGCGGGTGGTCAGCAGCCGGGCGAACTCCAGGGCCGCCGCGTCCAGTTCGGCGGCCGGCAGGACGCGTTCGGCCAGGCCCAGCGCGGCGGCCTGCGGCCCGGGCAGCAACTCCCCGGAGAACAGCAGGTACTTGGCGCGAGCCGGGCCGACCAGCCGGGCCAGCCGCAGGGTCGGCACCGCCGGGTAGACCACGCCCAGCTTGGCCGGGGTGATGCCGAGCCGGGCGTCCTCGGCGACGAACCGCAGGTCGCAGGCGAGCGCCAGCTGGCAGCCGCCGCCGACGCAGGCGCCGTGCACCACGGCGAGGGTTGGGTGCGGGAACGCCGCCAGCGCCTCCTCGGCGGCGACGTTGACCGCGTGGTAGGCGTCGGCGCGGTCCGGATCGCCGTAGACACCGGCGAGTTCGTCGATGTCCGCGCCGGCGCTGAAGGTGCCGCCGGCGCCGGTGACCAGCAGGGCGCGCACCCCCGGTTCCCCGGCGAGCCGCTTCAGCACCTCGGGCAGCGCCTGCCAGATCGCCAGGGTGACGGCGTTGCGCCGGTGCGGGCGGTCGAACTCCAGGACCGCGACGCCGTCCTCGCCGACATGGGCGTTGAGGCCGTCGGTCCCGGTGGGCAGCGGGACGCGCTCGCGGGTCAGCAGCGGCCGGGTGGCCATGGGCACCTCCGGGAGGGTGTGGGTGCGGACACTCTCGCAGAGCGCGGCGGTGCCGGTCAGGGCCGGGTGGCGCCGTAGTCGCCGAGTCCGCGCTCGACCAGCGCGAAGGCCCGGTGGGCGTCCGCGAGGGCCTCGGGCAGGACGTCCGCGGCCCGCTCGCCGGCCAGCATCCGGCGCTGGTTCTTCTCCGTCAGCATCAGCCGGATGCCGAGCAGCTGGGAGGCGGCGGCCTTGGCGGTCAGCGGGTCGTGCTCCGGGTCCTGGGCGAGCAGTTCGGCGGCGAGCTCCGCACGGGCCTTGGCGTCGAAGCCGGCGGACGCCCGCAGCGCCAGCACCGGGGTGCGGTGGATCAGCCGGATCACGTCGATCACCTGCTGCTGGTCGCTCAGCCCGGTCGCGGGGTCGAAGGCGGCGAGCGCGGCGACGTAGTGGGCGTGCAGTGCGGCCACCGCCGGGACCGCGGGGTCCTTCTCGCGCATGACCCGGGCCGGCTCGTCGATGTGCTGCTCCATCGGCCCGAGGACGAGGTCCTCCTTGGTCGCGAAGTAGTTGAAGACGGTCATCTTGGAGACCTCGGCGGCGGCGGCGATCTCGGCGACCGAGACCTCGTCGAAGCCGCGCTCGGTGAACAGCGCGATGGCGGTCCGCCAGATCCGCAGTGCGGTCTGCCGCTTCTTCCGCTCCCGCAGGCCCAGCCCGGCCTCGTCGCCGTCCCCGCCCTGCGCGCTTCTCGTCATGGGAAGACTGTACCAGGGACAAAGATGTACCGGGCTTAAGAATTGACCGAGTCAAAAAATCCTGCCATCGTGGTTCCGCGCCGCCGGACCGGCTCGGCGCCGGGCCGTCAGCTGCCCGAACTCCGCTTTTCCCGGGGGGACTTGCGATGGAAACGAGGGAGCCGGCAACGGCCTCGATGACGGAGCCCCAGCGCCGGCTGGGCATGCTGCTCTGCCTGGTCACGATCATCCTGGCGGTGCTCGACATGAACATCGTGTCGGCCGCCACCGTGCCGATCGTCCGTGACCTCGACCCGGTGCACGGCGTCGACCGGATGCCCTGGCTGGTCAGCGCGTTCGCCCTGGCCACCACCGCGCTGCTGCCGCTCTACGGCCGGCTCTGCGACGTCTACGGGGCCGGCCGGACGCTGATCGGCGCGGTCGGCACCTTCCTGCTGGGCTCGGCGCTCTGCGGGGCCGCCCAGTCGATGGGCCAGCTGATCGCCTTCCGGGTCGTTCAGGGCCTCGGCGGCGGCGGACTGATGAGCGTGACCATGGTGGTGATGGCCCAGCTCAAGGACCCGGACGAGAAGAACGGCGGCAGGGGCGGCGCGGTGGGCGGCATCGTCGCCGGCGGCGGCATGGCCGTCGGTCCGCTGATCGGCGCGCTGCTCGCGGAGCACCTGAGCTGGCGCTGGATCTTCTACGTCAACCTGCCGATCGGCCTGCTCGTCCTGGTCGGCGCCGCGCTGGTGCTGCGGCTGCCCGCCTCGGCCGGCCGCCGGGGGCTGGACTTCCCCGGCGCGGCGCTGGCCGCCGCCTTCGCCACCGGCCTGCTGCTGGTCACCGAGTGGGGCGGCAAGACGTACGGCTGGACGTCCCCGCAGCTGCTCGGCCTGGCCGCGGCGACCCTGCTGGCGCTCGGCCTCTTCCTGTGGCGGCAGGCGACGGCCGCCGAACCGGTGCTGCCGCTCTCGCTGTTCCGGATCCCGGAGATCCGGATCGGCTTCGCGGTGCAGGGCCTGGTCGGCATGGGCCTGACCGGCGCGATCATGTACGTGATGCTCTACCTGCAGGTCGCCCGGGGCGTTGCCGCGACCTCGGCCAGCCTCTTCCTGCTGCCGATGGCAGTCGGGATGACCGCGATCGGCCTGGTGGTCGGCCGGCTGACGGCGCGCGGCCGGCCGGTCCGCACGGTGCTGGCCGCCGGTTCCGGCTGCACCGCGGCGGCGCTGCTGCTGCTCGGGCTGAGCGGGCCGGGGACGTCGCTCTGGCTGGTGGGGGCCGAGCTGGCGCTGCTGGGGGTCGGGCTCGGCCAGCTGATCGGTCACCTGATCACCGTCGTCCAGCTCGCGGCGCCGCCGCACCAGTTGGGCGTGGCGACCACCGGCATCCGGTTCTTCCAGACGCTGGGCGGTGCGCTGGGGGCGGCGCTGTTCGGCACCGTGCTGGCCCGGGTGTTCGAGCGGTACGAGCCGGGCGTGCCGCTGGGGGCGGTCGGCGCCCTGAGCGGCGCGGCCCGGGAGCACGCGGTGACCGGGTTCGTGGGCGCGGTGGACGCCGTCTTCCTCTCGGCGGCCGGGGTGATGGCGCTGGCGGTGCTGCTCACGCTGCGGCTGCGGAAGCCGGCGGCGCCGGCGGAGCCGGTGTCCGGGGAGCCGGCGCCGGCCGCCTGAGCGGGGCACGGGCCGGGGGAAGCGGGGGAGCGGCGGGGTCGGGTGGGTTGTCCACCGGCCCCGCCGCCGTGCCGTCAGGAGGCCGGGGTGCCCTGCGGCTTCCACTCGTGGGTGAGCAGCGACCAGACCTCGCCGTCGTGGTGCACGCCGCCGTGCAGGTAGCTCTCCCGCATGACGCCCTCCAGCGTGAAGCCCAGGCGCTGGGCCACCGACCGGCTGCGGACGTTCTCCGGCCGGTTGTGCCACTCGATCCGGTGCATGCCCCGGACGGTGAAGGCGTAGTCGATCAGGTGCCGGACGGCGGTGGTGACCAGGCCGTGGCCCTGGCCGGCGGGCTCGGTCCAGACGCCGATCTCGCAGTTGCCGCTCTTGGCGTCGAACTGCACGAACATCACGCCGCCGACCAGTGTGCCGTCCAGCCAGATGCCGTAGAGGCGGGCGCTGTCGGCGGCCTGCCGGTCGGCGTAGCGCTGCAGCACGGCGCGGGCCGAGTCGAGGTCGGTGGCCAGGGCGGCCCAGCCGATCCAGGCGTCGATGTGGGCACGGCCGCGCTCGATGTGCTCCAGGTACTCGGGTGCCTGCCAGGGCTCCAGCGGGCGGAGCTCGGCGTTCTCGGCGAGGGGGACGGCGAACATGGGCGGGCCTTTCGCGGCGGGTCGGTGGTGCGGCGGTGGTGGTGCGGCGGTGGTGCGGTGGTCGTGGTGCGGGCGGCGGTGCGGCCGGTGCCTCGGACATCCGTAACAAACGTTTGGTACGTAAGATAACCCCATGACACCCGCCCGTGGAGATCACGAAGCCCGCCGGACCGAGGTCTCCGAGGCCGTCTGGCGGGTGCTGTCCACCCGGGGTTTCGAGGGGCTCACGCTGCGTGCGGTGGCCGCCGAGATGGGGGCCACCACCGGGCTGTTGACGCACTACTTCCCCAGCAAGAAGGCGCTGGTCGCGCATGCGCTGGAGGTACTGGACCGGCGCTCGCTGGCCCGGCCGCGGCGGCTGGCCCCGGCCGACGGGGCGGCGCCGCCGCCCGAGGGGCTGGCGCGGCTGCGGGCGGCACTGCTGGACGTGCTGCCGCTGGACGGGCCGGGCCGGGCGGGCAACCGGATCTGGGTGGGCTCCTGGGACGTCGCGCTGGCCGATCCGGAGCTGGCCGGGGCGCACGCCGCGCGGTACGCGCGGGCCCGCGGCATGCTGGCGGAGTGCGTGGAGGCCGCCCGGCGGCTCGGCGAGCTCCCGGCCGGCCCGCCGGCGGCCGAGGTCGCGGTGGCGGCGCAGGCCTTCGTCCTGGGACTGGTGGTGCAGGCGCTGTTCGCCCCGGCGGAGTTCCCGGCGCGGCGGCAGACGGAGTTGGTGGACGCCTACCTGGCGCGGCTGGCGGCGGGCGGGGACGCCGACGGGGGCGCGGGCGGTTCGTCGGCATAGCGCGCACCGGTCCGGTGTTTCCGGTACCGGAATTCCCCGCTCGGGTCTTTTCGGGGAGTGCATGACACGGATGGTCACGGGTTATGCGCGCTCGGTGCCGGGCGGAAATGCGCACGGTGCGCGAAGTGCGCGAAGTGCGCGGCGCCGTGAGGGCGCGGTGTCGGGTGGTGCCCCCAGCAGGATTCGAACCTGCGACCTACCGCTTAGAAGGCGGGTGCTCTATCCGCTGAGCTATGGGGGCGGGACGGGCGGCGCCCGGACGGGCGCGACCGTTGCCGGGATCGGGCGGTGGGCGCGTGGCGCCCGCTGTCCGTCCCCGTACCGTGAGGGTGGGGTGTGGGCGTTGGCGGGTCCCTGCCCTGTCGGGGACAGGATAAGGGTGTCCCGTTCCTCGGCCGGGTGTTGCGACACCGTCGCTGGTGTGTCGGCCTCGGTGGAGCGGTCCGATAATCGCAGGTGGAGGCCGTGAGTGCAGCGGTCTGGCGGTGTTCCGCGCCGGACGTTGTGCACTCGTTACGGGGCTGTCTGCCCACCCGTTATGGATTCGGCACGGAGAAAGCGCCGCGGCCGAGGCCGGCATCGACGCGGGTGGGGGGCCGCATTCGGGTTCGTTCGGTCGGATGACGTGCGCGGACGGTCCTCGGGGCCACCCCTGGGGGTGTCCCGGGGCGGCGGGGCGGGCCGGAGATTCTTGTCATGGCCCCGCAGGGTATGGGTGTGATGGTCGCACAAAGGCTGAAATTCACCCCTGCGGGCGACATGGGTTTTCCACAGGTCCGAGTTGTCCACAGGATTTCGGATCTCCCTGGTGCGCATTTCCCGGGAAGCGCACTCTCAACGCGCACCGGTCGATTCCGTACGGTGCATCCGAGAGAGCGGAGCGTGCTGTGAACGAGACCCAGGTGACGGTGATCGGGAATGTCGCCACCGAGGTGACGTACGCCCAGACCCCCGGCGGGGTGCCGGTCGCCAACTTCCGGCTGGCGTCGACCGAGCGGCGCTACGACCGGGCGCGGGACGGCTGGGTCGACGGCGAGACGCAGTGGGTGACGGTGACGGCCTGGCGGGCGCTGGCGGGCCATCTGATCGATTCGCTGGCGAAGGGGGACCCGGTGGTGGTGAGCGGGAGGCTGAGGGTGCGCGAGTGGTCGGAGGGGGAAGTGAAGCGGAGCCGGGTCGAGATCGACGCGCGATCGGTCGGACACGATCTGAGTCGCGGCACGGCGCGGTTCAGCTGGGCACCGGGTGCGCGGAACGGATCCGCGGCCGGATCCCCGGGCGGTTCCCCGGGGCGGGCGGCCGCGGGACCGGCCGGCGGGGCGGCGGGGTCGGAGGAGTCGTCCGGGGCGGGCGGGGCGGCGTTCGGCGAGGCGGTGCCCGGGTGGATCGTGGACGCCCTGCGCGGTCGGCGGCCGGCCGGGGCGGCCGTCGGCGCGGTGGCGGAGGGGGAAAGCGGGGGTGATGCCTAGCACTCGGCGAGATGTCGGGCGGGGCGGTATCACTGTCGACAAATATGCGAATCGAGAAGGGTGTTGCCACCCGCACGCGCAATCCCGTTCCGGTTAGCGGAATGATCCCGAATTTCTGGCTGCCCGTCAGCTTGTGGAGACACCGAGAGGGTTGATAACGATTCGGATACGGTATCGTCCTAATTTCGCATGGGGGTTTCCGGGCCTCTGACGCTTCATAGGATGCGTCTGGTTCACATCGTGAAGCAGCGCCACAGGGGGCGCGGCAGGCAAGGCGGGCTGCCCATCGGCATGGCCCGGCCCGGAGGGATCCCAAGATGTTGCAGAGGCAGGGGCGGACGCTTCCCCGTATCACTACTGTCATGCTCGCGACCAGCGTTGCGCTGGGCGGGGGCCTGTTCGCGGCCGGTGCGGCGGCTGCGGCGGACGCCCCCGGCGGGGCCGTCACGGCGGTGATCAAGCCGACTCTGATGAGCGAGGAGATCGCCATCGAGGGCAGCCACTCCATCCAGGGCGGCCTCTTCACCCTCACCACGCCCGACGGCGAGATCAAGACGTACTGCATCGACATCGACCACCCCGTCGACATCAAGAGCGGCGTCGAGTACCAGGAGTCCGACTGGAAGTCGAGCTCGCTCGGCCGCCCGGACAAGGCCGAGGACGCCTCCAAGATCCGCTGGATCCTGGAGAACTCCTACCCGCAGGTCACCGACCTCAAGAAGCTGGCCGTCGACGCGGGCGTCAAGGGCGAGCTGACCAAGGAGGACGCCGCCGCCGGCACCCAGGCCGCGATCTGGAAGTTCTCCGACGGCAAGAACGCCACCCCGGTCGACGCCGAGGCCAGGCAGCTGCGCGACTACCTCGTCAGCGAGAAGAACAAGGGCATCGCCGCCGAGCCCAAGCCCTCGCTGAGCCTCACCCCCGACTCGGCGTCCGGCAAGCCGGGCAACAAGCTCGGTCCGTTCACCATCAACTCCAGCGCCAACGAGGTGAAGCTCGCCGTCGGCGGCGACTCCGCCGACAAGGTCAAGCTGGTCGACAAGGACGGCAAGGAGGTCAACGGTCTGACCGGCCCGGTCGCCAAGGACACCCAGCTGTTCCTGGACGTGCCCGCGGGCACCCCGGACGGCACCGCCACCGTCAGCGCCTCCGCCGAGACCGTCGTGCCCAGCGGCCGGGTCTTCCTCAGCAAGGGCTACACCCCCGCCAAGCACAGCCAGACCATGATCCTGGCCGGCTCCACCAAGCTCGGCGTCAAGGACGCCACCAAGGCGACCTGGCAGGCCGGCAAGGGCCCGCTGATCGACAGCACCGCGGTCGTCGAGTGCGTCGCCAACGGCGTCAAGGTCTCGGTCGCCAACGGCGGCGACGAGGCCGCCGTGGTCTCGGTGAAGCCGGGCAAGGACCTCACCGTCCAGCCGAACAAGATCGAGGCCCTGGTCGTCAAGGTCGACGAGGACACCGCCTACGACATCACGGTGACCGGCCCGAACGGCTTCAACAAGAACTTCAAGGGCATCCTGGACTGCAAGACCGCCAGCGTGACCACGCCGAGCCCGTCCGCCACCCCGACGACCGCCAAGCCGTCGACCCCGGCGCCGACCAGCCCGGCCCCGACCACCACCACCGCCAAGCCGGTCACCCCGAGCGCCACCCCGTCGGCCTCCGCCACCACCACGGCCGCCCACCCGGCGCCGCCGGCCACCACGGCGCCCGCCGCCACCGGTGGCCTGGCCCAGACCGGTAGCAGCGACGCCACCCCGGTCATCGCCGCCGTCGCCGGCGGTCTGGTCGTGGCCGGCGGTGCCGCGGTCTTCCTGCTGCGCCGCCGCCGCGGTGGCAACGCCGCCTGAGGCACGATCCGGAGCACGGCCCGGAGCACCGCCCGGCAGGGCGTGATCCGGTGACACCCGGCCCGGCTCCCCGCACCACGCGTGCGGGGAGCCGGGCCGCGCCGTGTGCGGGACACCCCTGCGGGGCGCCGGCGGACGGGTACCCGGCGGTTCGGGGCTCCATGCCGGGTGCGGCACAATGGAAGGCTGCAAGCCGAATTACTCCCGACGACGCCGGAGCGATCTCACGTGGCGGAATACATCTACACGATGCGCAAGGTGCGCAAGGCGCACGGAGACAAGGTCATCCTTGACGACGTGACGCTCAGCTTCCTCCCCGGGGCGAAGATCGGCGTCGTGGGCCCCAACGGTGCCGGTAAGTCCACCGTGCTGAAGATGATGGCCGGCCTGGAGCAGCCCTCCAACGGCGACGCCTTCCTCTCGCCCGGCTTTACCGTCGGCATGCTCCTCCAGGAGCCGCCGCTGGACGAGTCCAAGACGGTCCTGGAGAACGTCCAGGACGGCGTCAAGGAGATCAAGGGCAAGCTCGACCGCTTCAACGAGATCGCCGAGCAGATGGCGACCGACTACTCGGACGCGCTGCTCGACGAGATGGGCAAGCTCCAGGAGGAGCTGGACCACGCCGAGGCCTGGGACCTGGACGCCCAGCTGGAGCAGGCCATGGACGCCCTGGGCTGCCCGCCCGGCGACTGGCCGGTCACCAAGCTCTCGGGTGGCGAGAAGCGCCGCGTGGCGCTCTGCAAGCTGCTGCTGGAGGCCCCCGACCTGCTGCTGCTCGACGAGCCCACCAACCACCTGGACGCCGAGTCGGTGAACTGGCTGGAGCAGCACCTGGAGAAGTACAAGGGCACCGTCGTGGCCGTCACCCACGACCGGTACTTCCTGGACAACGTCGCCGAGTGGATCCTGGAGCTCGACCGCGGCCGCGCCTACCCGTACGAGGGCAACTACTCCACCTACCTGGAGACCAAGCAGTCCCGTCTCAAGGTCGAGGGCCAGAAGGACGCCAAGCGCGCCAAGCGGCTCAAGGAAGAGCTGGAGTGGGTCCGCTCCAACGCCAAGGGCCGCCAGGCCAAGTCCAAGGCGCGTCTGGCCCGCTACGAGGAGATGGCCGCCGAGGCCGACAAGATGCGGAAGCTGGACTTCGAGGAGATCCAGATCCCGCCGGGCCCGCGCCTGGGCAGCGTCGTCATCGAGGTCGAGAACCTCAACAAGGCCTTCGGCGAGAAGGTCCTGATCGACGACCTCAGCTTCACCCTGCCGCGCAACGGCATTGTCGGCATCATCGGCCCGAACGGCGCCGGCAAGACCACCCTGTTCAAGATGCTCCAGGACCTGGAGACCCCGGACAGCGGCACGGTCAAGGTCGGCGAGACCGTCAAGATCAGCTACGTCGACCAGACCCGCTCCAACATCGACCCGAAGAAGACCCTCTGGGAGGTCGTCTCCGACGGTCTGGACTGGATCAACGTCGGCCAGGTCGAGATGCCGTCCCGCGCCTACGTCTCCGCGTTCGGCTTCAAGGGCCCGGACCAGCAGAAGCCGGCCGGCGTGCTCTCCGGCGGTGAGCGCAACCGCCTCAACCTGGCGCTCACCCTCAAGCAGGGCGGCAACCTGCTGCTCCTCGACGAGCCCACCAACGACCTCGACGTCGAGACCCTCTCCTCGCTGGAGAACGCGCTGCTGGAGTTCCCCGGCTGCGCCGTGGTCATCTCGCACGACCGCTGGTTCCTGGACCGGGTCGCCACCCACATCCTCGCCTACGAGGGCGAGAGCAAGTGGTTCTGGTTCGAGGGCAACTTCGAGTCCTACGAGAAGAACAAGATCGAGCGGCTGGGTGCGGACGCCGCCCGTCCGCACCGGGCCACCTACAAGAAGCTGACCCGCGGCTGACACCCAGTCGTGACGACGGCCCGGCAGGCCGCCCGCCCCGTGGGGGCCGGCCTGCCGGGCCGCGGCCCGACCGGCACCACCGCCGGCGGCCCACCGGACGTCGAGGAGATTCCGTGGCACGCCACATCTACGCCTGCCCGTTGCGCTGGTCCGACATGGACGCCTTCGGGCACGTCAACAACGTGGTCTTCCTGCGCTACCTGGAGGAGGCCCGGATCGACTTCATGTTCACCCAGGCCGCCGAGGCCGGCGCGGGCGAGTTCGCGGGCGGCTCGGTGGTGGCCCGTCACGAGATCGACTACAAGCGTCCGCTGGTGCACCGGCCGCAGCCGGTCACCATCGAGACCTGGGTGACCAGGATAGGCGGCGCCTCGCTGACCGTCTCCTACGAGATCAAGGACACCGCCGAGGACGGCACCGAGACCGTCTACGTCCGGGCGTCCACCGTGGTGGTGCCCTACGACCTCGCCGAGGGTCGGCCGCGCCGGATCAGCGCGGTGGAGCGGGAGTTCCTGGCACGCTTCATGGACGAGGAGCCGGCCGTCGCGGTCTGACCGCGCCCGCCCCCGCCCCGAACCCGTACACCCGATGCCCGATGCCCGGATGTGAGCCGAAGCGTTGAACAGCACCGCCGCCCTCGCCCTCGCCGACACCGGGGAGGCCGCCGACCTGGCCGCCTTCCTGGTCCGTCTGCTGCGCTTCGACAAGACGGCGTCGGTCCGGCTGCAGGGGGTGCCGCGAGCGGACGGCGGCGTCCTGGCCGTCTTCGGGCGGCTGCCGCTGGGCGGTTCGGGCGCGCTGGTGGTGCGCACCGCGCGGCTGGCCCGGCTCGACGGGCCGCTCGACCTGACGGTCTCGGCCGGGCAGCTGCTGGACGGCGTGGACACCGCGACGGACGGCCTCGCGCTGCCCGCCCCGGTCACCGGCCCGGCCTGGGCTGGGCTGCTGCCGCCGCGCACCGGCTGGCGGCCGGCCGGCACCCCGCCCGCCGCCCAGGTGCGCCTCGAAGTGGCCGCCGCCGTGCGGGAGTTCCGCGAGCGCAGCGAGGCCGTCCCGGCGCACCACCGGACCCGCGCGGCGCTCGACGCGCTGGCCGACGAGATCTGGTCCCGCCCGCTGACCGTCCTGCCCGAGCTGCCGCTGCGTGCCGCCCATGCGGCCCAGGTGATCGGCTTCCTGGCCCCGCAGGCCCCGCTGACCGTGCACCGGGCCGGCGGCTGGCTGCGGCTGTCCGCCCCGGCGGGGTCGGTGGCGGTCCGCACGGCGGCCGCGCCCGGCGCGGGGCTCGGCCTCAGCCCGCTCGGGTAGGGCCTGTCCCCGACCCGCGCCGGGGCGCAACGCCCCGGTCAGCCCTCGGTATTGACCATCGAGGCGGCGGCGTAGGTGAGGTAGTCCCAGAGCTGGCGCTCGGCGTCCTCGGGCAGGCCCAGCTCGTCCAGGGCCGTCCGCATGTGCTTCAGCCAGGCGTCGTGCGCCGCCCGGTCGACCTTGAACGGCACGTGCCGCATCCGCAGCCGCGGGTGGCCGCGCTGCTCGCTGTAGGTGCGCGGGCCGCCCCAGTACTGCATCAGGAAGAGCGCGAACCGCTCCTCGGCCGGCCCGAGGTCCTCCTCCGGGTACATCGGCCGGAGCAACTCGTCCTCGGCGACGCCCTGGTAGAACCGGTGGACCAGCCGCCGGAAGGTCGGTTCGCCGCCGACCTGCTCGAAGAAGGTCTCCTCGCTGAGCGTGCCACGCCGGATCTCGTTCACCCGACCATGGTCGCAGACGGCGGCGGGGCCGTACACCGGGACCTGGGGACCAGGACCGCAGGCGTACGACCCCGCGCGGCACCGCGTGCTCAGTCCTCCCAGCGGAACAGCTTCCAGGAGATGCCGGTCAGCACGGCGGCGAAGAGCAGCAGCCCGCCCATGGTCGGCAGCGCGTCCATCACGCCGCCGCCCCGGGAGAGCACCGACTGCGCCGAGGTGACCAGGTGCTTCAGCGGCAGCGCCTCGGAGATCGCCTTGAGCCAGCCCGGCATGTCGTCGGTCGGGAAGAACGAGCCGGACAGGAACGACATCGGCAGCACGATGATCTGCGCGAAGCCGTTGGCCGCTTCCTCGGTCTTGGCGATCGAGCCGACCAGCAGACCGATCGACATGAAGGCGATGGTCGCGCAGATCACCAGCGGGATCACCAGCCACCAGTTGCCGGTGAGCTTCAGCCCGAAGAACGGCAGGGTGGCGAGGACCAGGAAGATCGTGGTCTGGGCGAGCGCGGTCAGCACCGAGACGGCGACCCGGGAGGCGACGATCGACCCGGCGCTCACCGGGGCGAGCCGCAGCCGCCGCAGCACCTTCTTCTGCCGCCAGCCGACCAGGGTCAGCGCGGCGCTGAACACCGCGCCGGTGGCCACCGCCCAGCCGAGCAGGCCGGGGGTGAGGAACTGGATCGGCTTGAGCGAGCCGTCCTCGACCTGGCTGCTCTCCAGGGTGAACGCCGGGGGCTTGCCGGTGGCGGCCTGGTTGGCCTGCTGGACCACGGAGTCGACGATGCCCCGGACGGTGCCGGCGCGGACCTGGTCGGCGGCGCTGTAGCGGACCACGACCTTGCCGTCCGGGCCCTCCTTGATCATGGCGTCCAGGTCGCCCTTGCGGACCTTCTCCAGCGAGGCGGCCTCGTCGTCGCTCCGCGTGATGGTCAGCACCTGCTCCAGACCGGTCCGGGCCTCGCCCTGGACCGAGTCCAGCAGCCGCACCGCGCCGACCTGCTCGACCTTGGCGTGCTGGGTGGTGGCGCCCTTGAGCAGGGTGCCGAACAGCAGCAGGAACATCAGCGGGAAGAGCAGCACGAAGAACAGCGCGCTGCGGTCGCGGAGGAAGGAGACCAGCATCACCCGGGAGAGGCTGACGAAGGCGGAGACCCGCTCGCGCTCGCCGGCCGCCGGGGGCGTGCCGCCCGGTGCGGGGGAGGCGGGCGTGGGGCCGGCCGCGGGGCGGGCCGTGGTGGGCTCGGCGCTCATGCGCGGTACTCCCGTCCGGTGAGCTGGAGGAAGACGTCCTCCAGGGTGGCGCCGCGGACCTCCAGGCCGCGCAGCGCGCCCTGCTCGGCCAGCACGGAGAGCACCGGCGCCGGCAGGCGGGTGGACAGCGACAGCGAGGTGCCGTCGTCCTCCAGCGAGGTGATCTCCGCCCCGGCGGCGGTGAACAGCTCACGCGCGGTGTCGAGGGCCAGCTGGCCGGACTCCACGCTGATCCGGACGGTGTCGTCGATCTCCCGGACCAGCGCGGCGGGCGCCCCGGTCCGCAGGACCCGGCCGTGGTCCATCACCGAGACGCGGTCGCAGAGCACCTCGGCCTCGTCCAGGTAGTGGGTGGTGAGCACGACGGTGCGGCCCTCGGCGTTGATGTCGCGCAGCAGGTCCCAGAGGTTGCGGCGGGCCTGCGGGTCGAGGCCGGTGGTGGGCTCGTCGAGGAACACCAGCTCCGGGCCGTGGACCAGGGCGCAGGCGATCGAGAGGCGCTGGGCCTGGCCGCCGGACATCTTGTCGGTCATCACCCCCGCCGACTCGGTCAGGCCGACCCGTTCCAGCATGGCGTCGGCGCGCTTGGGGCCGACGCCGTAGAAGGAGCCGAAGGTGCGGATGGTCTCCCGCGCCGTGAGCTTGTTGAAGAAGGCGGAGGCCTGGAACTGGACGCCGATGCGCGGCAGCAGTTCGGTGTTGCGCGGCCAGGGCGCCAGGCCCAGCAGCTCGATCCGGCCCTCGTCGGGCTTGCGGATCCCCTCCAGGATCTCCAGCGTGGTGGTCTTCCCGGCGCCGTTCGGCCCGAGGATTCCGTAGAATTCGCCGGCTTCGACGGTGAGTGACACCCCGTCGACGGCCTGCACGTCCCCGTACCGCTGACGGATTCCGTCGGCGGATATTGCAGCAGTCATAACGACTGAGGGTAGGGGCGGCAGGCCGTCGCGGGGAGTTGTCTGAGCATCATTTGATGATCAATTTTACAACGTTGTCGAATGCCGGTGGGTCAGGCGCGGTGCACGGTGATCGTGGTCCAGGCGCCGATGTGGATCCGGTCGCCGTCGTTCAGCGGGATCGCGGTGTGTGGGGCGATCGGCTCCGCGCCGCCGTTCACCGTGGTGCCGTTGGTGGAGTCCTGGTCCACCAGCACCCAGCCGCCGTCCGGCTGCTCCGCCAGCAGGGCGTGCTGGTGCGAGGCGCCCGGGTCCTCCGGCGCGACCGAGAGGTCGATCTCCGGCACGGTGCCGCGGTGCTGGCTGCGCCGTCCGATCCGCAGCTGGCCGCGCCCGGTCAGCGGGATCCGCCGCTCGGGGCAGTACGGCGGGAAGAACAGCCCGGCCGCCTCCGGACCGCTGCGGGCCATCATGTCGGTGAAGTACTCGCGGTCGGCCGCGATCACCGCGAACCAGGTGGTCCGCACCGGCTCGGCGGGCGGGCCCTGCGGCGGTGCGGGCGGGGCCAGGTGGAACGAGGTGCCGAACTCGTCCCCGCGCCGGGCCGGTCCGGGCTGGGCGTAGACCGGGCCGGAGTCCTCGCGCGGCTGCGGTGCCCCGTACGGTCCGTCGGGCCGCGGGTTCGGCTGGGTGGGGACGGGCGGCTCGACCGGTGCCGGGGCCGGCGCCTGCTGCGCGGGGACCGGCGGCGGGTAGCCGTAGCCGGAGGGCACGGCGGGCTGCGGCGGCAGCGCCGGGGCCTCGCCCGGGTGGCCGCCGTGCTGCTGCCCGGCGAACGGGCCGGGGTAGGGGTTCGGGTGCAGGCCCTGACCCGGGTGCTGACCCTGGTGGTGGCCCGGGTGCTGACCGTGCTGCTGGTCCGGGTGCGGGGCGGCCGGGGCCTGCGGGGCACCGCCGTACGCCGCCGGGATGTTCAGCGGCGCGGGCGCGGGCGGCGGCGCGGGGGCGGCCGGGAACGGCTGCGGGGCGCGCTGCGGAGCCGAGAGGTCGTAGTCGTAGCCGCATTCCTCGCAGAACCGTCCGGTCTGCGGGCTGCGGCAGATCGGGCAGACGGCCAGGCCCTCGGTGAGGTCGGGGAAGCCCTGCGGGGCCGACGGCGGGCCGGCCGGCGGGGGCGGCGGGACGGCCCCGGGCTGCGGCAGCGCGCCCGGCGGGAGCGTGGCCCCGTAGGGCGCGCCGGGAGAGCCGTGCGCCCCCGGGTTCCCGGGCGCACCGGGGTGCGCGCCGGGCTGCGGCGGCAGTGGCTGCGGCGGTGTCATCGGAAAACCGCAGAAGTCGCACCAGTCCTCGGCCTGCGACTCATGGCCCCTCGGGCAGATCGGCATCAGGTCCCCCCTCAATTCCAGCCCGGCCGGGGCCGGCCCCGGCCGGTTCGCGGCCCGGTCGACCCTTCGGTGGTCACTTCTTCACACGGACGGTCTTGGTCGACCGGGTCTCGACGATCATCGAGTCGGCCTCGCTCACGTTCTTACGGAACCGAACGGTACCCTCCTTCGGGTCCACCACGTCCACCACCTTCTGCAGCAGCCGGTAGGTGCCCTCGTTCCCCGTCGCGTGCGCGATCCGCACGGCGGCCCCGAGCTTGGCGGTGGCCCGGTGGACGTCCCCCGCGCGGTGCGCCTCCATGCCCTCCTGGACGGCCGCGGCGAGCTCCGCCTGACCGGTGTAGTGGGCGACCTGCGGGCTGATCCGGGTGGACGAGGCGAGGTCGTCCGTCCAGACCGCCTTGACCAGGCCCTGCGACAGCACCTCGGGCGTCCCCCCGGCGATCGACGGCGGCAGGACCAGGCTCACCCGGGCGGCCAGCATCTCGTTGCCGACGGCTGCCGCCGGGACCTCCACGCAGACGTGGTAGTCGCGGCTCTCGTCGCCCCAGGATCCGGTCGGGTAGTCACCGGCCCGCGGCCCGGCCTCGGAACGGCGGTCGGTGAGGTCCTCCAGCGCGGGGGCGACCTGCTTGACGTACCTGACCACCGCGTTGGCGGGCGTCCAGATCCGCAGCGCGACGTCGGCGACCTGCTTGCCCATCGCGCCGGCCATCATCGAGCGGAAGTCCTCGGCCAGGCCGGACGGCTCGGGGACGATGTCGACGGTGCCGAGCAGCGCGGAGGAGATCCTGCGCAGCTCCTCCACCTTCCAGTCGGTGCCCACGCCCCGGCAGTCGGCGGTGAAGTGGCCGCCGACCCGGTCGAGCACGCGCTCCAGCTCGGCGGCGCTCTCGTGCTCGTTGTTGCCGTCGGTCAGCAGGATGGCGTGCCGGATCGGTATGTCGGGGCGGGTGAGGAAGAGCTGGTCGGCCTTGGTGAGCCAGGTGCCCATGGCGGTGCCGCCGGCCGCGGTCAGGCGGCGCAGCGAGTCCTTGGCCAGGTCGCGGGTCTGCGCCGAGGCGACGGCGAGGGTGCCGTCGCCGGGGAAGACCTCGCGGGCCTCGTGGGTGCCGGCGACCACGGCGAAGGCGACGCCGTCGCGGACGGTGTCGATGGCGGCGGCGGTGGCCTCGCGGGCACCGCGCAGCTTGCTCGACGGGTAGTCCATCGAACCGGAGCAGTCCACCAGGATCACCACGGCGGCGGACTGCCCGCCGCCCGGTGCGGTGTCGGCGACGCCGAGCGGCCGCCCGCCGGAGGTGCCGCCGCCGGTCGCGGTCACGGTGACGATGGCGTTCACCTCGCGGGCGCCGTCCGCGAGGTACTCGTTCTGGAAGATCTCCACGTCGAACCTGGGCAGGTTCGGCTTCGCCAGTGTTGCCATGGGCCGGTGGCTCCCGTCGGGTGGTCGGTTGGTGCGGGGGCTGCGGTGCTCGGAGGTCGGGCGGCCGTGCTGGGGCGAGCGCGGTGGGGCCCGCGCCCGGGAGGGCGCGGGCCCTGGCGGGACGGCCGGGTCAGCGGGCCGGCGGCACGGTGGGGCGGGGCGGGACGGTCGGCGGCACGACGGGCGGCGGCGGGACGGCGGGCAGCGGGGGCACCGGCGGCAGCGGGGCGGCGGCGGAGCCGATCACCGGGATGTCCGGCAGGGTCGGCTCGTACTCCTCCTCGTCCTCGTCCCCGCCCGCGGTGACCACCGGCAGGTCGAGCGCGGTGGCGGTCCGGGCGTCCTCCTCCTGGTCCTCGGCCGGCGGGGGCGGGTCGATCGGCAGCACGGCGACGGTGATGTTGTCGTGCCCGCCGGCCGCGACGGCGAACTGCACCAGGGCCTGCGCGGCGGCCAGCGGTTCGGTGCGGGCGTCCGGCCGGACGTACTGCGCCAGGTCGGTGGCGGCCTCGGCGTAGTTCCACAGCCCGTCGGTGCAGACCAGCAGCACCCCGGGGACGTGCGGGGTGAAGCCGAGGGTGTGCGGCACCACCTCCTCGGCGTCCGCGCCGAGCCAGCCGGTGATGGCGTGGGCGCGCGGGTCCGCGTACGCCTCGGCCTCGCCCATCAGCCCCGCCTCGACCATCCGGGCGGCCCAGGAGTCGTCCTGGGTGAGCCGGAACGGCTCGGCGGCGAGCCGGTCGTCGGGGATCCAGTAGGCGCGGGT
This sequence comes from Kitasatospora sp. NPDC004723, assembly GCF_040609255.1. NCBI lineage: Bacteria > Bacillati > Actinomycetota > Actinomycetes > Kitasatosporales > Streptomycetaceae > Kitasatospora > Kitasatospora sp. NPDC004723. The sequence goes on along the minus strand of NZ_JBEXJT010000023.1, from coordinate 83,368 downwards.
GTCGCCGACCCAGCCGACGGTGATCCGGCCGCCGGCCGCGATGGCGCTGACGTAGGTGCAGGCGGGCGCGTTGACGTCGGGCCGGTTCGGCCGGGTGCCGTCGGTGGCGAGCGCGGCCACCGCGTCGGCCGCGTCGGCGATGGCCCGGCGCATCGCGGTGGTCGGGTCGGTGCCCGCCTCCAGCGAGCTGAGCAGCGACTCGGAGGCGGCGTCGACCGCGGTCTCGGAGGCCTGGTCGGGCCGGTCGGAGGAGGAGACGCCGTCGCAGACCACGGCCACCACGACCGGCTCGCCGCCGGGCAGCGAGGTGGCGGCGACGGTGAAGGAGTCCTCGTTGCGGTGGTGCCGCAGGCCGCGGTCGCTGACCCCGGCGACGCCGGCCAGCGCCTTCTCCATGTGGTCGCGGGGGCGCGGCTGGGCGCGCCCGCAGGCTTCGCAGTAGCCGTCGGCGGTCACCTGGTGGAGTCCGCAGTGCGCGCACCCGGCCGCGCCCGGCGTGCCGTGGCCGCCTTGGGCGCCGTGGCCGCCCTGACCGCCCTGAGCGGGTACGGCAGGCGTGTTGGGCAGGGTCGGCGGATGGTCCTCGTCGCCGGCCGCCGCCCGGGCGGCGGACCAGCCGGGCGGCATCGCGCCGGGGGCCGGGCGGCCGTCCCGGCTCGTGCCGCAGGAGCCGCAGAAGACGTCCTCCGGGTCCATCGGCTCGGCACAGCTCTGGCACACGGTCTGCTGCGGCATCTCTTACACCCACGTCCTGGGACGGGCCCGGTTGGCCCGTTCCACCATCTCGATCCTTGTATCGGCCCGGTCGGCCAACCGGGCGAGTACCCGGTAGGACTGCTCCAGGGCGAACCGCAGTTCCCGTTCCACCGCGGGCCGTCCCAGCACGCTGACCTCGCCGGCCGTGCGGCCGGGGCCGGATCCGGCGGAGGCGCCGGAAGCGCCGGGTCCGCCGGGTGACCCGGCGGTCACCCAGCCGAGCGCCGCGCCGAGCACCTCGACGGCGAGTTCCTCGCGGCGGCGGTCGTCCAGGCGCAGCGCGGTCAGCTGCTCGGAGCTCGCGCCGAGGTCGGCGCCGAGCGGGTCGGTTGCGGGCCGCTCGCGCAGCCGGGCCCGGACGGCGGCGATCCGGGCGGCGGTGTACTGGCTGGAGGTGGCCGGGACGGACTCCAGGACGGCGACCGCGCCGGCCCGGTCGTCGCCGGCGAGCCGGACCCGGGCCAGCCCGAAGGCGGCGCTCAGGTAGCTCTGGTCGGTGCTCCACACCAGACGGTAGAACTCGGCCGCGTCGCCGCTGTTGCCGAGGAGTTCGGCGCAGACGGCCAGGGCCAGCTTGGGGGCGGCCTCTCCGGGGAAGGCGTCGTAGACGGCGTCGAAGGCCTCGGTGGCGGCGCGCAGCGCCTGTTCGCGGGGGTTCGCCGCCGCGGCGGCGGGGTCGTTGGCGTCGGGGCCGGTGGCGTCGGGGTCGTTGGCGGCGACCAGCGAGGCCAGGCCCCGGTACCAGACCACCCGCCAGTCGTCCGGGTGGTCCTGCTCCAGTGCGGCGAGCGCCTCGGCGGCCTGCCGGCCCCGGCCGAGTTCGAGCAGCGCGCGCAGCGCCCGCAGCCGGCGCTCGAGCGAGTCGGTGGGCGCGCCGTCCAGCGCGGCGAGCGCCTCCTGCGGGTCGGTGGCCAGCAGGGTGGCGAGGAAGCCGGCGTTGGGGTCGCCCGGGTCGACCCGGGGGACGGGCAGCGCGAGCGCGGCGCCGGCCGGGTCGACGGCGGTCAGCCGCAGTTCGCCCACCTGCACCGTGGGTGCCACCAACTCGGTGTCGACGACGCGCAGTTCGGGCCCGAACAGGGTGGAGAGCGCGGGGCGGGCCCGGCCGTCCTGGAGCGCCAGCACCTCGCGCAGCACACCCGTGAGCTGGTCGGCCATCTCCTCGGCGGAGGCGAACCGGCGGGCCGGGTCGGGGTCGGTGGCGCGCACCAGCAGCCGGTAGTAGGACTCGTAGGCGGCGAAGGCCGGGACGGACTCCGGGCCGGGCAGGGTGTCCCGGTAGGTGGTGGAGTAGCCCTGGAAGTCGAAGCTGAGGACGGCGAGGGTGCGGGCCACCGTGTAGAGGTCGGAGGCGGGGGAGGGGCCGTCGGCGGCGATCTCCGGAGCCTGGTAGCCGATGGTGCCGTAGATCGGGCCGTCGTCGTCGAACCGGCGGACGGCGCCCATGTCGATGATCTTGAGGGTGTCGCCGCTCTGGATCACGTTGTCGATCTTGAAGTCGCAGTAGACCAGCCCGCGCTGGTGCAGGTAGCCCAGCGCCGGCAGCGCCTCCAGCGCGTAGGCGATGGCCTGCTCGACCGGCAGCGGGTCGCGCCGGCCGTCCGGGGTGCGGCGCTCGTTGGCGATGTCCTTGAGCGACTTGCCGCCGACGTACTCCATCACGATGTAGCCGTCGGTGGCGCCGGTCCGCAGGTCCGGGTGCTCGGCGAAGTTGATGATGCGCACGATGCCCGGGTGGTCCACCTCGGCCAGGAAGCGGCGCTCGGCGACGGCCACCGCCAGCGCGTCCTCGTCCCCGGTGTCCAGCAGGCCCTTGAGCACCACCCACTTGTCGTTGACCCGCCGGTCCACCGCCAGGTAGATCCAGCCGAGGCCGCCGTGCGCCAGGCAGCCCACCACCTCGTACTGCCCGCCGACCAGGTCGCCGCGGCGCAGCTTGGGGGTGAACGAGTACGGGGTGCCGCACTTGGTGCAGAAGCCCTCCGGGCGGCCGGGCGTGCCGCCCCGCTCCCGGCCCACCGGGGCGTCGCACTTGGAGCAGTACCGCTTGCGCTCCGGTACCTCGGGGTTCTCCAGCACCGCCTGCGCCGGGTCGGCGGCCGGGACGGTGGGCACGGTCACCAGGCCCGCGCCGAGGCGGTGCCGGTTGGCGGTGGCGCCGCCGCGGCTGCTGCGCACCGAGACCGAGCGGCCGCTGCCGGTACGGGTCGAGCGGTGCGAGCGGGAGCGGCCGGACAGCGAACGGGCCGAGCCGCTGCGGGGCGAGCCGGTGTCCGGGTCGAACGCGATCTCCACGGTGGAGGTGTGCGAGGTGGAGCGGCCCGTCGCGGAGCCGCCCGTCGCGGAGCGCGCGGCCGGGACCCCGGGCGGGGTGAGGCCGCACTCGTCGCAGTAGCCGTCGGCGTCGATCGTCCCGGCGCAGTCGCGCGGGCAGGGGTCGCCCGCGCCCGTCGGGGCCGCCGTGGCGGTGGCCGGTCCGGTGATGCCCGGTCCGGTGGCGGACCCGGTGGCGGACCCGGTGGCCGGTCCGGTGGCGGTCCGCACCGAGGAGGTGCCCTCCGGGGCGAGCCCGCACTCGTCGCAGTAGCCGTCCGCGTCGATCGTCCCGGTGCCGCCGCACTGCGGCCGCACGCACGTCTCGCCCATCACCCTCGGCCCCCCTGTCCCCGCCCGTCGACAACCTGTCCGTCGACCGGCTCCCCGCCCGCCGACGCCCCGTCCTGCCCGGTTCCGCCCTCGCCGGTGTCCGGCCCGCCCGCCGCCGGACGCAGCGCCTGCTGGAACCGGGCCACCGCGCCCGCCGCCGCCCGCAGGTCGCACGGCGCGTTCCACAGCAGCCAGCGCGCCTTCTCGTAGCGCTCCAGCACCTCCGGGTCCTCGGCCACCCGCAGCCGGGCCGCCATCGCCTTGTACGCGTCCAGCCGCCCGCGCAGCTCGGCGCGGACGGTCAGCGGCTGGGTCACCTCGGTCAGCGACTGCCGGGCCCGGGCCAGCTCCTTGGCCGCCGCGTCCTCCAGCGCGTCCAGCAGCGGCGCCAGCCGGTACCACTGCCCGCTCTGCCGCAGCTCCAGGGCCACCACGATCCGTTCGCGCAGCGCCGAGGCCGGTCCCGGCACGGCCGGCACCTCGGTGGCGGCGATCTTGGCCAGCACCTCGCCGCGCGCCCGGCGGGCCTCGGCCAGCGTGGCGTCGGCCCGCTGCAGCAGGTCCCCGACGCCCTGCAGGCGCTCCTCGGCGTCGTCGCGCAGCCGCAGCAGGTTCTCCAGCTCCAGCCGGACGTCGTCCAGCGCCCGCCCGGCCAGGTCGAAGCGCTCGGTGTCCACCACCCCGGACGGCGTGGCCAGCGCGCCGCCGTCCGGCACCGTGCCGCGCTGCGCGGGGACGCGGGCGGGCCGCCAGAGCGCCAGCGGGTCGCTGCGCACCTCGGTCCGCAGCCCGCCGAGCTCGCCGTCCAGCGCGTCCAGGTCGTCGCCGAGCGGATGGGTGCCGACGCGCACGCCGAGCGAGGCGGCCAGCGTCTGCACCCGGCGCAGCTCGGCGATCAGCAGGTCGATCCGGGCGGGCAGCGCCGTCCAGACCGCGTCGGCCGCCGAGACCACCTCCAGGACGGTGGCGTACCAGGCGTTCATCCGGTCCATCAGCCCGTCCAGGCTGACCCGCTCGACCAGCCGGGCCGGTGCGCCGAGGCGCTGCGGGCCGTCCGGCGCGCCGCCGGGCACGGTGACCGCGTCGCCGGTCAGCAGCTCGCTCAGCTCGGCGAGTTCGGGCACGCCCGGCCGGGCCTTGCGGGCCCGCACCGCGCGGGCCGAGGCGAGTGCCTCGGAGTAGCGGTCGAACAGCGCCCAGAGCAGCGGCAGGCCCTGCCCGACGACGGCCCAGCGCTCCTGGGTCCGCCCGGTCAGGCCGGCGCCGTCGAGCAGGCGCAGGCCCGGGTGGTCCTGGAGGGAGAGCAGCGCCGACTCGACCGCGTCGCGTTCCGCGCCGAGGCGCGCCAGCGCGCGGTCCACCTCCTCCCGGCTCAGCGCCGGGCCGGCCGAAGCCGCCATCGTTCCCTCCCCTCCTCCACCTGCGTCGTTCCCGCCACCGGGGACCGCTCGCGACCCCGGGCGGCCGTCGGACAGACCCTAACGCGTGCCCCCGCCCGTCCGGCCGTCACCGCGGTATCGGCCAGTGCCGGTCGGCGTCGTCCCGCAGGTACGGCTTGAGCCAGCTGTCGTACGCGCCGCGCCAGGCGCCCCTGGCGTAGTAGTCGTTGATCACCTGGTTCACCCGGGCCGTCAGATCGGTGCTCTCCTTCAGCATCCCGACGCCCATCACGCCCGGGCGCACGTCGCCGTCCAGCACCTTGACGGTCTGGTCCTGCGCCGCCTGACCGGCCGCCAGGCCGTCGTCGGTCATCGTCGCGTCGACCTTGCCCAGCTGCATCAGCACCAGGCAGTCCAGGTTGTTCTCCACCGGGACGAGCTGCTTGAGCGGCCGGGTCTTCAGCTCCTCCAGGGCGGAGGAGCCGTTGGCCGCGCACGCGGTGGTGCCGTTCAGCGCCTCGTCGAGGCTCTTCGCCGGTGAGGTCCTGGGCACCAGGACCCGTTGGCTGGTGGTGAAGTACGGCCGGGAGAAGGCGATCTCCTGGAGCCGGTCGCAGGTGATCGACATGGTGCGGACGATGATGTCGACCCGGCCCTCCTTGATGTACTTGATCCGGTCGGCGGTCGGCACCGCCTTGAACACCACCTTGTCCGGGTCGCCCATGATCGCGGTGCCGATCGCCCGCGCGAGATCGATGTCGAAGCCCTCCAGCTGGCCGGTGTTGGGGTTGCGCGAGCCCCACCGGTAGCTGTTCAGGTCGATGCCGACGACCAGGCTGCGGCGGGCCTTGATGGCCTTCACCGCCGCGCCGTCCTCGGTGCTCGGCGGGACGCTCCTGTAGAGGTCGCAGGGCTCCGCCGCCTGGCCGGACTGTTCCTGCTCCGCCTGCTGCGCCGTCAGCGGTGCTCGCGCCGGCCCGTCGGCCGTACCGTCGCCGTGCGGCCCGCCCGCGCCGAGCGCCAGCACGCCGGAGGCCAGCAGCGCCAGCGCCGCCGCCGTCCGGGCGGCCCGCAACGCCGTGGCGCGGCCCCGTCCCCGTGCCTGTCCCTCTTCCCGCTCCGTGACCGTGTCCATCCCGTCCGTCCCCCCTCTACCGGTACTCGGCCAGTCGTCGGCCGAGGCCGACCAGCGCCGCGGCGGCGGCCACCAGGCCCAGCGCCGCGACCCCCGCGGCGGCGGTGCGCAGGTCCCCGTCGACGCCCAGCGTCGCGTCCCGGAACCGGCCCTCCTCCACCACCGCGGCCCGGGCCAACTGCTGGTCGGCCGAGCCGAACGCGGCGTCGGCCGTCTTCGGCGCGTCCGCCTCCTTGGCCGTCACGGTGGCGTCCAGCGCGGCCTGGTAGTCGCCCTGGTTCTCCAGCGCGGTGGCCGCGGCGTGCCGGTCGCTCCACTGCCGGTAGTCGCTCAGCGCCTGGTCGACCGTGGACCGGGCCTCCGGCGGGGCCAGGGACTGGGCCAGCGCCAGGGTGCCGGTGGCGTCGCCGCGCTGCGGGTCGCCGGTGTACAGGTGGTCGGTGGTCGCCGACCACAGCTTGGCGTAGGTCGCGCTGGAGCCGCGCGAGACGTAGTGCAGGTTCTCCGCCAGCCGGGCGGTCAGCACGTCCACCCGGGCCGCGTTGAGCGCGCGCAGCGGCGCGGCCCCCTCGCGTTCGCCGCGTCCGAGCGCCGAGTCGGCGGCGGTCGCGCTCACGGTCAGCCAGAGCACCGCCGCCAGGACGGACGCGGTGGCGGCCAGCAGCCCGATGTTGAAGACCCGGTTGGTCCGCCGGAACAGCGCCAGCTGCACCCAGGCCAGCGCCAGCAGTGCCACCAGCCCCAGCGCGTACCCGGCCCACGGGGTGGCCCGGGCGTCCGCCAGGTCGCGGGCCAGCACCTCGTTCTGGGCGGCCGACAGCCGGGCGGCGGCCGGCAGCAGCTCGGTGCGCATCTGCTCGGAGGCGTACCGCTGGTAGGCGCCGCCGAGCGGGTAGCCCTGCCGGTTGTTGGCCCGGGCGCTCTCCACCAGTCCCGCGTACACCGGGACCTTCTGGTTGAGGGCGGAGAGCAGTTCCCCGAGGTCCGGGGAGGCGGAGGTGCGGGTGGCCGCCTCGGAGATCAGTCGGGAGGCCGTCGCGAGGTCCTGCTCGTAGCGCTGCCGGACCGCCCGCGGTTCGGCGCCCGCCAGCAGGAAGCCGCTCGCCGCGGTGGCGTCCGCGTCGGCCAGCGAACGGTTGATGTCGGCGGCGGCCTGGCTGAGCGGCTGGCTGGAGCCGAACACCCGCTGGGCCGCCGCGGCCCGGGAGTTCAGCTGGACGGCGGTCAGCGCGCCGAACGCGAGGGCCAGGGCCGCGAGCAGCACCCCGGCGAGCCGCAGCCGCCCCGGCGCCGTCCTGGTGGCCCGCCCCAGCCGGGCGACCGGACCGCGCCGCGGGACCACCGCCTCGGTGCCGCCGGACCGCGGCACGGGCGGTCCCGGCCTCTCGATACGCACCGGTGTCGCCACCAGCCTCCCCCTCCCCAGTGGCCCGCCCCCCGTCTCCGGGGCCCGGCCGTTGCCAGCAGTATGGCCGTCACTTCCGACGGCCACACCCGAGTTGCGCGGATCTTGGGCTGTGCGTCCCTGCCGTGCGGTCCCGTTGTGCGGTCCCGCTGGGTATCCCCGCCGTGCGCCCCCGCCCTGCTCCGCGGCTCCCGGCCCCCGGCCCGGGCGGCCCCGTGGCGAGGGGCGAACGGCGAACGGGTCGACGCGCGGCGGGCGGCGAACGGTTCCCGGGCGATCCGGAGGCGATGGGCCCTTTTGTGCGGTCCGCGTCCCGGCGCGGGCGGTTCGTGTGCCGGTGCGACGGCCGGGCCCTCCGTACGATGGCGGCATGCGTCTTCTGGGAACGATCTCCGCCGACCGACCGCTGCTCGTCGTCGCCGTCCGGGAGGAGGCCGCCCACCTCGGCGACCACCTGCCGGTGCTGCTCACCGGCATCGGCAAGGTCAACGCCGCCGCCGCGCTGGCCACCGTCCTCGCCGAGGGCCCGCACCCCTCCGAGGTCGTCAACCTCGGGACCGCCGGCGCCCTGCGCCCCGGCTGGGAGGGCACCCACACCGTCACCCAGGTGATCCAGCACGACATCGACACCCCGGCCCTCTACGCCCTGACCGGCCGCACCTACGGCGCCCCGCTGGTCGTCGGCAAGGGCGACGGCCCGGTGCTGGCCACCGGCGACCTCTTCGTCTCCGACCCGGCCGCCCGCGACCGCCTCGCCGAGCACGCCGACCTCGTCGACATGGAGGGCTACGCCGTCGCCACCGTCGCCCACCGCGCCGGACTGCCGGTCCGCCTGGTCAAGCACGTCAGCGACGAGGCGGGGGACGGCGCCGGCCACACCTGGCGGGAGACCGTCGACGACTGCGCCCGCCACCTCGCCGACTGGCTGCACGGCCAGGGCTGGTGACGGGGGGTCGGGCTCCGGGGCCGCTGTGCGGGCACGCCTAGGGTGGCGGCATGACCGATGACGCCACCGCCGCCGGCGGGCCCACCGACCTGCGCCCGCCGGGGATCAACGCCGACGAGCACACCACGCTGCTCTCCTTCCTCGACTACCTGCGCGACTGCGTGATCGCCAAGACCGCGGGACTCTCCGACGAGGACGCCCGGCGGCCCGGTGTCGCCTCCGGAACCAGCCTGCTCTGGCTGGTGCGCCACCTCACCGCGGTCGAACTCAACTGGTTCCTCTGGGCCTACCGGGGCGACGAGGTCGAGCTGTGGGACGACGACGCGCCCTCGCCCGGCGACGAGACGGTGGCGGGGTCGGTCGCCGAGTACCGCGCGGCGATCGCCCGCGCCAACGAGGTGATCGCCGCGGCGGCCGACCGGCTCGACCGTCCCGGCGTGCGCTCGCTGCGCCCCAACGCCGAAGCGCCGTCGATGCGTTGGCTGCTGGTGCACATGATCGAGGAGACCGGCCGGCACGCCGGTCACGCCGACATCATCCGCGAGCGGTTGGACGGCTCGGTCGGCCGCTGACGGGGGTGGGTTGGGAGGTCGCCGACGGATAGTGGAATACTCCCCCGCGCAGTACCCGGCGCCGCTTCGGCGGGGCCGGGTGTTTTTCATACAGGGGGAATAGAAGTTCATGTCATCGACTGACAGAAATGTTGGCCGCCGTCGTACTGTGCGCACCGCCAGGACGGCCCTCGGGGCCTCGGCGCTCGCGCTGACGATGCTCACCACCGCGGCCTGCGGTCCGGACAACAGCTCGGCCGACTCGGCCGTGACGGCGGCGGCGGGTTCGGCCGGGGGGCCGAACCTGGGACTGCCCGCCAACCTCGACGACCTGAAGAAGTGGAAGTTCGAGGACTGGGAGAAGTGGGCGAAGGACTACGCCCTCCCGGCCGCCGCCAAGGGCTTCTGGACGCTGGACAAGCTGCTCAAGGCCAAGCCCAACGAGCCGATCGCGCCGCCGGCGCCGCCCACGGCCGCACCGACCCAGGCCCCGGCGCAGCCGCCCACCCAGCCCGGGCAGCCCACCCAGCCAGGGCAGCCCACCCAGCCGCCGGCCCAGCCCGGCACGCCGTCCGCCCCGGCCAGCAAGCCGCCGGCGGGACAGCCGACCCAGCCGGGGCAGCCGACGCAGCCGCCCGCGGCGCCGAAGCCGTCCAACACCCAGCAGCCGGCCTCGCAGGCTCCGGCCCAGCCGCCGGCCCAGCCCGCGCAGCCGTCGCAGGCACCCGCGCAGCCGACCCAGGCCCCGGCCCAGCCCGGCCAGCCGTCGCAGGCCCCGGCGCAGCCGCCGGCCCAGCCCGAGCAGCCCGCCGACAACGGCAACGACCCGCTGCCCAAGACCGTCAACGCCCAGCCCCTCCCGCACCCGTACACCAAGCCCGGTGTGCACGGGAAGCTGTTCGCCGACAAGCCGGGCAGCGGTGCCGACGCCGCCGGCGGCCTGGGCCACTACCAGTGCTCCGCCACCGTGGTCGCCGACCCGGCCCACCCCGGCAAGAGCAACCTGGTGTGGACCGCCGGCCACTGCGTCCACCAGGGCAAGGCCGGTCAGTTCTACAGCAACATCTCCTTCATCCCGGCGTTCAACAGCACCGGTGCGCTGAGCGGCGGCAAGCAGGCCGAGGAGGCCCAGTACGCGCCGTACGGGGTCTGGAACGGCACCCAGGCGGTGACCTCCCCGCAGTGGAAGGCCGAGGGCGGCGAGAACGGCTCGCCGGCCACCCACTACGACTTCGCGATCGTCCGGGTGCAGCCCGCCGACGGCGGCAAGTCGCTGGAGGAGACGGTCGGCGGCGCGGTGCCGGTCTGGTTCAACGCCCCGCGTGACCAGCTGAGCATCACCGAGTACGGCTACCCGGCGGCCCCGCCGTTCGACGGCATGGAGCTCAACCGCTGCGAGAGCGGCAAGCCGAGCCGGGTGTCCTACGACCCGACCCGCCCGCCGATGCTCGCCCTCGGCTGCAGCATGACCGGTGGTTCCAGCGGCGGCGGCTGGCTGACGGTGAAGGACGGCAAGCCGACGCTGGTCAGCAACGTCTCGGTCGGCAAGCACACCGGTGACCCGAAGTTCCAGGCCGGCCCGTACCTGGACGACGTGGCGGCCGGCGCGTACGACTTCATCTCCAAGAAGGGCTGACGCCCGCCGCACCTGTGGAACGGCCGTCCCCGCGCACCCTTCCCGGTGCGCGGGGGCGGCCGGCCGTCGTCCCGGCGGGCGCCGTCAACCGTCACCGGACCGGGTCAGGACCAGCGAACGGTGGCCGGCTCGCCGGTCTTGGCCGCCGTGACCACCGCCTCGGTGGTCACCACCTTGGCGAACCGCATCGCGTGCAGCACCGCCCCGGTGGCGCGGGTGAGTTCGGCGGCCGGGACGGTCACGCCGTCCGGGCCGGTCAGGTCGAAGGCGTGCATGGCGTCGAGCGGGAAGATCGTGTCGTAGCCGAGGTTGCCCGCCATCCGTGCCGTGGTCTCGTTGCAGACGTTGGTGATGATCCCGGTGATCACCACCTGCCGGGCACCCCGCTCCTGGAGCCAGGCGTGCAGGTCCGGGGTGCCGTAGAAGGCGCTGTTCACGGTCTTGGTGATGTGCAGGTCCGGCGTGATCGCCGCCACGAAGTCCTTCAGCTCGTACCCGGGCGTGCCCGTCGCGAGCGGACCGGCCGGGGAGGCGTGCTGCACGGTCACGACCGGCCGTCCGGTGGCCTGCCACACCTCGATCAGCTCGCCGATCCGCCGCTCGGCCCCGGGGTTGTCGCGCTCGCCCCAGAACGTGTGGTCCTCGAAGCCCTTCTGGACGTCGATGACGACCAGGACGGCGTCGGAGTCGATGGTGAGCGGGGCGTCGAGGGCGCTGGTGTTCGTCATGCGTCCATGCTGCGGCGGGCCCGGGCTCCGCCGTGAGCGGCAGTGGAGCCACCCATCGATACGATCCTGCCACGACGGATCCTGCCACTACGATTCCGCCCATGCGGACGGTGGGATGCGTGATCTTCGACGGTGTCCGGCCCTTCGACTACGCCGTGATCGGCGAGGTCTGGGCGAACCGGGAGAGCCGCCCCGGCCTGCCCGCGTTCGAGCTGCGGATCTGCGGACCGGAGGGCGCCCGGGTCCGGTTCGCCGGCGGGCTGGAGCGCGTCCCGGACTCCGGGCTGGACGCGCTCGCCGACTGCGACCTGGTCGTCGTGCCCGGCATGCAGCGGCCCGACGAGCCCGTCGACCCCGCCGTCGTCGCCGCGCTGCGTGCCGCCCACGAGCACGGCGTCACCCTCGCCTCGCTCTGCGCGGGCTCCTTCCTGCTCGCCGAGACCGGCCTGCTGGACGGCCGCCGCGCCACCACCCACTGGGCGTTCACCGACCTCCTGGCCCGCCGCTTCCCGGCCGTGGACGTCCGCCCCGAGGTGCTGTTCACCGGCGAGGACCGGCTCTGGACCTCCGCCGGGGTGGCGGCCGGCATCGACCTCTGCCTGCACCTGGTCCGCGCCGCCCACGGCGAACGCGCGGCCGCGGCCATCGCCCGCGCCATGGTCACCGCACCCTTCCGCTCCGGCGGGCAGGCCCAGTTCATCCCCTCCCCGGTCCCGGAGCCCACGCCGGTGGGCGACGACCCGCTCGCCCGCGTCCGCACCGAGGTGCTGGCCGCCCTGGACACCCCCTGGACCGTGCGCCGGATGGCCGCCCTCGCCGTCATGTCCGAACGCACCTTCGCCCGCCACTTCGCCGCCGGCACCGGCACGACCCCGCTGCGCTGGCTCCTCGACCAGCGCATCCTCACCGCCCAGCGCCTGCTGGAGGACACCGACCTCCCCGTCGACACGGTCGCCACCCGCTGCGGCTTCTCCTCCGCCGTCTCCCTGCGCCCGCCCTTCACGGCCCGCCTGGGCGTGCCGCCGAGGGAGTACCGGCGGACGTTCCGGGGGCGTGACATGGGGTGATGAGTCCGGTCTGGTGATCCGTCAAACTCCCTACTGTTGCCGCCGGGTGGCGCTACCATTCAGCCGACCCGAAGTCCTGGGAGTTGGATTGAACGTCTTTCCTTCGGAAGCCGAACGGTACGCGAGCGAGGCCTGTGACCTGCCGGCCTTCGGCGGGCTCAGCCTGGCGCAGACCAGGAAGGACCTGGGGGAACTCCTCGGGAAGATCGGCAGCTTCGGCTTCTTCGACGAGTACACCAAGCACGACATCTCGCACATCGACGCGATGCTCGGCAAGCTCGACTGGCTGGTCACGGCGAAGACCCGCGAGGCGATGACGCCGGCGGACTGGCTGCTGGTCGTGCTCGCGGTCTACTTCCACGACCTGGGCATGCTGGTCACCAAGAGCGAGTACCAGCGCCGGGAGGAGTCGGACTTCCCGCAGTTCCGGCAGGAGGCCCTCAACGCCTCGGACCCCGACGGCCGGGACTACCTGGCGCGGCTGAACGTGCTGGGTGCGGAGGAACGGGAGAAGTTCCTCTACCAGGAGTTCGTGCGCCACCACCACGCCGCGCGGGTGCGCAAGTGGATCGAGGGGGACGTCACGCCGAACCTCGGGGTGGCGGACGCGGTGGTCAAGGAGGTGGAGAGCCTCCTGCGACAGCTCGACCCGGTGTTCCGGGAAGACCTCGGCAAGGTGTGCGAGAGCCACCACCTCGACGACCTCTACGACGTCGCCAAGTACCCCGTCGACTGGTACTACGGGTCCTCCGACCGCGAGCGGGCCAACGTCCAGTTCGCGGCGATCCTGCTCCGGTCCGTCGACCTCTTGCACATCACCAGCGACCGGACCCCGTCGGTGGCCTTCCGGGTCTTCAATCCGGCCGATCCGATCAGCCAGAACGAGTGGTCCAAGCAGGCCGCGGTCAAGGCCGTCGTCGCCAAGAAGGGGGTGGACAAGGACGGGGTCCCTTCGGACGGCGCACCGCGGGACACCATCGAGGTCTACGCCACCTTCACCGACGCGAACGGGTACTTCGCCCTGACCTCCTACCTGAAGTACGCCGCGCAGCAGCTGAGGCTGAGCCACGAATGGGCCCAGCGCTCCAACGACAGGCTGGGGTCGAAGTACCTCTTCCCCTGGCGGGCCATCGACACGACGCGGGTGGTGGCGAGGGGCTTCCTCAAGGAACCCTTCCAGTTCACCATCGACCAGCAGAAGGTGCTGGACCTCCTCACCGGCCACACGCTCTACAATGACACCAACGTCGTTCTGCGGGAGCTCCTCCAGAACTCGATCGACGCCGTGCGGCTCAAGCACGGTGCGCGGTCGCCCGAGCTCGGCAGGGTCGAGGTCCACTGGGACAGTGCCGCGCGGACCTTGGAGATCTGCGACAACGGCACGGGCATGACGCAGAGCGTCATCGAGAACAACCTGCTGCGGGCCTGCTCCAGCCTCTACCAGGACCCTGAGTTCCGGAAGCGCAACCCCGACTTCAACCCCATCAGCCGGTTCGGCATCGGTGTGCTCTCGACCTTCATGGTGGCCGACCAGGTCGAGATCATCACCTGCCACCCGGAGGAGGAGAAGGCCCGGCAGCTGTCACTGCGGTCGGTCCACGGGCAGTACCTGGTCCGCACCCTCGACAAGATCCAGGACGTGCCCGAGCGGATCCGGGCCCACGGGACCATCGTCCGGCTGACGCTCCGGCCGAGCGCCGAAATCGGAAGCGTGGTGCAGACGGCGCGGCACTTCGTGGTGCTTCCCGAGTGCGAGGTCGTCGTGCGGGAGGGGAACGGCGGGGAAGACACGGTCATCGGGCACCGGTCGATCGGCGAGGCACTGAAGGCGGCGCTCGTCCGGTCGAAACCCGCGCACGCGCTGATGCTGGACACCGATGCCATCCGGGTGGTCGAGCGCCACTACCCGAACATGTCGATCGCCTTTGCCATCCGGTGGAACGAGCACTTCCGGGAGTGGACCTTCCTGATTCCGGACTCGGAATCGGGCATCAGCCGGGACTTCCGAGAGGTTCCGATCGTCGGGGTCTGCGTGGCGGGCGTCAGGGTGGAGGACGTCACGCCGGGATTCACCGGAATCGGGCCGATCGTCGCCATGTCCAACAGTTTCGGGGCCTCGGCGCCGCGGACGGATGTCGCCCGGTCCTCCCTGGAGTCGACGCCGGAGTACGCGGACTTCATCCGGACCTGTTTCTCGGCCTACTGCGACCACGTGATCGAAGAGGTCAGGCTGTTGGAGACGGACCGCAACCATTCGATCACCTGGGCGACGCAGGAGGCGGCGTTCATCTCGAACCCGTTGATGCGGGTCAATACGCCCGTCATGACGTCCGCGCTCAGGGACGCGCTGTACGAGATCCCCTACTTCCTGGTGGAGGAGGGCGGCGTCCGGAAGTCGGCCGCCGTCGGCGACCTGCGCCTTCTCGACCGGATCGAGACCGTGGAGAGCGCGGTGACCGAGCACGTGGAGTACCTTCTGCGCGAGTTTCCCGGAGGTACCCGGGAGTCCGTCGTCGCCGCTCTCGGCATGCCGCCCAAGGCGGCGAATTCCCCGGGAACACCGGTCCTCTGCACCCGCCTCGGCGTGAACGACCAGATCGATGCGATGTTCCTGGCCGACTGGGAGATCGAATCGGTCTCCGGAGACTTCGACAACCGGGCCTGCGTGATCGGCTGGACCAGGAAGGCGGGGACGGCGAGGAGGCCGCGCTGGTCGCCGCATCACCTTACGGCGCCCCGCCTGGAGGTGATCAACCGGGAGGACGAGTGGTATCCGATCAGGCCGGCGGTGCTGGTGAGAATCCCCCTGGGCGAGGTGGCGGAGCACGGATTCCCGGCCGGGATGCGTGGTTTCATCGCGGGCACCGCTCGGTACCTGCTGCCCGGCCACCCGTGGCAGGACATGGTGGACTCGATCGATCCCGGTCAGACGGTCCGCCTTGAGCTGCTGAGCTGGCTGATCTCGCAGCGGATGCCTCGCGATTCGTTCTCCAGCCGGAAGGCGGCCTCCGTCGCGGAGCTGGAGGAGAAGCTGCAGAGGCTCGGACTGGCGGACCTGGTCGACTGGGGAAGGTTCGCCGCGATCTCGCGGTCCGGCGCGGATGCTGTCGAGTTCTTCGACACCCGGAAATGGCAGCGTTAGCAGGGGGTGGCGATGGTGAACACGGCCGGGGACCCGGCGGACGACCGGATGGCGGGGCGGCCCGACCCCCGCGTCACGGCGGCGGGGGATCTGCGGGCGGTGCGGCTGCCGGATCTGTCGAACGCGGCGGATCTGCGGGTCGGGCTGCGGGAGTTGTACCTGTGGGTGGAGGCGTACGCGGTCGAGTCGATCAACTGGTACACCAAGGAGAAGGTGTCCAAGGCGCGCTGGTCGAAGTTCCTGCGGGTGGCGGCGGTGCTCAGCATCGCCGGGGGGACGGTGACGCCGGTGGTGGCGGTGGGGATGGGGTGGGCGGGGGAGTCGATCTGGGGGTACGGGCTGATCGGGATCGGTGCGTGCTTCGTGGCGATGGACCGGGTGTACGGCTACTCGTCCGCGTGGATGCGGTACGTGTCGACGGCGATGGCGCTGAACCGGCAGCTGGTGCGGTTCCAAGCGGCCTGGCCGAGGATCGAGGCGCGCTTCGCGGCCGATCCCGGTCAGGAGGGGTTCGCGGCCGCGGCCCAGGAGCTGTCGCGGTTCGTGGACGAGTTCGCGCTGGTGGTGGAGAACGAGACGATGATGTGGGTGGCCGAATTCCAGAGCCACCTGGTGCAGTTGGAGTCGGGGGCGGTGCCGGCGCTGCCTTCGCAGACTTCGCGTTAGCGGTCGGCGGTGGCGGCGTCGATGCGGGGGGTGAGGCCGTCGAGGAGGGTGGCGAGGCCGAGTTCGAAGAGGGCGTCGAGGTCGAGGTCGTAGCCGTCGGTGAGTTCGGCCGTCAGGCGGGTGAAGACCGGAAAACGGGTGGCGGCGCCGGGGGCGGCGAAGGCGGCGAGGCGGGTGTCGGTCCACTGGTCGCCGGTGAGGCCGGTGGCGGCGCGGGCCTGGATCTCGCGTTCGAGGTTCACGGCGATGCCCTCGATGTGGCTGTAGAGCAGGACGTGGATGTCGAGCGCGGCCGTGGGGGAGAGGCCGTGGCCGTCGAGGGCGGCGAGCGCCCACTCGGCGTGGGTGAGCAGGTTGGGGAGCAGCAGCGGGCGGGTGAGCGGGCTGAGGTGGGCGAGCCAGGGGTGGCGGCGGAAGAGGGTCCACAGGGTGCGGGCGCCGAGCTCCAGGCGGGGGCGCCAGCCGGCGGGGGGATCGGCGGGGTAGCCGGCCTCGCCGAAGGCGGCGTCGGCGGCGAGGAGGACGAGTTCGTCCTTGCCGGCGACGTACCGGTACACGGACATCGCGGAGACGCCGAGCCGAGCGGCGACGGCGCGCATCGAGAGGGCGGCGAGCCCTTCGGCGTCGGCGATCTCCAGGGCGGCGTGGATCAGTCGGTCGCGGCTGAACTCCGGAGACGTGGTGGAGGGTCGGGGCGTCGATGGGGCGGTGGCGACCACGGTGCCGATCCTGGGGCGGGCCTCCACCAGGCCTTCCTGGCGCAGCACGGTGAGGGCCTTGGTGGCGGTGGCGAGCGCGACGCCCCAGTCCTGGGCGAGTCGCCGGTTGGAGGGGAGGCGGTCGCCGGGGGCTAGTTCGCCGCTGGTGATGCGGCGCCGGAGGTCGGCGGCGATGCGCCGGAACGGCGGGTCCGTCTCGGGAGCCATGGTGTCGTCCTTCTTCGCCGTCGTCGCCGTGACTGTACTAGCGCAGACGCTACCAGGGAGGATCACCGGAGACGACCCGCTGTACTAGCTCAGATAGTGCTTTGACCTGCATGTTTGTGCGTTGCAAGCACAGTCTGTACGCCGTACATTCAGAGACCTCGCGGCGTACGGGAACGCCGCGCCGACACCCCGGGGGGCCCACGCATGCAGAACGTCCTCGTCTCCGGCGGCGGCATCGCCGGTACCGTCCTCGCCCACTGGCTGGCCCGCCGCGGCTTCGCGCCGACGGTCGTCGAGCAGGCCCCCGCCCCGCGCTCCGGCGGTCAGGCGATCGACATCCGCGGCACCGCCCTCGACGTGATCGACCGGATGGGCCTCACCGAGCGGGTGCGCGCCGTCCGCACCCGGATGCGCGGCATGTCCGTGCTCGACGCCGACGGCACCGAGGTGCACCGCTCGACCGAGGCGACGTTCAGCAGCGGCCGGCTCGACAGCGCGGACGTCGAGCTGCTGCGCAGCGACCTGCTCGCTCTCCTGCACCAACACGTCCTGGACGGCGTCGAGTTCGTCCACGGCGACAGCGTCACCGCGCTGCGCGAGGACGAGCGCGGCGTGCGCGCCTCCTTCGCCCACGGGCAGCCCCGTACCTTCGACCTGGTGGTCGGCGCCGACGGCCTCCACTCGCGCGTGCGCCGGCTGGCCTTCGGCCCGGAGGAGGAGTTCCTGCGTCCGCTCGGTACCCACCTCGCGGTCTTCTCCGCCGACAACTTCCTCGGCCTGGAGGACTGGCAGCTCTGGCAGCGCGACGGCGACGCCGGCTACGGCGTCTACCCGGTGCGCGGCAACCGCGAGCTGCGGGTCTGCTTCGGCTGGGCGGACGACGCGCCCGCCGAGCGCGACCCCGCGGCGGCGCGCGAGCGGGTCGCCGAGCGGATGGGCGCGCTGCGCTGGGAGACGCCCCGCCTGCTGGACGCGCTGTACCGCTCGACCGACTTCTACGCCGACGTGATGGCCCAGGTCCACCTGGATACGTGGTCTGCCGGCCGTACCGTCCTGGTCGGCGACGCCGCCCACTGCGCCTCCCCGCTCTCCGGCCAGGGCACCAGCCTCGCCCTGGTCGGCGCCTACGTGCTCGCCGACGAGCTCGCCGGCGGGCCGGACCACCGCGCCGCCTTCGCGCGCTACGAGCGACGGATGCGCCCGTTCGTCGCCCTCAACCAGGCCCTCGCCACCGAGAACCCCGGCGGCCCGGTGGCCGAGGAGTCGGTCGAGCGGGCGAAGAACGCGATCGCCCTGGACGCCGGGTAGGCCCCCGCAGCGGGCGCGGGGCGGGCGCGGGGCGGGGGGTGCGGGTGCCGGGCACCCCGCTCCGGCCCGATACCCTTGGGTTTCATGACCGAGGTAGCCCGTCCCGTCCGCGTCCGTTTCGCTCCGAGCCCCACCGGCATGTTCCACGTCGGCGGTGCCCGCTCGGCGCTCTACAACTGGGCGACGGCACGACAGCAGGGCGGTGTCTTCGTCCTGCGGATCGAGGACACCGACGCAGCCCGCAACAAGCCCGAGTGGACCGACGGCATCATCAGTGCCCTCGCCGCGATCGGCATCCACGAGGGAGACCCGGGCTTCGAGGGCCCGTACTTCCAGTCCGCCAACGCCGACAGCCACCGTGCCGCCGCCGAGAAGCTGTACGCGGCCGGCCGGGCCTACTACTGCGACTGCACCCGCGAGCAGGCCGCCGAGCGCTCCGGCTCCGCCCAGACCGGCTACGACGGCTTCTGCCGCGAGCGGGGCCTGGAGTACGCCGAGGGCCGCGCGCTGCGCTTCCGCACCCCGGACGAGGGCACCACCGTCGTGGTGGACCTCATCCGCGGCGAGCCGGCCTTCCCGAACTCCGCGATCGAGGACTTCGTCATCGCCCGCGGCGACGGCAGCCCGGTGTTCCTGCTGGCCAACGTGGTCGACGACCTGGAGCAGGGCGTCACGGAGGTCATCCGCGGCGAGGAGCACCTGTCGAACACCCCGAAGCAGCAGCTGCTGTGGGAGGCGCTCGGCGCCGTCCCGCCGGTCTGGGCGCACCTGCCGGTGATCGTCAACGAGAAGCGGCAGAAGCTGTCCAAGCGCCGTGACAAGGTGGCGCTGGAGGACTACCTGACCGAGGGCTACCTGCCCGAGGCGATGGTGAACTACCTGATGCTGCTGGGCTGGGGCCCGAAGGACGACGTCGAGATCCGCCCGTACGCCGAGCTGGAGCAGCTGTTCCGGATCTCGGAGGTGAACGCCGCCTCCGCCTTCTTCGACGTGCAGAAGCTGCGCTCGTTCAACGGCGAGTACATCCGCGCGCTGTCGGTGGACGCGTTCATCGACGCGACCGCGCCGTACCTGGCCGCCGACCGGGCGCCGTGGCCGGCCGAGGCCTTCGACGCCGCGGCCTACGCCGAGCTGGCGCCGCTCGCGCAGTCCCGGATCGCGGTGCTGAGCGAGATCGTCGAGCAGGTCGACTTCCTGTTCCTGGCCGAGCCGGTCCAGGACGAGCAGTCGTGGGCGAAGGCGATGAAGAACAAGGACGTCGCGCTGGCCCTGCTGGGCACCGCCCGGGAGAAGCTCGCCGCGCTGGAGGCCTGGCAGGCCGCCGCGCTGAAGGAGGAGCTGGAGGCCGTGGCCGCCGAGCACGGGCTGAAGCTGGGCAAGGCGCAGGCGCCGATCCGGGTCGCGGTCACCGGCCGCACGGTGGGTCTGCCGCTGTTCGAGTCGCTGGAGGTGCTGGGCCGCGAGCGGACCCTGGCCCGCCTGGACGCGGCGGCGGAGCGCCTGGCCGCCTGACGCGTACGGCAACGCTGTCCGAGGGCCGTACTCCGCTGTTGCGGGGTGCGGCCCTCGGGCGTGCTCGGCCCCGGCCACTCAGGAAATTGACCCGTGATTTCGAGCAGAAAATGCACCTCGGGGCCAGTCGATCGAGTCCTTAGAGTGATCATCACAAGGTCGCGGCGGGGGAGCCGGGACCGCCCGAGACCGGGGAGACCACCGTGAACGCCGCATCGCCGAAGCCGCTGCTGACCCGCGCCGCCACCGCCGAGACCACCAGCGACCCGAGCAGCGTGATGACCCTGCTCGCCGACTGCGGCACCGACGGCAGCCCGATCACCAGCTACCGCTCCACCTTCGCCAAGGGCGCGGCCGGCGCCCCGGCCCACTTCCACACCCGGGCCTCCGAGTTGTTCTTCGTGATCGGCGGCTCGCTCCAGGTCCTGCTGGACGAGAAGGTCGAACTGCTCGGCGCCGGCGACTTCCTGCTCGTCCCGCCGCACACCCCGCACGCCTTCGCCGCCGCCCCCGGCTCCGAGGCCGACGTCCTGTTCGTCTTCACCCCGGGCATGCCGCGCTTCGACTACCTGCGCCTGCTCGGCCGGGTGATGCGGGGCGAGGCGAGCCCGCGGGAGATCAAGGACTCCTCCGAGCTGTACGACAATCACTACGTGGACAGCCCGCTCTGGCGCGCCACCCTGGAGGCGGCGGCCGGTGCCGGTGCGTGAGTCCGGCGCTGTTGCGCAGGAAGTCGGAGCGGCCGACTTCCTGCGCGGCGGGTCCTACTTGATGTAGACGGAGGAGCCGAACTCCTGGGTCGTGCCGCCGCCGGGGGGAACGACCGCGATCACGTTGCCGGTGCAGTTCGGACCGCTGTACACGAGGGCGAACCCGTCGGTCTCGTTGAACACGATGAGCGGAACGATCGTCGAGTTGTAGCAGCCGCTCGGGTTCGTGATGACCGTATCGGGCGCGATGACGAGTTTCCCGGTGGCGGCGAGGGCGGTGGTGGGCATGGCGAGGGCCATCGTCCCGGCCGCGGCCAGGGTGCCGAGTACAGCCGTGAGACGTCGCATGGTGACTCCTGGGGGGTGGGTTTCGGGGCGTGGATGCCCCGGAACCCAACTTCTCCGCCGGTGGGAGTGGCCGCAATCCGCGCGCGCCGAGCGGGCGATGCGGATGCGTTCGAATGGGCGCGACGGGCGCGACGTCCGGTGGGCTACGGCTGTCGGTCGAGGAGGTGGGTGTCCGGGAAGTCGGCGGGCTCGCGCAGGACGAGCGCGGACAGCACGGGCCAGTGCGCCGTCAGCCCGGCCACCACGATGCAGCCGGTCTCGTGGGGGAACCTGGGGAGGCGGGTGCCGAAGCAGTCCTGGCGGTGGTGGACGTGCACGGGGATCCGCAGGGGGCCGAGCCGCGCGTCCCGGCTGAGGTAGGGGACCCGGCCGACGGCCTCGGCCGGCCGGTCACTGTTGGCGAGGAAGGTGTGCAACTCCTCGGTCGGGTCGAGGTGTTGCGGCAGCTGCGGGTACTCGGGCGACGACCGGACGGTCGACACCGTGGCCACCGGTTCGCCGCCCGGAAGGTGGTAGCCGACGTCGATCCGGTACACGAAGCCGTTGACGCCCTGCCGTCCCACGGTGACGACCCACTCGGCGGGCGCGTCCCGCAGCACGGCCACCGGCTCACCGAACGCCAGCGCCGTCTCCCGGTCGGTGGGGATGCGGAAGCCCTTCGGCGGCCTGCCACGCAACACCATTGCCTCCTGGAGCAGTTGGGCGACCGAAGAAGTACACCACGCCTGACGGACGGCCATGTCCGAATGTGGCAGCAGACCGTCATTGCCACCACCGAATCCAGCGGGTCAGGATGGACGCATGCCCAGCATCCGCCGCGTCGTCATCGCGGTCTTCCCGGACGTCGACCTTCTCGACGTCACCGGTCCGGCCGAGGTCTTCGCGCTGACCAACCGGGAGACCGGGGGCGCCGCGGGCTACCGGGTCGAGCTCGCGGCCCGGGAGCGCGGCGAGGTGACCACGTCGGCGGGGCTGCGGCTGGTCGCGGACCGGTCCTTCGACGAGGTGGACGGGGCGTTGGACACGCTGCTGGTCCCCGGGGCGGTCGAGGCCGGCCCCGGCGGCCAGGTCGCCCGGGTGGACGGCGACGTGGTGGCGTGGGTCGCCCGGGTCGCGCCGCTGGCCCGACGGGTCGTGTCGGTGTGCACGGGGGCGCACCTGCTGGCCGCCGCCGGGCTGCTCGACGGAAGGACGGTGGCGACGCACTGGTCGACCGCGGCGCAGTTGGCGGACGCCCATCCCGAGATCACCGTCGACCCCGACCCGATCTTCGTACGCTGCGGCAACGTCTGGACCGGTGCGGGGATCAGTTCCTGCATGGACCTGGCCCTGGCGCTGGTCGCCGAGGACCTGGGTGAGGACGTCGCACTGGCGGTGGCCCGGCAACTGGTCCTGTACCTCAGGCGCCCGGGCGGCCAGAGTCAGTTCTCGGTCCCGCTGAGTCGGCCGCCCGCGACCCGCCGGGACATCGACGACCTGCGGATGTTCATCGTCGACCACTTGAGCGGCGACCTGTCCACCGCCGCTCTGGCCGCACGGATGTGCCTGAGCGAGCGCCACTTCGCGCGAGTCTTCCGCCAGGAGACCGGGACCACCCCGGGCGCCTACGTCGAGGCCGCACGGGTGGAAGCGGCCCGCCACCTCCTGGAGGGCACCGACCAGCCCTTGGAACAGGTGGCCGTCTCGTGCGGGCTCGGCTCGGTGCAGACGCTTCACCGAGCACTGCGCAAGCGGGCCGGTACGACGCCCGGAGCCTACCGGCGGCGATTCCGCATGACTGTTTGACGCCCTTCCCACTGATTCCGTGCCGCGGCCGCGGGACGGCGGTGCCCCCTGCCCGGAGACCTTCGCGGTGACGCCGGGCGGCAGACGGCCGGCAGGTGCGGCCCGTCGATTCCCCGCGGGCCTTTGACGGTTCGCGAAACTCCATCACTCTGCAAGGAGGGTTGCCATGCCGCTGCCGAACTCGTTGAGCACCCTGCGAGAGCGTCCCTACCGACTCCTGTGGACCGCGCGCAGCATCTCCGCCGTGGGCAATGCCCTGATGCCGGTGACAGTGGTCTTCGCCGTCCTGCGCTCGGGCGGCAGCACCCTGGACGTCGGGACGGTGCTGACCTGTCAGGCGGTCGGCCAGGTGGTGATGCTGCCGGTGGGAGGGGTCTGGGCGGACCGGCTGTCCCGCAAGCTCGTGCTGATGGTGGCCGACGCCGTCCAGGCGGTCTGTTACGGCCTGCTCGCCGTGATGGTGTTCCTGCATCAAGCGGCGGTCTGGCAGTTCGCCGTCACCTACACGGTCGCCGGCATGGCCTTCGCCTTCTTCACGCCGGCCTCCAGGGCCGTCGTGCCCGAGATCGTCGGTGCCGGGCAGCTGCAACCGGCGAACGCCCTGCTCGGCCTCACCGACAGCACCACCAAGGTGCTCGGCCCGGCCCTCGCCGCGCTGCTGCTCGCGGTCGCCACACCGGGTGCCGCGATCCTCGTCAACTCCCTCAGCTTCCTGCTGAGCTTCGCGCTGCTCGCCCGGATGGACCTGCGCAGGCCGGTGCAGCGGTCCGAGCGGCAGCGCTTCCTCGCGGACCTGCGCGACGGCTGGTCGGCGGTGGCCCAGCGCCGCTGGTACCTGGCCAACCTGCTCTGCTGGGGCGTGTGGAACTTCGCGATAGCGTTCTTCTTCGTCCTGGGCCCGGTCGTGATGGAGCGCGGCCACGGCGGAGCCACCGCCTGGAGCGTGATCGTGGCCACCGGCGCGGTGGGCTCCATCGTCGGCGGGCTGGCCGCGCTGCGCTACCGGCCGCGCCGCCCGTTGGTCACCGCGAACGCGGCCGCACTGCTCGGCATCCTGCCGCTGGCCCTGCTCGCTCCCCCCGCCCCGCTCTTCGCCATCGCCCTCGGCGTGGCCGTGGCCTTCGCCATGACCGCGCTCATCGGCGAGGTCCTGACGACGACGCAGCAGCAGCTCTTCCCCGAGGAGATACAGGCCCGCGTCAGCGCGCTGGACTGGATGATCTCGTTGATCGCCATGCCCGCCGGCTACGCCGCCGCCGCTCCGGCCGCCGAGTTCCTCGGGATGCGGACGACCCTGCTGGCCGCCGCCGCCCTCATCGGCACACCCTGCGTGCTGCTGAACCTGCTTCCCGGCGTGCGCTCGGTCCAGCGCCTCCCCGACGGCACCATCGGCATCGCCGGCGAGCAGCACACCGGCGCGGCCCTCGCCGGCTCACCGGCTCGCTGAACCGGCGAGGGCTGATCCGGCCGCGCGGAATCTCCGGGCGGCCGGGCCCGTCCGGTTCTGCGGGTTCAGGGCAGGGGGGTTGCCGGGGTGGTCCAGCCAGGGGCGGTGCTTCCCGGTCGTGGAAGGACGCTTGGCGGCCCCGAGGTGATGGAAGGTCGGGAGGTGTCGCTCGTTGGGGGGAACGTCAGGCCGGGACGAGCTTCGGGGTGCGGTCGAGGGTGAGGTCGGTGAAGACAGGGGCGGGGGTGATGAGGGCCCAGACGAACTTGCCGATGCCCCCGGCGCGGGGGCAGCAGCCCCAGCGCTCGGAGAGCTCGTTGACGAGGAAGAGGCCGCGGCCGTGCTCGTCGTCGGGGGCGGTGGAGGGCTGGAGGGTGGGGCGGCCGGTGCCGGCGTCGTGGACTTCGAGGCGGAGGCGGCCGGTGGTGACGGCGAACCGGATCTCGATGAGGCGGTCCGGTGGCGCGTCGCCGTGCCGGACGGCGTTGGCGAAGAGTTCGCCGAGGATCAACTTGCCGACGTCGGCGAAGCGTTGACCCTGCGGCATCCCGGCGAGATAGGCGCGGAGGACGGTACGGGCGAGGGGGGTGGATTCGAGCTGGGGGGTGAGTCGGGTGGCGAACTCGCGCGGCCGGCGACAGGGCATGGGGACCTCCGGGGAGTGAGGGGGGAGTGAAACGGGCGCGCGAATGGGCCCGAATATCACGCTGTGCACGCGAATAACTCCGTTCCGATATCAATCATCCGGTTCCGGATGTACGGTGACGACCACATCGCCGTGCGGGGCGTGTGCGGCACATGAGGGGAGCGGTGATGGCACACCGGAGGACCATGCGCGGGCCGACGGCGAGCTCGGCCGTGATGTTCGGCGAGGAGTTGCGGTTCTACCGGGAGCTGGCCGGCTACACGCAGGAGGAGTTGGCCAAGCTCCTGCACTGCGACCGCACCGTGGTGACGCGCTGTGAGAGTGGCAAGCGCCGGATGCAGCCCGAGATGGTCGAGGATGCGGACCGAGTACTCAACACCGGCGGCCTGCTGAAGCGGCTGTGGGACCGGGTGGACTGGAACGCCGAGATCGAGCATCCGGATTGGTTTCGGGACCACGCCGAGATGGAGGCCGAGGCGGTGGCCCTGCGCCTGTATCAGTACGGGTTCATGCACGGGCTGCTGCAGTGCAGGGAGTATGCCCAGGAGATGTTCACGGCCGGTAATGCGGCGGGAAATCCGAAGCTGATCGCCGAGCGGACCGCTGCTCGAATCGGTAGGCAGCGGCGCTTCCTTGATCCGGATGGTCCGTTGCTGATGGCGGTGCTCGACGAGAGTGCCATCAGGACGGAGCTGGGAGGTCCGGCGATCATGCGTCGCCAGATGCAACACCTGCTCAACGTCGCGAGGTTCCCCAATATCAGCATTCAGGTGGCGCCCTTCGCTGCACGGCGGAGGGTTGTCAAGACCTCGATGGTGTTGCTGGAGATGCCGGACGGACGGAACTGGGTCTACTCGGAGAGTCTGGACCGGGGGCATCTGAGCGATGCTCCGAACATCGTGGCGGCGCATCGCCGTGGCTATGATCTGCTGCGGGGGGAAGTGCTCTCGGTGAGGGAATCGCTGGAGCTGATCGCCGATGCGATGGAGGGCTACCGGGATGGCGAGGTCCGTGACCAACGCGGTCGTCTGGCGCAAGAGCAGCTACAGCGGGCCGGACGGGGGCGACTGTGTCGAGGTGGCCCTCGTGTCCCCTACCCCAGGCGTCGTTCCGGTGCGTGACTCCAAGGACCCCTCCGGGCCGGTCCTCCTCTTCCCCTCCGCCTCCTGGCAGTCCTTCCTCACCTCCCTCCGGGACGGCTCCCTCCCCGTTGGTTAGGACCACCCCTGGGGATGGGCTACTATTTACCCATCACCCAGTTGCGCGGGTGGCGGAATAGGCAGACGCGCTGGATTCAGGTTCCAGTGCCCGAAAGGGCGTGGGGGTTCAACTCCCCCCTCGCGCACAAATGAACGGCCGGCCGATCTTCGGATCGACCGGCCGTTCTTTTTCTTCCTACCGGCAGAGGGCCGTGTCCACGACGTCTTCGAGATGCGCCGTGACCGCCTCGTCGATGGGGATGGTGGTCACCGCGATGTTGACGGCGCGCCCGTCGTCCGTCACTCCGCCCCGGGTCTCGTAGCCCGGGATGTCGCCGCCGTGCCCCCAGTAGACCCCGCCGCACGACAGCGGGCGGCTGATCAGCCCCAGCCCGTAGCCGGCGCCGCTGTTCCCGATCGGCACGGTGGTGCGCATCTGGGCGAGCTGGGCCGCCGGGAGGAGGCGGCCGGCGAGGAGGGCGGTGAAGAACTGGTTGAGGTCGGCGTTGGTGGAGATCATCTGGCCCGCCGCCCAGGCCACCGAGGGGTCCAGTTCCGTGATGTCGCGCAGGGGCTCGGCCGCCGACTCCCGGTAGTAGCCCTTCGGGTGGGGCTCCCGGATGCTCCGGTCGCCGGCGGCGGGGAAGTAGGTGTGCCGCAGCCCGAGGGGCTGGAGCACACGCCGCCCGATCTCCTCGGCGATCGGGCGGCCGGTGACCTTCTGGACGATCAGACCGGCCAGCACGTAGTTGGTGCTGCTGTACGCGAACCCCGCCCCGGGGGCGAAGTCGGCCTTGTGCTGGAAGGCGATGTCCAGGATGTCGCGCGGCTCGTAGTAGCGGCTGCGGATGTCCGATTCGCTGATGTAGCCCTCGTAGTCGGGCAGTCCGCTGGTGTGCTGGAGGAGCTGGCGCACGGTGATGTGCCGGCCGTCGATCCCGTCGCCGCGCACCAGGCCCGGCAGATAGCCGTCGACGGTGGCGTCGAGGTCGACCTTCCCTTCGCCGACCAGCTGCAGCGCGACCACCGCGGTGAACGTCTTGGTGTTGCTGCCGATCCGGACCTGGCCGTCCCCGGGCACCTTCGCGCCGGTGGCCAGGTCGCCGACGCCCGCCGTGTAGGTGCGGGTGCGGCCGGTACGGTCCTTGACGCTCGCCAGCGCGGCGGGCAGGCCGTCGTCACGCACCAGCGCGTCGAGACCCCGCTGCACGGTGTCGGGCCGGGTGGCGGTGGCGGCGGATGCGGCCGGCGGCGCGAGGACGCCCGCCGTCAGGGCGGCGACGGCCACCGCGGCGGCGGCCGACAGGGAACGAAGCCTCAGCCTGGACTGCTCACGCATGGGTCAACTCCTGGAATCGTTGGGAGAAGTGGTAGCGACACGATCATGGGATCCGGAGCCTGCGGCCCACATCGCGGAAAGGCGGGAAAGCACGATCCCTCGATCGGGGGAGGCCCCCGGTGAGCTGCGCCGACATACTGGCGATCATGATCAGGGGAATCCGGCCGCTGCTGAGCGGCTCCACGTACACGGGCATGCTGTTCGCCTTCTGCGGCGCGCTGGCGAGCCTTCCGCTGCTGCCGTTCGCCATGCTGCCGGCGCTGCTGTGGAGTCCCGCTCCGTACGCGGTGCAGGCCGTGCTGACCCTGCTGGTCTGGGCGGTGCTGATCGGCCTGCTCGGCCTGGCCCGCACCACACGGCGGGTGCTGGTCGCGTCCGCCCGCCGGGTGCTGAGGGTGCCGCTGCCGGATCCGGCGGGCGGCAGACGGTCCGCCGCGGAGCGGCTGCGGACCACGCTCTGGCTGGTGCTGCTCGTGGCACTGGGGTGGACGGGCGCGCCGGCGGCCGGGCTGCTGCTGCTCCTGGGGCTGTCGCTGCCGGGGAACTGGCTCGGCGGTTCGGCGCGGCTGAAGCTGTTCGACCGCTCGGTGGACCTGGCGGACGGCTGGTGGAGCTGGCCGGCGGCGCTCGGCTGCGTGCTGCTGGCGGCGGCGGTGTGCGCGATGGTGACGGGCGTGCTGCGGTGGTCGGCGCCCCGGCTGCTCGGCCCGTCGGCGGCCGAGCGGCTGGCTCTGGCGGCCGAACGGGAACAGCTGCTGGCCGAACGCAACCGGCTGGCCCATGAGTTGCACGACTCCATCGGCCACACCCTGACGGCGGCCACCATCCAGGCCGCGGTGGCGGGCGAGGTGCTGTCCGCCGACCCGGCGGCGGCGCGGGCCGCCATGCGCAGCATCGAGGAGTCGACCCGGGCCGCGCTGGAGGACCTGGACTACGTGCTGGGCGTGCTGCGGGAGGAGGAGACGGGGACGGCTCCCACCCGCACCCTGGCCGACCTGCCCGAACTGCTGGACCGGCTGCGGCACGCGGGCGCGGTGGTGGAGCCTGAGCTCTCGGGCGAGTTGGCGCAGGTGCAGGGCACGGTCTCCCGGGCGGCGTACCGGATCCTCCAGGAAGGACTGACCAATGCCCTGCGGCACGGGGCGGGCGGTCCGATCGAGGTCCAGGTGGTGGCGGCGCCGGACGCGCTGGAGCTCCGCGTGGTCAACCGGACCGGGGCGGCGGCCACCGGCAGGAGCCGGCGCGCCTTCCCGACGTCCGGGCACGGCCTGCCCGGGCTGGCCGAGCGGGTGCGGCTGCTGCACGGCGAGTTCGAGGCGGGTCCGGACGGGCCGCAGCACTGGCGGCTGACGGTCCGGCTGCCGGTACGGGTGTCGGCGTGATGCCCACTGAGCCGGGCGGCGCCGGGACCAGCGGCTCCGTCGCGCTGCTGATCGCGGACGACGACGAGGTGACCCGCAGCGGTCTGCGCACGCTGCTCGCGGTCCAGCCGGGGATCACCGTGGTCGGGGAGGCCGCCGACGGCGTCCAGGCGGTGGAGCAGGCACGACGGCTGCGGCCGGACGTGGTCCTGATGGACGTGCGGATGCCGCGCCTCAACGGGATCGAGGCCACCCGGGAGCTGCTGGCCGGCGGGTCCGCCGAGTGCGCCGAACCTCCGAAGGTCGTGGTGATCACCACCTTCGAGAACGACGGCTACGTGACCGCCGCGCTCAGCGCCGGGGCCAGCGGCTTCGTGCTCAAGCGGCTCCCGGTCCGGCAGATCGCCGAGGCGGTGCGGGTGGTGGCCGCCGGGGAGGCGATCCTCTTCCCTGCGGCGCTGCGCCGGATGGTCGCCGCCCGCCCACTGGACTCCGCCGAGGCGCTGCCGAGGGCGGCGCTGACGGGGCGGGAGGAGGAGGTGCTGCGGCTGATGGCCACCGGTTCGTCCAACCCGGAGATCGCCCGGTCGCTGGTGGTGAGCCTGGAGACGGTGAAGACGCACGTCGGCAATGTGCTGACCAAGCTCGGCGCGCAGAACCGCACCCACGCCGTGGTGATCGCCTACGAGTCGGGCCTGGTGGTGCCGGGCTTCGCCGGTTGACCGGCCGCGCGTGCGCAGAGCGGCCGGCCGGCCCCGAACCGGCCGGCCGCTCCTCTTCCGGGGCGTGCCGCTCAGCCGAGCGGCAGCTCCAGGCGGGCTTCCTCCCCGGCCAGGGAGGTGATGGTGGTCCTGCTGGTGCCGCCCTCGCCGCCGACGAAGGAGTAGAGCCGGTCGCGGCTGTTGACGACCAGGGCCAGCCGGTGGCCGTCGCCCAGGTCGTAGGCGGCGGGCTGGAGCGTCCACTCGACGGTCCGTTCCGTGCCGGCGCTGAGACCGGTGACGGTGAGGGGCTCGTGGGTGATGATCCGGGCGGAGCCGTCCGGGGCGAGGTCGAAGAGGTAGGCGACCAGGGACGCGGCGTCGCCCGCTTCGACGCCCACGGCGAGCCGGAGCTTGGCGGCGCCGCGGATGCGGCGCCCGCCCGCCAGCGCCTCGGTGGACCAGACGAGCAGCCGGTCGCGCTCGAAGCCGGCCGGGTCGTAGGGCTTGGGGTTGCCGAACCACTCCTTCTGCCCGGTCTCCATGATGTCGTCCATCGCGGTGGCGCTGGTCTCGTGCCCGGCGGTGAACGCGCGGCTCCAGCCCGCGGACGGCTTGTCGGACAGGGCGCCGTCGCCGTTGCCGTTGGTGCCGCTCAGGTACCAGGGCTCGGTGCCGGTGGTGGCCTCGGACCAGGAGTCGAGCGGTTCGCGCCGGGCCGCCTTGGTGATCCGCCTGCCGCCGCTGATGGCCGGGGCGGTGTCGTAGGTGAACATCACCTGGCTGTTGACCACCGGCCAGTCCGGCACGTCGGTGGGCTTGCCGAGCAGGTGGTGGTCGAGCCAGGCGTAGGCCTCCAGCATCGGCGTCAGCGAGCCGACGAAGGGCGTCCCGCTCGGGAAGCCGGTGATGCCGAGGCCTTCCGGGGCGCCGTGGTCGCCGATCCACAGGTTCAGGTGCTTGGGGACGGTGAGCTTCTCGAAGGTGGCGATCGCCTCGCCGGCCGGGAACAGGCTCTCGTGCCAGGTGTTCGAGTAGAAGGTGGGGACGCCCTGGGAGTTGGTGAGGCCGACGTAGGTCTCCGGGGAGCGTGCGTTGCCCCAGCGCACCACCTCCTCCATCTCCCGGCCGGCCAGGAAGTTCTGGAGGATGCGCCAGGTCTCCTCGTCGAACCTCTCGTGCTCCTTGCCCTCCTCGGCTCCGGTGAACTTGATCAGCAGCTCCACGGCCTTGAGGTGCCGGGTGCCGTGATCGTAGAGGCTGGTGGCCAGGTTGCCCCAGGTGCTCAGGGCGGCCACGGCGGCGACCCGGTTCCGCTGGTCGTGCGCGGCGACCAGCTGGCTGATCCCGGAGCCGTAGGACAGGCCGAGGAACCCGACCTTGCTCGGGGAGAACAGCCCCTGCGCGTGGTCGATCACCGCCGACCCGTCCTCCCAGTCGTCCTGCCCGGCGACGCCGATGAAGCCGTTGGAGCTGTAGAGCGCGCCCGGCTCGCCGAACCCGCGCGGGGTGTACGCCAGCACGTGGTAGCCGCGGGCGGCCAGCGAGAGGTAGCCGACCATGAACGGCAGCCAGCCGTACGGGTTCCAGCCGGCGGGCACGATCACGACCGGGCGCGGCTCGGAGGTCTTCTGCTGGATCGCGAACGCGGAGAGGCTGATCTCCTCCGTCACGGGGATGCGCGGGAAGGTGACCCCGGCGTCCCGCAGGATCTGCTCGACGAGCTTCCGCAGTTCCTCGGGGAGCGCGGCGGCCGGGGCCGTGCCCTGGAGGGCGGCGAGCAGGGCCCGGGCGACGGCGAGCACCGCCGGGTTGATGTCGAGGCTCGCGCCGCGCCAGATCCCGTTGGCGGCGATGTCGGCGAGTGTCGCATCGGTGATCGCCGCGGTCGGCTCTCCACCCTCAGTGGTCATATGAACTGCCCTTTCCTGGAAGGCCGGGGCGCCCGATGGGGGCGCCGTCCAGGCGGATCATGGACCCGAGGGGAGGGCCGGAAACCGAAGGGTCGTCAGCTGCACTCGAACGAGTGAGGGGAGTCGACTCCGCGCCTGGAGGAGCCCCTGGCCCGGCTGGCCCGGCGGCCCTGCGGGTGCGGCGCCACCGCACCCGCAGGGCCGGTCGCCCGCCCTCGTCAGGACCGGCCCCGGCCGGTGAACTCGGCGGCCGTGGAGCCGCCGGGGAACCGGGTGCGGACGTCCAGGACCCCCACCCAGGTCGGGCGCACCGCGATCCGGGCCATCCGCACGCCCCTGGTGGTGCCGGGGTTCGCCGGCTGACCGGGGCCGGGGGCCGGAAGGCCTCCCGGCAGCCGGGCCGCCCCGCACGGCCGGTGCGGGGCGGCCCGTTCCTCGGCGGCCGGGCGCTGGATCAGGCCAGGTAGTAGGCGGGCGCCGCCCGGCCCACCAGGGCGTAGAGGACCTCGGGCTTGCCCAGCAGGTAGTTGCTCATGGCCAGGGCGGCGGCCGTGCCCTCGCCCACGGCGCTGGGAATGCGGCGCTCGCTGCGGAAGCGGACGTCGCCGGCCGCGAAGACGCCGGGTTTGTTGGTGGCCATGGCGGTCACGGTCTTGAGTTCCTCCGCGTGCTTCTTGGGGTCGAACGTTCCGTCCTTCATAGCGTCGTAGTAGATGTCCAGGTCGGTGGCCACGAGGCCGTACTTCGCCTTCGTGCCGTCCGGATTCGTCTTGCGGACCACGGTGACGCCCGCGTCCTCGATCCATTTGGTGTCGGGATCGGCACTGATGAGGGCGTAGACGGCGGTGACGTCGTACGTCGCGGTGACGGTGGTGGTCTTGGTCTTGCCGGTGCTCACCGTCAGCTTCGCGTTCGCAGTCGTGGCGGCCTTGAACTCGATGGCCTCGGTATCGTCCACGACGGTGATGTTCGAGTCGGCCTTGACCTTGTCGTAGACGGCCTTGAGCATGTCCTTGCCCGCGGTCCCGCGGATCAGCATGACGACCTTGGCCCCCTTGTTGGCGAACATCAGCGCGGCCCGACCGGCCGAGTCGCCGCCGCCGATGACGATGATCGTGTCCTTCGACGTCACGCCCTCCGCGTCCCCGGGCAGGGCGTAGTAGTAGATGCCCTGGTCCTCGAACTCGGCGGCGGTCTTCTGCGTCAGCTTGCGCGGGACGAGGCCGGTGGCGAGCAGGACCAGCGAGGCTTCCACCGTGACGTTCGGAGAGCCCTCGGAGTTGGTCGCGGTGATCCTGTGCTTCGTCTTCTTCGGGTCTTCGCTGAGCTTGAGTTCCGTCACGCCGTAGCTGGGCAGCCACTCGGCCCCGAACTTCTTCGCCTGGACGACGGCCTTGTGGCACAACAGTTCGGACTCGATCCCGTCGTCGAACCCGAGGTAGTTGTCGATCTCGTTGATCGACGTGGCGGCCGTTCCGCCGGGGGCGTACCGCTCGATGATGAGCGTGGAGAGGCCGTAGAGGCTCCGGGCGTTGATGGCCGCGGCCAGTCCGGCCGGGCCGCCCCCGATCACGACGAGGTCGTACGCCGACTCCTTCCTGGGGAGGAGCAGGCCCAACTGCTCGGCGAGCTGGGCGATCGTGGGGTCCTTGAGCGGCGTCGGGCCCACCCCGGTCACCACGGTGTCCGTGGCCTTGGGGTCGGCGGTCACCGTGACCTCGTAGTCGTTGAGCTCCAAGTACCGCTTGATCTGCTCGACCCTCTTGTCCTTGGCCTTCGCCCTGATCGTGGCCTTGAACTTCGACATTGCGCTCCTCCTTGCGGACGGCGGGTGCTTCGACTGCCCGAAGACTACTGTCCGTATGCGAATGTTCACCATGTGCCACGCCTTGCGGTGTCCAGGCGGCGCCGGGCGCTCCCGGGCGGACGCCTCGCCGTCCACGCTCACCGGTCCGTCCGACACCCCGAGCACCCCCCGCCCCGCCCTCGGGGGCGACCTCCTCACGAACGGCGGACGGCCGGCCGGCCCGAGGGTCGACCGGCCGTGCCGGCGGCGGGGAATGACGTTCCGTCGGCTAGCGGGTGACCGTGCGGAAGAGCCAGTGGAGGCGGGCGGTGGCGGCTCCGGGGCGGGTGACGGTGACCGTGTCGACCAGGGTGCTGCGGGTCAGGTCGAGGTGGTCGTAGGGGCTGGCGAAGTTGGACAGCAGCGTTCCGTTGGGGCCGTCGTCGGTCTTGCACCACAGGTAGCCGTTGTCATTGGGGCGGTAGGCGCCCGTGGTGACGTAGTCGCCGTTCTGCGGAGCCTGGGGGTGGGCCGCCGTGGAGTTGACGTACTGGCGGCCGTAGACGAGGTAGACGCAGTTGTCGGCGCCGTCCGGGCCCGCGGAGATGGCGCTGAACCGCTGGTGGTTCCCGTGCGAGTCCGGCGCCAGGTAGACGGGGTAGGGCGCGACCTCCAGGTCGTCGACCGAGAGCGCCGGGGCCGAGCCGCCGGAGTCCGTCGCGACGATCTCGGTGAGCCGGGTGCTCTCCTGGGGGTCCTGGAGGAACCAGCGCTGGGCGGCCGAGCCGTCCTGGTCACGGGCCACGATGCCGAGGCCCGGACCGAGGTCGGTGAGGAACTGGCGGGTGACGTAGTTCTGCAGGGTCCAGGTGCCGTCGCCCTGGGGGACCGGCTGCCAGAGCTGGTCGAGCGCCGCGTTCGGCCACAGCACCGTCCGTGCGTCGCGGGCTCCGCCCTCCTGGCCGAGGTAGCGGCCGGCGTAGGGCGCGTTGGCGTGGAACAGGCGGTAGAAGCCGCTGTACTCCGGGTCGGGCGACAGGGTGAACACCTGCGTCTGGATGCCGGCCGGGTTGATCGGCTGGTCACTGACCGCATGGGTGCTGCTGCCGGGGGCGGCCACGTTGGTGGTGGCGGCGTTGCGCAGCACGGCGGGGCTCGGCACCGGCACCGTCACCGCCTGGGACCGCGGCGGGTTCGGCAGGTTGCCGACCTCCATCACGACGGGGTAGTGGTCCGACAGCAGCATCTGTCCGACCCGGTTCATTCCCAGGACGCTGGGATTCGTGTTGCCGACGGGAACGGCCGCGTAGTCGAGGACGCGGTCCGGGGTGTTCGAGTTCAGGCGCCGGACGGTCGGATGGGTCGGCAGTGCAGGGGCGTGCACCGTGAACTCGCCGGTGACCGCGGTGGCCAGCGACCTGTCCGCTTCGTTCGGGTCGGTCGGGGGCAGCGGCGCGCGGTTGTAGTCGCCGAGGGCGATCCAGGGCAGCGGGCTCTGGTTGGGGCCCGCGGTGGCCATCCGCTGCCGGATGTTGCGCAGCAGGCCGGGGTCGTCGTTGCCGCTGCCCGAGAGGCCGTGCACCGTGAAGTACACGACGCCGTCGACGTTGACGCCGAGCGCGGGCCGGCCGGTGAAGCCGTTGTCCCGCCCCGCCTCGATGACGTACACGTCCTGCGGCTGGACCCGGGTACGGCTCAGGACGGCCAGGTTGACCCGGCCCGTCTCGGTGTTGGGGTCGGTGTCCGTGTGCAGCCAGTACAGGTAGCCCTGCGGCCTGGCGCCCGTTCCCCCGTACCGGTACTCGCGGACCGGGGGCGTGCGGCCGGCCCAGTCGAAGAAGACCGCCGGGTTCTGCGGGATGTCCTGCTCGAATACGGCGCCGCTCGGCGGGGCACCGGCCTCCTGGAGGGCGATGATGTCGGCCTGGTTCTGCCGTGCCAGCTGGTTCACCCCCAGCGTGTACTTGCTCTCGTAGGCGGAGGAGTCCTCGCCCGTCCCGCCGCCGGTGCCCGCGCCCTGCATGTTCCAGGTGGCGATCGTGCGGCGGTTGCCCGCACGGGGGTCGAGATCACCGCCGGTGTCCCGCAGGAACAGCGACGGCCGCTTGCCGACGTCGGCGGGGACGACGCCCTGGCCGGTGAAGTCGAGGGTCTCCCGGCCGGTCCAGTCCGGGATCGCCTGCCCGCCCTGGCTCAGCGGCTGGAACCTGCTCGGGGAGCCGTTGGCGGAGCCGAACTGGAAGGCGGTGCCGGACCGGGTGCCGTACGGGGTGTAGGGCTCGTACGGTCCGCCCGGTGCCGCCTGCTTGACCATCGTGTTGTCGTAGAAGACGTTCTGCGGGCCCGAGGAGCCGGACCACTTGACCGCCTTGGGACCGGCCGCCCACCAGATCGGGTACCACGTCCCCTCGTCGATCTCGCCGCCCTCGCCGCCGCAGTTGGTCGTGCAGCTTCCCGAGCGGTGCTCGTAGGGGACCCGCAGGGTGTTCTGCTCGAACAGGTTGTTGTGCTCCCACCCGCCGTGCAGGTTGAGGTCGGAGTCGAGGTCGTTGCGGAAGGCGACGTTGCCGCCGGCCGACCACTGGAAGGTGAAGTGGCGCAGGTTGCGGCTGAGGTTGTAGGCGTACAGCGAGTCCCAGACCCGGCTGCCGCGCAGGTAGCCGTTGCCGCCCTTGCCCTTGTTCCACGCGCCGTCGAAGCTGTTGCGCTCGATCTGGACGTTGCGGGCGTCCTCGGTGACGATCGGGTGCGAGCCGGTCATCTCGGCCTTCAGCCCGCGGGCCCAGTCGTTGGCGGCCCACTTGAAGACGATGCCGTGCATCGCGTACTCGGGGGCCATGTTGCCGTAGTTGTGCACGGCCTGGGCGGGGGTCAGGCTGTAGGTGCCGCCGCCGAGCTTGGGCAGGCCGTTCATGTCCTGGGTGAAGGCGAAGTCCTCGAAGCCGACGCCCTCGACCACCTTCAGCGGGGTGACCTTGCTGGCGTAGGGCTTGTCGCCGAGCGGGGTGGAGCCGTCCGAGGTGGAGTCGACCGGCAGGTCCCACTCCAGCGGGCGGTCCAGGGTGACCGTCTTCGCGGCGGCGTCGATCGCGTTGACCCGGAACATCTGCTGCCGCATGTGGAGGTTGTCCATCTGGCTGCGGTCGGAGACGCCCTGCTGCTCGTAGAACTTGACGCTGTTGGCCGCGCCGACCCAGACGTAGCCGCCCAGGGAGAACTTCTTCATGTCGGCCTTGGGGTCCAGCTGCACGACGTCCTGGCCCTGCCGGCCCGCCCAGCCCAGGTCGGCCGTCTTGGCGGCGACCTTGATGCCGGAGGCCCAGTGCTGGTTGACGCTGCCCTCGAAGATGTCCTTGCGGTTCGCCGGGGCGGCGGCCCAGTCGTCCTGGTAGCGCTCGGCGATGTCCCGGGTCTGGACCCGGAACAGGCCGCGGCCCGGCCAGATCCAGCCGCCGGTGCCGACGTCGCTGCCGCTGCCGGCCTTCATGCTGTCCTGGTCCCAGCGGCCGTTGACCAGGGTGTCGTAGCGGGTGTCGGCGTCGGGCCGGAACACCAGGCGGGTGCCGGCGGCGCCGGAGCCCTGGCCGCGCAGGACGAGGAAGTCGGCGTCCACGTAGATCTGCCGGGAGACGTCGATCCGGCCGGCCGGCAGGGAGATCAGCGAGAGGCTGTTGAAGTTGGCGCCCGGCGAGCAGTTGGCCTTGATGTCGTCGATCGCCCGCTGCAGGCCGGTGGTGTCGTCGGCGCCGTCGTCCGCCCGCACGCCGTACTGGGAGGCGAGCCGGTCGGGGGTGATGCGGCAATCGGCGTTCGTGGTCAGGTCGCCGTCGCCGGGCAGCGGCCGGCCGCCGCGGAAGCCCACCCGGGACCAGTCGGGCATGCCGGGGGCCGGTCCGGTGCGGTTGGCGTAGCTCAGGTCCGGGCCCTCGGCCCCGGGACCGGCCGTGACGGGGCCGGCCGCGACGGAGCCGGCCTGGGCCGCGGAGGCCGGCGCCGTCGGGGCGAGCGCCGGGAGGGTGAGGGAGAGCAGCAGGCCGGACAGCAGCGCGGCCGATGGTCGTAGACGTTTCACGGGACCTCGTTCCGGGGGGTCGCAGAAGTGCCCCCGGCTCCTTGGGCGAGACGGGGGCGGTGTGCTGGACGGTCCGGTCCGCCGGGAGTGGTGCCCGCGGACCGGCGACGACTAGTTGTTGAAGCAGCCGAACCGCAGGCTGGAGATCCGGTCGTTCTTGTAGTAGTCGGAACCGCCCGCGTCGTAGTCGCCCTTGGTGCCCCAGCTCCAGGCCTGGGCGTAGTCGACCTGGGACGGGTGCAGCTCGCCGTAGGGGTCGTCCCAGAACTCGACCGAGCACTGCGAGTTGTTGATCCAGGAGGACACCTGGTTGTCGGCCAGGACCCCGTTCAGGAAGTGGACCTGGTTCAGCCGCACGATCAGGCTGCCGCTGCCGGCGGGGGGCGGGGTCACGATCGCCTTCGAACCCGTGCCGCCGCTGTTCTGGTAGAGGCAGAGCGCCCAGCCCGGGCACCCGTCGTACGGGGGGTTGGCGGCGGAGGCCGGCGCGGCCGAGAGGAACATCATCGCCCCGGCGATCGCACCCGCGACGGCGGTGGTCGCCAGCTTGAAGGATTTGAGGGCCATGGTGGAACTCGCTTTCGGGGTCTGCCCGCGGCTGTGACGCGGGCGGGTGACAGTGCTCGTGCGCGGCGGGCCCCGGGTCGGGCTCGCCGCACCACGAGACTGCCCGTGCGGGGGAGGCGGCGGCATCAGTCAAATGACTGCGGACCGCCAAGGATCCCGACCGAGTGATGCGTCCTACCCGTCGTGCCGGGAAACGGCCCAGAAACATGGGATGTCGTCGCACCGGCCGGGACAGCGAGGATTCGGTCCATGGCGTCGGTCGCCGAGCAGGTGCCGGGCGCCGCCGATTCCGTTCTCTCGAAGGAGTGTTCGTCCCATGAGTCTTCGCCGATCGGTCTCCGCGGTGGCCACCGTGGCGGTGCTCGCCCCGCTGCTGGCGCTGGCCGCCGGAACCGCGCAGGCCGCGCAGGGCCCCGCCACCGACCCCGGGCCCGTGAACGCCGTGGCGCCCGCACCCGACTTCACGATCCTGCCGTCGAACCCCTCGGTGCTGCAGCTCACGCGGAAGCAGCAGTGCATGGCCTCGTACAACGTCAACTACTGGGTCGGCGGCGGGCCGTTCGCCGTCACCCAGCTGAAGGTCTGCCTCAGCGCGCCGGCCACCCTCGCGACCGGCGCGCAGATCTTCTTCGCCGGTGACGCGAACTACGTCCCGATCGATCCCGCCTACGTCCCGACCGGGCCCGTCATCCCGACCGGGCCCGTGACCGACCCGGACGGGCCCGTCCTCGTCCCGGACGGGCCCGTGCTCGACCCGGCCTTTCCCGCCTTCCCCTGATCCGGGGAGCCGGTCCGGCCGTGCGGCGGCGCGGCCGGGTCCGGCCCGGTGGTCGCCGTCGGCTCAGTAGCCGACGGTGAACCGGCGCTGGACGAAGCGGGGCAGCTCCGCCTCGTCCACCAGCGCGACCGCGGCGTCCTCCGCCGAGATCCGGCTCAGGCCGTCGGCGTCCAGGACGACCTGGTCGCCGCCGATCCGGAAGCGGCCGGTGCGCTCGCCGGGTCCGATCCGCTCGGCGGGGCTGAAGTACGTCCAGAGCCGGTTGGACAGGCGCAGCACGTCCAGCGCCTCCCGGTGGCCGCGCACGGCGGCGGCGTACTCGCGGGGCAGGCCGAGCTCGTCCAGCGCGGCGTGCAAGAGCTCGTCGTGGTCGGCGCGGACGACGCCCGGCTCGATCTCCAGGCTGCCGGCGCCGCCGATGACGATCAGCCGGGTGCGGGGGTGGCTGTCCAGCGCCTTGAGCAGCGACCGGGCGGCGGTCGCGTAGACGGTCGGGTCGGCGATCGAGCGCCGGACGGTGTCGGCGAAGTCCTTCGCCGCGTTGCCGGGCTGGAAGCCGCTGATCAGGACGTCCAGGCCGGGCAGGACGGCGGCGACGCCCGCCGGGTCCAGGACGTCGACGCTCGCCCAGCTCAGGTTCTCGCGCCGGTCGGTGATCGCGGAGGCGTCCCGGCTGAACGCCGAGACGCGGTGTCCGCGCCCGAGGGCCTCGGTGACGATCCGGCTGCCGATGGTGCCGGTGGCTCCGATGATGCCGATGTGCATGGTTCTCCCCTTGGTTCATGCCACGGTCAAGGCCGAAACGGCGGCTCGGGACAGCACTTCCTCACGTCTGCCCCTCATGCCGTGTGGGAACTATACGGCGTGAAGTTTTCCCACGGCAATCAGCGAGGTGACGCTGTAGAGTGGCGCCGTGGCAGGCACCCCGAGCACCGGACGACGCGAGCGACTGCGGATCGAGACGACCGCCGAGATCAAGTGCACCGCACTGGAGTTGATGCGCTCCGGCGGCCCCGACGCGATCACCCTGCGGGCCATCGCCCGCGAGATGGGCATGACCGCCAACGCCATCTACGGCTACTTCGCCACCCGCGACGACCTGGTCACCGCCCTCGTCGCGGACGTCTACACGGCGCTCGCCGACGCCCTCGACGCCGCCTGGGCCGCCTCCGCGCAGGACGCCCCGGCGCGGCGGATCCAGGCCTGGGCGCACGCCTTCCGCGGCTGGGCGCTGGCCAACCCCGAGGGCTTCCGGCTGATCTACGGCGATCCCGTCCCCGGCTACCGCGCGCCGGAGGGCGGCGCCGCGCCCGACGCCGCCCGGCGGGTCTGCGTCGGCATCGCCGCGCTCGCCGACACCGCCTGGGACGGTGCCGCGGGTGCGGGTGCGGGTGCGGGTGCGGGTGCGGGCGACGGCTTCGGCTGGGAGGACTTCGATCCCGGCCTGCTCGACAAGGTCCGCCCCGCGTTCCCCGCGCTGCCGCCGGCCGGGGTGGCCCTGGCGCTGCGGATCTGGGGCCATCTGCACGGCCTGGTCGTGCTCGAGGTCTACGGCCACCTGCGGGCCCAGACCTCCGCGCCGGACAAGCTCTTCCGCGCCGAACTCACCCAGCTGACCCGCTCGTTGGGCCTCCAGGACTGATCCCCGGCTGACTGTCCGTCCGGGCAGGGGATCGGCCCGGACGGACACGAACGGCTCGCCGCCGTCGCAGGTCCGGGACCAGCCGCGACCGGACGGCGCCGGGAGGGGGCCGAACGTCAGACCCGGCCGGCCCCGGCCCGGGCCTCGGCGCGCCGGCCGGCCGGGTCGGCCAGGGCGGCGTGGTGCCGCTCCAGGTCGCCGGTGCGGGCGGGGTCCCGGTCACCGGGGCGACGGCGGTCGTGATGAACGTGACGGCCGTCAACCCGACCCGGACCGGCTTCGTGACGGCCTACCCGCACGGCGAGTCGGTGCCGGACGCCTCGAACATCGACTACCGCCCGGGTGAGGCCGTCTCCACGCTGGTGATGGTCCCGGTGGCGGACGGACGCGTGTCGTTCGCCAACCAGTGGGGCGGCACCGACGTGGTCGCCGACCTGATCGGCTGGTTCTCGGTCTGACGACCGGCTGCCTGATCGACACCGCGCCGCCCGGGGTTCCCGGGCGGCGCGGTTCGTTCTGCGGCGGACACGCGGACACGCGGACGCGGGCCCGCCCGGGTGGGCGGACCCGCGTCGCCGTGCCGGTGGTCCTACTTGTTGATGCAGATGTTGCCGAAGGCCGGGTTGGCCAGCCCGATGATGTCGATCGAGTTGCCACAGAGGTTGATCGGGATGTGGACCGGGATCTGGATCTGGTTGCCGGACAGGACGCCGGGGGAGTTGGCGGCGATGCCCTCGGCGACGGAGTCGGCGGCGGCGGTGCCGCCGCCGGCCAGCAGGGCGGCCGACGCGAGGATGCCGGCGGCGAGGGCGGTGCGAGTGCGCATGTCTCTCCTTGTGAGGGGATGAGTTGGCAGATCAGAGCACCATCACACCGGTGAGGGGCGGCGATCCCGGCGCATTGCTCGCATCGAGGGCGTGTCCTCGGCGGCGCCCGCCGTCCCGGGTGCACCGGCCGTTCCCGAGGGGGTGTCAGCCGGCAGGCGGGAGGTCCTGCTCGGCCCAGATGGTCTTGCCCTGGCGGGTGTAGCGGCTTCCCCAGCGGGTGGTGAGCTGGGCGACCAGGTAGAGGCCGCGGCCACCCTCGTCGGTCAGGCGGGCGCGGCGCATCCGGGGCTGGGTGGCGCTGGGGTCGGAGACCTCGCAGGTGAGCCGTTCGGCGCGGATGAGGCGGACGCCCACCGGACCACCCGCATAGCGGATCGCGTTGGTGACCAGCTCGCTCAGCACCAGTTCGGTGGTGAACGCCAGCTCCTCCAGCCCCCAGGCCAGCAACTGCGCGGTCGCGGCCTCCCGGACCTGCGCGACCGCCGCCGGGTCCGCCTCCAGCGTCCAGCCCGCGGTGTCCTCCGGCGGCACCGCCCGCGTCCGGGCCAGCAGCAGGGTGACGTCGTCGGTGAGCCGGTGGGCCGGGAGGCCGGCGACGAGGTCCCGCCCGAGCTCGCGCAGCGCGGCGCCGGCCGGGGGGACGGAGCCGTCCGGCGGGGCGGCCGTGGCGGCGAGCCGGTGGGACAGCTCGTGCATGCCCTCCTCCAGGTCGTCCGCGTAGCCGAGCAGCAGCCCGTCGGTGTACAGCGCCAGCAGGCTGCCGGGTGCGAGCTCGACCTCGGTCACCTCGAACGGCAGCCCGCTCACGCCGAGCGGCGGCCCCGGCCGCAGGGGCACGTACGTCACCTCGCCGTCCGGCGTCGCGACGGCGGGCGGCGGGTGCCCGGCCGAGGCCATCACGCAGCGCCGCGACACCGGGTCGTACACCGCGTACACGCAGGTGGCGCCGAACGGCACGGTCTGCTGGTCGTCGGGGGTGTCGTGGGCGCTGTCGCTCCACGCGCCGTGGCTCACCGGGGGCAGGGTGGCCGCGGTCGCCCCCGGCTCCGCGCCGGGGCCGTCCTCCTCCTCGTCCGGCCGTTCGGCCTCCACCATCAGCTGGGCGACCAGGTCGTCGAGGTGGACCAGCAGTTCGTCCGGCTCCAGGTCGAGATCGGCCAGGGTCCGGACGGCGGTCCGCAGCCGGCCCATGGTCGCGCTGGCGGCGAGCCCGTGGCCGACCACGTCCCCCGCGACCAGCGCGACCCGGGCGGAGGACAGCGGGATCACGTCGAACCAGTCGCCGCCGATCCCGCTCGCCGTGTCGGTGGGCAGGTAGACGCTCGCGGTGGAGACGGCGGTGGTCTCGGCCAGCGAGGGCGGCAGCAGGCTGCGCTGGAGCCCGACGGCGGCGCGGTGCTCGCGCGCGTAGCGGCGGGCGTTGTCCAGGGCGAGGGCGGCGCGGTCGGCGATCTCGCGCAGCAGCTCCAGGTCGGCCGGCAGGTACGGCGGCCGGTGCGGGGCGCGGTGGACGCTCACCCGGCCGAGCAGGCTGCCGCCGGCGCGCAGCGGGACGGTCATCGACGGGGGGAACGCGGTGTGGGTGGTCTGCTCGCCGGGGTCGGCGTGCAGGGTCACCCCGGTGGGCGGGGGCGCCGGGATCCCCGCTCCGTCGGCCTCGGCCGAGGCCGACGCCGTGCTCGCGACCGCGGTGCGGCGCAGCGGCACCCGGCCGTCCCGGCCCGGGGACGGCTCCCCGCCGGTGAACACGGCCTCGGCGACGTCGATCACCGCGAGGTCGGCGAGCCCGGGCACCGACCCGTCGCCCGCCTTGGGCCCGCCCGGGGCGGACGGCGTGGAGGGGGCGCCCGGGCCGTCCGGGGACGGCGGGGCGAGCACGGCGGCCAGCTCCTCCGCCGTCCCGGTGACCGACAGCGAGCCGCCGACGGCCGCCGTCGCCCGGTGCAGCAGGGCGAGCCGCTCGCCGGACCGGTGCAGCTCGGTGACGTCGGTGAACAGCGCGGTCACCCCGATCACCTGCCCGTCGGGGGACTGCAGCCGGAACGCCGAGATCGCCATCACCGCCCCGCCGGCCGGGTCCTCGATGGTGCGGACGATCTCCTCCGCGCCGATCAGCGGCCGGCCGGTGCGCAGCACGTCCTGCAGTCCGCGTTCGACGGCGGCGGCGTCCCGCGCCTCCAGGAAGTCGCCGAGGCGCCGCCCGCGCAGGTCCGGCGGCAGGCCGCTGTAGGGGAGCAGGTGGGTGTTGGTGCGGATCAGGCGCAGCCGCTCGTCGAAGACGGCCAGGCCGACCCGGTCCTGCAGGAACAGTTCGCGGGTGAAGGCCTGGTCCTGGCGCGAGCGGGCGACCAGTGCGGTGGGGGAGGCGAGCACGAAGTACCGGGGGGCGCCGGTGCCCTCCGGTCCCGGCGGGGCGTCCTCCTCGGGCGCGTCCAGCGGCAGCACCTGGTAGGAGAGCGCGAGCCGTTCGCCCCGGCCGGAGCGCAGCACCGCCTCGCCGGACCAGCCCTCGGCCTGCTGCTCCGCGGTGAGTTCGGACATCGCCGGCCACCCCGAGGGGTCGTCGAGCAGGTCGTGCACGGGCCGGCCGTGGACCTGGGCGGCACCGAGGGCGAGCAGCCGCTCCGCCTCCGGGGTCCAGCGGACGATGCGGCCGTCCGCGTCGAGCAGGGCGCCCATGGCGTTGACGACGAAGGGGGATCGGCCGC
Organism: Kitasatospora sp. NPDC004723; assembly: GCF_040609255.1. NCBI lineage: Bacteria > Bacillati > Actinomycetota > Actinomycetes > Kitasatosporales > Streptomycetaceae > Kitasatospora > Kitasatospora sp. NPDC004723. The sequence continues at coordinate 39,736 of NZ_JBEXJT010000023.1, read as the reverse complement.
GGTTCAGGGCGTCCGCCGTGTCCATCCGGTCCGCTCCTCTCCGTCGGCGGGTTGGCTGCCGCGACCCCTCCATCATCCCCCGGCCCGGCGAGCCCGCCAGTTTCCGGGCGGCGGACAGCGCGCTGCACGGGGGGTTCTCGGGCGCCCACTCTTATTGTAATCTCCGTCAATAAGCGGGGCCGGCGGGTTCCCGCGCAGGCCACGCACCTGACGGAGGCAGCCATGGCTCACCCGGCGGAACGCATCCCCACCCGGACCCGCACCGCGGCCGACGACGACGTCTCGAAGCGGCTCCTCGCCTCGGCCGCGACCCTCTCCTACGACCCGTCCGCCGAGATCGACTGGGACGCCCCGCTCCCGCCCGGGCACTACGGGCTCAACCCCGAGTGGAGCACCCTCTACGGAACCCCGCTCTGGGCGGAGATGACCGAGGAGCAGCGGGTCACCCTCACCCGCCACGAGGTCGGCTCGATCATGACCACCGGCATCTGGTTCGAGATGATCCTGCAGCAGATGGTGCTGCGCGACCAGTACCTCAAGGACCCCGGCAGTGCCGAGTTCCGCTTCGCGCTCACCGAGATCGCCGACGAGTGCCGCCACTCGATCATGTTCGCCCGGGCCTGCGAGCGGATGGGCGTCCCCCGGTACCGGCCGAACCGGCTCGTCGCCCAGGCCGGGCGTGCCTACAAGTCCCTCGCCCGGGGCGAACTCGCCTACGGCGGCATCCTGGTGGCCGAGGAGGTGCTGGACGTCATGCAGCGCGACTGGATGCGCGGCGAGAACGTCCTCGACATCGTCCGCGGGACGTCCCGGATCCATGTGGTCGAGGAGTCCCGGCACATGAAGTTCGCCCGCCAGGAGATCCGCGAACGGCTGCGCGGAGCCGGCGCCCTGCGCCGTCGCAACGCCGCCTTCGGCATCGCGGCCGGCGCCTTCGTCATCGTCACCAGCATGGTTCACCCGTCCGTGTACAAGGCCGCCGGGCTGGACGTCGCACGGGCGCTCGCCGAGGTCCGGGCCAGCGAGCACCGGCGCGCCATGATGCGCACCAGCAGCCGTCACCTGATGGCCTTCCTCGCCGAGAACGGCCTGATCACCGGCCCGGCGGCCAGGCTCTACCGGCGCATCCACATGCTCTGACCCGCCCCCTTCCCCGCCCGTCCGCCCCCAGCCCCAGCCCCAGCCCCAGCGCAGCGAGGACCCCACCCCCGCCATGGCCTACGCGATCACCCGTACCTGCTGCAACGACGCCTCGTGCGTGTCCGTCTGCCCCGTCAACTGCATCCACCCCACCCCGGACGAGCCGGACTTCGGCCGCACCGACACGCTGTACATCGACCCGGCCGCCTGCATCGACTGCGGCGCCTGCGCGGACGCCTGCCCGGTGGACGCGGTCTTCCCGGTCGACCGGCTGAGGGGGCCCGACGCCGTCTACGCCGGACTCAACCGCGACTTCTTCCGCGACCACCCCGCCGACCACGCCTGGGGCGCGCCCGTCTTCCCGCGCAGCCTGCCCGCCGGCCTCGACCTCGGGCCCGGCCCGCTGCGGGTCGCCATCGTCGGCACCGGGCCGTCCGCGAGCTACACCGCGCAGGCGCTGCTGCGCTCCACCGGCGCCGAGGTCACCATGCTCGACCGGCTGCCGGTGGCCGGCGGGCTGCTGCGGCACGGGGTCGCGCCGGACCACCAGTCGACCAAGCGGATCGCCGAGAGCTTCGCGTCCGTCTTCCACGACCCGCGGCTGCGGGTCCACCTCAACGTCGAGGTCGGCACCGACCTCGGCCACGCCGAACTCGCCGCCCACCACCACGCGGTGGTGTACGCGGTCGGGGCCGCCGCCGACCGCCGGCTCGGGGTGCCCGGCGAGGACCTGCCCGGCAGTCTGCCCGCCACCACCTTCGTCCGCTGGTACAACGCCGAACCGACCGTGCCGGCCGACGCGGTGGCCCTGGCCGGCGGGCCCGGGAGCGGCGCCGAACGGGCGGTGGTGATCGGCAACGGCAACGTCGCGGTCGACATCGCGCGGATCCTGCTCTCCGACCCCGACCGGCTCGCCGCCACCGACATCGCCGACCACGCGCTCGCCGCGCTGCGCGGCAGCGCGGTCCGCGAGGTCGTCCTGCTCGCCCGGCGCGGGCCCGGGAACGCCGCGTGGAGCGTGCCCGAGTTCCTCGCCCTCACCCGACTCCCGGGCGTGGACGTCGTGGTGGACGACCGCCCGGAGGTCCGCGGCGCGGCGCTGCCGGCCGGTGTCCCGCTGGAGCGCGTCGACGCCACCGCGCCGCCCCGGCCCGGGCGGCGGATCGTGCTGCGCTTCCACGCCGCGCCCGCCGAACTCCTCGGCGACGGCCGGGTCGAGGCGGTCCGTCTCGCCGGCACCGGCGAACTCCTGCGCACCGCCCTGGTCGTGCGCTCCATCGGCCACCGCGGCGTGCCCGTCCCCGGACTGCCCTTCGACGACACCGCCGGCAGCGTCCCGCACACCGGCGGCCGCGTCCTCGACCCGGCGACCGGCCGGCCGCTGCCCGGCACCTACCTGGTCGGCTGGGCCAAGCGCGGACCCTCCGGCGGCATCGGCGCCAACCGCGCCTGCGCCGAGGAGACCGTGCACGCCCTGATGGACGACGCGGTCGCGGGCACCCTGCCCGTCCCCACCGGCGACCACAGGGCCTTCGACCGGCTGGTCCGTACCCGCCGCCCCGACGCCCTCGGCCTGCGCCAGCTGCGCGCCATCGACCGCGCCGAACGCGCCCGCGGCGAGGCCACCGGCCGCCCCCGGGTCAAACTCCCCACCGTCCCCGCCCTCCTCGCCGCCGCCCGCCGCTGAACCGCGGGCGACCCCGCGCCCGTCAGGGCCCGACGAGCAGCCGGACAGTGTCGTCAAGGAGGACCGGCAGGAGGTCGGACGCTCAACTTCTCCCACTCCGGGAAGAGTTCACCCGCCACGCCGGGTGTGACTCGCCAGCAACCGAATACGTCGGATGGCCTGCTCTTCGGTCTGGCCGACAGGATCAGCTGAAGAGGGCGCCGAGGTCGAGGGGGGTGATCAGGTAGGTGTCGGTGGCCGGGTCGTGGGCGTGGAGGAGGGCGGTGCGGCCGGCCGGGACGGCGGCGTCGCCGGGCGGGGTGCGGACGGCGAGGAGGGCGGGGGAGCCGTCGTCGGTGGTGGCCTCGGCCCAGCCGGAGGTGGTGTCGGCGCCGCCCGGGAGGACCGCGCAGACGCGGCCGACCAAGGGGAAGGGCTCGGAAGCGAGGAGGTCCCCCGGCAGCTCGTCGGGCAGCTCCCCGGAGGCGGCGTCGACGTGGGGGTCGGCGCCGCACCCCCCGCCCCGGGTGCCGGTGGGGCGGCCGACGCCGTGCCCCCCGGGCACGACGTCGGCCGCGAGGCCGCTGAGCAGGGCCAGCATCCAGTACTCGGCGGTCACCACCAGGGTCGGAAAGCCCGGCGCGGCCTTGAAGTCCCCCCGCATCCGCCCGTTCCCTCCGACTTTCCGATCGGCGCCGGACCCCCCGGGCGCCGTGGTGATCCTGTCAGGAGGAAAGCGTCCGCACACTGCCAGGACCTGGCAATCTTGTCGGTGTTTTGACACCTGAAAATATCCGGAAACCAGACGCAACGCGGGGCCCGCTGAAACGTTCATGACGTAACGGCCGCGGTCACAGCTGCCGGTTCGGCCAGTCGAGCAGACGCGCGCCCATCACGGCGGTCTCCAGGGTGTAGCGGTGCAGCGCGTCCGCCGGGTCGTAACCGGTGAGGTCGCGGATGCGCTCCAGCCGGTAGCCCAGCGCGCGCACGCTCAGGCCGAGCCGCCGGGCGGTCTCGGCGTTCACGTAGCCGGCCTCCGCCTGGACGGTGATGGTCTCCAGCAGCGGGCGGGCGCCGCCGCGCGCGGAGGTGAGCGGGCCGAGCACGGTGCGCACCAGGTCGGCCATCGCGGAGCGGTCCCGCATCAGCACCGGGAAGACCAGCAGCTCCTCGGCGCGCAGCCGCTGCGCCGGCAGCTCCAGCCGCTGCGCGTACTCCAGCGCGCCGAGCGCCTCCTCGTAGCTGCGGACGATTCCGCCGGTGCCGGCGTGTCTGCGGCCGGTCGCCACCCGCTGCGCGGGCAGGTATCCGGCGCCGGGCCGCAGGGCCAGCTCGGTGAACGCGGTCAGGACGGCCTGCTCGCCGTCGGAGGCGATGCAGACCAGCCGCCCGTCGCGGGCGGCCAGCAGCAGGGTGCGGTCGTCGTAACGGCCGGTCAGCTCGCGCAGCACCCGGTGCGCGGCGGGCGCGCCCTCCAGGTAGGGCTCGTCGGCGACGGCGACCGCGACGGTGTAGCCGGCGGCCAGCCGCAGCCCGAACCGCTCGGCGCGCTCGGCGAGCGCGCCGAGGTCGGAGCGGCCGTGCAGCAGGTCGTTGACCAGCTCGCGCCGGTTGGCCTCCTCCTGGCGCACGGCCATCCGCTGCGCGCGCTCGTGGCCCTCGGCGAGGGCGCCCAGCGCGGCCTGGGTGGCGGCGAGCACGGCGTCGCCGGTGCGCCGCAGCTCGGCGGCGGTGGCGGCGGTGAGGCCGGGGAGGGTCTGCCAGGCGGCGCGGGTGGCGCCCAGACAGGCGCCGACGAGTTCGCGCAGGCCGTGGCCGGCCTCGGCGCCGCGCTCGCCGAGTTCGCGCAGCCGCTCCAGTTCGGAGCGGCGCAGCAGGCGCCCGGTGCGGGAGACGTCGGTGAGCAGGTCCAGGCAGTGCGGAGCCAGCTCGCTGGGGATGTCGGGTGCGCCGGTTCCGTTGGCCACCGTCATGTCGTCGTGTCCCGCCCCGGTCCGTGGGTGTGGTCCGGCCGTCCGGCGTGCCCGCCGGTCGGCCGATCGGCTTCTCGGCTGGTCAGCCGGTGCGCCGAGCCGTCGGCCGGCCCGTCGGCTGCCCAGCCCGGGCATGTTATCCGTTCGTCGTCCCAACCGCCTTGCCAACCGCCTCGCCGACCGCCTTGCCAACCGTCTCGCCGACCGCCTCGCCGACCGCCTCGCCGACCGTCGGCACCAGCGGCCGGTGGCAGGCCACGGTCCGTCCGGGCGTGACCTCGCGCTGCGCCGGCACCTCGCTCGCGCACCGCTCGTCGGCGAACGGGCAGCGGGTGCGGAAGCGGCAGCCGGACGGCGGGTCGAGCGGGGACGGCGGGTCGGCGGGCAGCAGCCCGGAGTCGCCGAGCGGGCGGCCGGGCTCGGGGACGGCGGCGAGCAGGGCCGCGGTGTAGGGATGGGCGGGGGCGGCGAGCACCTCCTCGGTGGGGCCCTGCTCGCAGAGCCGGCCGAGGTGGAGCACCGCGACGTCGTCACTGACGGCGCGGACCACGCCGAGGTCGTGCGAGATGAACAGGCTCGCCAGGCCGCGCTCCTCGGTGAGCCGGCGCAGCAGGTTGAGCACGGTGGCCTGGGCGGAGACGTCGAGGGCCGAGACGGCCTCGTCGGCGATCAGCACCCGCGGCTCGGCGGCGAGGGCGCGGGCGATGGCGACCCGCTGCGCCTGGCCGCCGGAGAGCTGGGAGGGCCGGCGGTCGCCGAACAGCGCGACCGGCAGACCGACGGCCTCCAGCTGCTGCTCGACCACCGCGGTGCGGTCGACCGACGGGTCCGGGTGGGCGTCCAGCGGTTCGGCGACCAGGTCGCGCACGGTGCGGCGCGGGTTGAGCGAGGAGACCGGGTCCTGGAACACCATCTGCATCCGGGGGCGCAGGGCCCGGAGCGCCCGCGGGGAGAGCGCGGCGAGGTCGGTGCCGTCCAGGGTGACGGTGCCGGTGGTGGGCGGGGGCAGCCGCAGCAGGGCCTTGGCGATGCTGCTCTTGCCGGAGCCGGACTCGCCGACCAGGGCGAGGGTGCGGCGTTCGCGCAGCTCCACGTCGACGCCGCTGACGGCGTGCAGCGGGCCGGAGCGGGTGCGGTGGACCACGGACAGCCCGGTGGCACGCAGCACCACGGGGGTGTCCGCGTCGGGGGAGGTGGGGGTGGCGGTCATGCGGCGGTCTCCTCGGCCGTCGCCGGCAGCGCGGCCGACGGCGTGAGCGGGAAGTGGCAGGCGGCCGTGTGTCCGGCCCCGGCCCGGTGGAGCGGCGGCGCGTCCGTCGAGCAGACCGCCTGGGCGCGCTCGCAGCGCGGGGCGAACGGGCAGCCGGGGATGGGCTTGGAGAGGTCCGGCGGCGAGCCGGCCACGGCGGGCAGGGTGCGGCGCAGCGGCCCGGTGACCCGGGGCACCGAGCGCAGCAGCGCGGCGGTGTACGGGTGGGCGGGGTTCTCGGTGACGGCCTCGGTGGGGCCGGTCTCGACGATCCGTCCGCCGTACATGACGGCGATCCGCCGGGCGCGGCCGTACAGCAGGCCGATGTCGTGGGTGATCAGCAGGGTGGCCAGGCCGCGGGTCTCGCGGTGCCGGTCGAGCAGGTCGAGCACGGTGCGCTGGACGGTGACGTCCAGGGCGGTGGTGGGCTCGTCGGCGAGCAGCAGGGCGGGGGAGCCGGCCAGGGCGGCGGCGATGCCGACGCGCTGGCGCAGGCCGCCGGAGAGCTCGTGCGGGTAGGCGCGGGCACGCCGGGCCGGGTCGGGGACGTCGACGGCGGCGAGCAGTTCGGCGGCGGTGCGCAGCCGTTCGCGGCGCGGCATCCGGCGCCGGTTGGTGAGCGACTCGGTGACCTGGTCGGCGATCCGCACGACGGGGTTGAGCGAGGTCATCGGGTCCTGGTGGACCATGGCGACGCCGGTGCCGAGCAGGTCGGCGCGCCGGGCGGCGGTGGCGGTGAGCAGGTCCTCGCCGTTCAGCCGCACCGAGCCGGTGGCGGTGGTCCGGGTGGTGCGCGGGTGGACGCCGAGCACGGTGCGGGCCAGCACGGACTTGCCGGAGCCGGACTCGCCGACCACGCCGAGGCACTCGCCGGCGTCGATGGTGAGGTCGATGCCGTGCAGCACGTGCAGCGTCCGGCCGTCGGGGGTGTGCAGGGTGGTGTCGAGCGAACGGACCTCCAGAACCGGGCTGGTCATCCTCGCCCTCCCTTCGAACGGAGCTTGTCGCCCAGGTAGTTGAGGGCGAGGACGGTCAGGCAGAGCACCGCCGCCGGGGCGAGCGAGATCCACGGGGCGCTGCCGAGCGTCGTCCGGCCCTCGGCGATGATGCCGCCCCAGGACGGCTCCGGCGGGCGGAGCCCGAAGCCGAGGAAGCTGAGCGAGCCCTCGGCGACGATGGCGACGGTGGTGGCGGTGAACGCGAAGGTGAGCGCGATCGGCGCGACGTGCGGGACCACCTCGCGCACCAGGATGCGCAGCGGAGCGGTGCCGATCATCCGGGCGGCCTGGACGAAGCCCTGCTCGCTGAGCGACAGCACGACGGCGCGCACCACCCGGGTGAAGGCCGGCACGGTGAACAGGCCGATCAGGATGCCGATCACCGGCAGGCTGGGCCCGCGCAGCGAGACCACGATCATCACCAGGATCAGGGTGGGCACGGACATCAGCAGGTCGGCGGCGAAGCCGATCACCTTGTCCACCGGTCCGCGGAACCAGCCGGCCGCGATGCCGAGCGTCCCGCCGCCGAGCATGCCGACGGTGATGGTCAGTCCGGCGACGGCGAAGGAGGCCCGGGCGCCGGCCACGGTCCGCTGGAAGACGTCGCGCCCGCCGGCGTCGGTGCCCAGCCAGTGGCCGGGGCCGGGGGCGGCGGCGGGGTTGCCGAAGTCGCCGTGCAGCGGGTCGAAGCCGGGCAGCAGCGGGAGCACCAGGGCGGCGAGCGCGACGATCGCCAGCCAGCCGCCGGCGATCAGCACCCCGGTGGACGGGCGACGGCGCCCGGCCGCCGCCTCGCGCGGCACGGCGGCGGGGACGGGGACGGTCTCAGCGGCGCTCATCGGCGATCCTCGGGTCGATCGTGCGGTACAGCACGTCCACGGCGAAGGTGGCGGCCACCACGGCGACGGCGCTGACCACCACCACCCCCTGCACCACCGGGAAGTCGCGGCCGTTGATCGCCCCGGAGACCAGCATGCCGACGCCGGGCACCGCGAACAGCGACTCGACCAGCACCGAGCCGCCGAGCGAGGTGCCGACGCCGATGCCGATCAGGGTGACCAGCGGCAGCGAGGAGGGCCGCAGCGTGCGGCGCAGCAGCAGCCGCGCGGTGCCCATGCCGCGGCTGCGGGCGGCGGAGATGTAGGTCTGGTCGAGGGTGTCGATCAGCTGGCTGCGCAGGGTGCGGGTGAAGACCGCGGCCTCGGTGAGGCCGAGGGTGAGCGCGGGCAGCACCAGGTGGCGCAGGTTCTCCAGCGGGTCCTCGGTGAACGGCGTCCAGCCGGTGGCCGGCAGGATCCGCAGCTGGACGGCGGTGATCCAGATCAGCAGCAGGCCGAGCACGAAGCCGGGCACGGCGAGCCAGACGAACGCGCCGGCGGTGGCGATCCGGTCGACGGCGCCGCCCGGCCGCCAGGCCGACCGGAGCGCGACCGGCAGGGCCAGGCCGAGCGCCACCACCTGGGCGGCGACGAAGAGTTCGAGGGTGACCGGGATCCGGTCGGCGAGCTCGGTGGTGACGGCGACGCCGGTGGAGAGCGAGTGGCCGAGGTCGCCGTGCAGGGCGTCGCCGAGCCAGCGCCAGGTGGCGGCGAACACGTTCTCGTCCAGGCCGAGCTTGGCCTCGTACGCGGTGACCTGCTCCGGCGTGGCGGTGGGGCCGAGCGCGGCGAGGGCGGGGGAGCCGGGCATGAGGTGCGGCAGGGAGAGGGCGGTGACGGTGACCAGCAGGAGCACCGCGCCGGCCCGTCCGAGCCGTCCGGCGGTGCGTCCCGCGGTCCGCAGTGCGGTGGGCGTCACTTCTTCACCCACAGCAGGGCCGGGGAGACGTTGACGACGGTCCGCTTGGAGACGTCCGGCAGGCCGCCGGTCCTGGCGGAGGCCAGGAAGCCGACCTGGTTCTCGGTGAGGAAGAGCATCGGGGCGTCGGTGACGACCTCCTGCGCGGCCTCCTGGTAGGAGCGGGCGCGCTGGGCCGGGTCGACGGTGCTGCGGCCGGCGGCGATCGCCTGGCCCGCCTTCGCGTTGTTCCAGCCGGTGAAGTTGTAGGGGGCATCGGGCATGTAGAGGCTGGCCAGGGCGGTGTCGGTGTCGCCGAACATGCTGGTGACGAAGTCCATCACCTGGAACTTGCGCTGGAACATCGCGGTGCCGAGGTTCGCCGGGTCCAGCGGCTTGATGGTCATCTTCACGCCGGCCTCGGCGAACATCTGCTGGAGCGCGGTGGCCCGCTGCTGGCCCTCGGGGCGGCTGTCGACGAGGTACTCGAAGGAGAGGTCGGAGTGGCCGGCCTCGGCGAGCAGGGCGCGCGCCTTGGCGGGGTCGTGCGCCGGGTAGTCGGCGGTGCCCTGGGCGCGGTAGGGGGAGGTGGAGCCGATCGGGCCGTCCGAGACCTTGCCCTGGTCGAGGTAGACGACCTTCTCGATGGCCGAGCGGTCCACCGCGTACTGCAGGGCCTTGCGCACCCGCGGGTCGTCGAAGGGGGCGACCTTGGTGTTGAACACCACGGTGGAGGTGGAGCCGGGGCCGGTGGCCACCCGCAGGCCGTCGGCGGGGGCCTGCTTGAGCTGGGAGGGGGTCTCGGCCCAGACGAGGTCGGCGTCCCCGGAGCGCAGCGACTGGTAGCGGCTGTCGGCGTCCGGCAGGACCTTGTAGACGAGCTTGTCGGCGTGGCCCTTGGCGCCCCAGTAGGAGGGGTTGCGGGTGAGGGTGGCGGAGACGCCCGGCTGCACGCTCTCCAGCGTGTACGGGCCGGAGCCGACCGCGGGGTTGTCCGCGCCGGCGGGCGCCTCGGAGACGTAGCCGAGGGAGCGGGTGAACAGGCCGGGGAAGGCGGCGTTCGGGGACTTGAGGGTGAAGCCGACGGAGGTCGGCGAGTTCACCGTCATGCCGCCGATGCCGGCGGCGTCGACGGCGCAGGCGCACTTGGCCTCGGGCTTGGCGAGCCGGTTGACGTGGTCGATGACGGCCTGCGCGTCGAGCGGCTTGCCGTCGCTGAAGGTGACGCCCTCGCGCAGCTCCAGCGTCCAGGCGGTGGCGTCGGCGTTCGGGGTGAAGGACTTGGCCAGGTAGGGCTGGACGGCGCCGTTGTCGCCGTTGACCATCAGCGGGTCGTAGAGCGCGTTGGCCAGGATCATCAGCGGCATCGAGGTGAGGGTGGAGTCCGCCGGATCGAGCTTGGTGAAGGGGCGGTCGAGGCCGATTCTCAGGGTGCCGCCGTCGACGGCGGGGCCGTCGTCCTTGGCGGCGGAGGCGGCCGTGCCGCCGCCGGAGACCGTGTCGTCGGACGCGGAGCAGGCGGAGGCGGTGAGGGCGAGGGCCGCCGTGCAGACCGTGGACGCCAGGACGAGCGTGTGCCGCTTCATGATTCCTCGGGGGGATTCGGGGAGCTGGGGGAGGGGGGAGACCGGCGGACGCTGCCGGACCGGTGGCCGCCGGACCCCACTCTTTGGAGGTGGCACAACTGCCAATTGGCACTTGTGCAAACTTCGCATGACGAAATGACGACGACTTGGCGCTCGGCTTGAGCGGGCCACGCCGGGCGTGATTCCGTACGACTACGGCCGCGTGCGGCACAGCAGTTGACGAGGAGCGAGCAGGATGCAGGGGCAGGGGACGGACACCGTGGCGGAGCCCGGGCTGCGCGACCGCAAGCGGACGCGGACCAGGCAGGCCATCCGCACGGCGGGGCTCGACCTCTTCGAGGAGCAGGGCTTCGAGCGCACCACGGTGGACCAGATCTGCCGCCGGGCCGACGTCGCCCACCGCACCTTCTTCCGGTACTACGAGTGCAAGGAGGCGCTGCTCTTCGGCATGGACTTCGGCGCCGCCTTCCTGGACGCCTTCGCCACCGCCCCTGCCGGGCTGGAGCTCTGGGCCGCCTTCGAGCACGCCGCCGACACCACCGACGGGCAGCTGGAGGAGCCGGCCGGGCACACCGTGCGGCGCCGGGCGCTGCGGCGCCGGTTCATCGAGGTCCGCAGTGTGCACGACTTCGCGCTGGTCACGATCGACGCCATCTCGCAGCGGGTGACGGTGATCGCGGCCGAACGGCTGGGCGTCGACCCGGCGGTCGACCTGCGGCCGCAGGCGTTCGCGGCGCTGATGGCGGGCATGACCCGGCGGCAGGTCCTCGACGGCAACGAGATGCGCTCGCTGCGGGAGTGGGCGGAGGCGTTCCGGCTGCTGCTCGCGAAGTTCGACGCGCCGGCCCCGGCGGAGCCGCCGGTCCTGCCGCCGCGCCCGGCGGGAGTCGCCCGGTGAACTCCTACCGCACCGGCCCCGACCCGCCGCCCGGCTCGCGGTAGTGCAGCACGAACCGCGCGCTGCTGCCGTCGATCCGCCGCCGCAGGTACAGCGCGGGCGCGCCGTCCGGCGTGCAGCTGACGCCCTCGCGGACCAGCAGCGCGGTGCCCGGAGGCACCCCGAGCAGCTCCGCGTCGGCGAGGTCCGCGCCGACCGCGCCGAACGCCCGCCAGTCGTACTCCAGCTCCACCCCGGCCGCCTGTGCCAGGTCGAGCACCATGTTGCCGGGACGGCCCGGTCGCACCAGCCCGTCCGGCAGCGGCCCGGACGGCACCCAGTAACTGCTCACCACCCGGGGCCGGCCGCCCAGCCGGATCACCGTGTCCACCCGGGACAGCTCCTCGGGGGCGCGTCCCAGCTGACGGGCCGCCTCGTGGTCCTCGGCGGAGCCGGTCACCGGCGGCGCGGCCACCACGAACTCGCCGTCCTGCGCCGCCCCGGGCGCGTCCGTGCCGAGCGGCAGCCCGGTGTGCACGCTGCCGAGGTCGAACCGCTGGCTGCGCGGGTCGACCGCGATCGACACCCGTACCGCGGGCGGGCGGACGAAGGTCCCCACGCCCCGGCGGATCTCCAGCACCGCGGCCCGTTCCAGCTCGGCCACCGCCTGTCGGACGGTCAGCCGGTTGACGCCGAACTCGGCGGTCAGCTCCGGCTCGCTGGGCAGCCGGGAGCCCGCCGGGTACGTCCCGGCGTCGATGCGCTCCTGGAGCTGCCGGGCGAGCCGGCGGTACAGCGGGGTTTCGGTCCGGTGCGTTGCCACGTGCCAGATCCTACGGAGCCGGGTGGCGGCTTCTGTCCCCGGTTGTCCGGAAGTTCACCTCGTCGTCGCTTGCCCGGCGCCCCACTTGCCGGGTAGACATCTAGACGTCTAGATGTCTTACCTTCCCCGCGCCGTCCCGAGTCATCACCCCCCACCCCCGCCCGCACCACCGAAAGGCCCCGCCATGACGCTCGTCAACTTCCGTGACCCCGCCGCCCTCGCCGACCCCGAGGGCCGCTGGGTCCGCCACGGCGTGCTGCACCGCTCCGCCCAGCCGTTCCCGGCCGACGACGCCTCGATCGTCGAGCAGCTGAACGCCGCCGGCGTGCGCACGATCATCGACCTGCGCGGCGGGGCCGAGGCGGACGACGCCGACTGGGCGCAGTCCCAGGCCGCCGGCATCGAGGTGGTCGCCGCCCGCGTCCAGCCCACCGACCGGAAGCTGGAGGCGGCGATGATGGAGATGACCACCGACGCCGACCTCGGCCACTTCTACCTGCTGATGGTCGAGTCCGCCCCCGGTGCGGTCAAGCTCGCCGTCGAGGCCGCCACCCGCCCCGGCGGCCTGCTGGTGCACTGCGCCGCCGGCAAGGACCGCACCGGCTGGCTGACCGCCCTGCTGCTCGACCTGCTCGGCGTCCCCGCCGAGGAGATCGTCGCCGACTACCACCGCACCACCGCGGCGCTGCCGCAGATCTTCGAGGGCCTGGCCGAGCGCAACCGCAACGCCCTGAACGACTACCACGCCGGCTCGCTGACCATCCCGCGCCAGCTGCTGGAGGCCCCGGCCGACTCGATGGCCGCCTTCCTCGACCTCGTCCGGGCCCGCTACGGCGGCACCGAGGGCCTGCTCGCCCACTGCGGGGTGGACGCCGCGACCATCGAGGCCTTCCGCGCCAAGGCCGGCACCGGCGCCGTCGAGACCGCCGAGGTGACGGCATGAGGACCCTGCTGCACCACACCGACGGCACGCCGTTCCGCGACCTCAACCACAACGGCACCATGGAGCCCTACGAGGACCCGCGGCTGCCCGTCGAGGAGCGCGTCGAGGACCTCCTCTCCCGGATGACCCTGGAGGAGAAGGCCGCGCAGATGTTCTGCGGCCGGATGCTCGCCGGCAACCAGGGCCCCTTCCCCGCCGGCGACCACCTGATCACCGAGCGCGGCCTCACCGCCTTCGGCATGACGATGGTCCCCGACGCCCGCGGCATGGCCGAGTGGAACAACCACGTCCAGGACCTCGCCGCCGCGAGCCGCCTCGGCATCCCGGTCACGCTCGCCTCCGACCCCCGGCACGGCTTCACCACCAACCCGGCCACCGCCTTCGCCGGCGGCGGCTTCTCGGTCGGCCCCGAGCCGATCGGCCTCGGCGCCACCGACGACCCGGAGCTGGTTGAGGAGTACACCGCGCTGATCGGCCGCGAGCTGCGCGCCGTCGGCATCCGGGTCGCCATCCACCCGATGGCCGACCTCGCCACCGAGCCGCGCTGGGCCCGGATCAGCGGCACCTTCGGCGAGGACCCCGAGCGGGTCTCCCGGATCATCGCCGCCTACATCCGCGGCCTGCAGGGCGAGCGGATCGGGCCGGACAGCGTCGCCTGCATGACCAAGCACTTCCCCGGCGGCGGCCCGCAGCACAAGGGCGAGGACTCGCACTTCGCGGCCGGCCGCAGCCTGGCCTACCCGGGCGGCGCCTTCGAGCAGCACCTGCGCCCGTTCGAGGCCGCCTTCGAGGCCGGCACCGCGCAGATCATGCCCGCCTACGCGATCCCGGCCGGCTCCGGGCTCACCGAGGTCGGCGCCAACTTCAACCATGACGTCATCACCGGCCTGCTGCGCGGCAGGTACGGCTTCGACGGCGTGATCTGCACCGACTTCAACGCCATCACCGGCATGGAGATCCCCGGCGTCGTCAGCCTGCCGCCGCGGCACTGGGGCGTCGAGGAGCTGTCGGTGCCCGAGCAGGTCGCGATGACCCTGCACGCGGGGGCCGACCAGCTCGGCGGCGAGACCGACCCCGAGCTGATCCTCGGCGTGGTCCGCTCCGGCGCCGTCACCGAGGCCCGGCTCGACGAGTCCGTCCGCCGCATCCTGCGCGACAAGTTCCGGCTCGGCCTGTTCGACGACCCGTACGTGGACGTCGAGGCCGCCGTCGCGCTGGTCGGCGCCCCGGCCGGGCGCGCGCTCGGCCGCAAGGTCCAGGCCGCCTCGCTGGTCCGCCTCGCCGGACAGCCGCTGACCGGCGAGCGGATCTACGTCGAGGGCGTGGACGCCGGGGTGGCGGCCCGCTACGGGACGGTCGTCGAGCGCCCCGAGGACGCCGACGTCGCCGTCGTCCGCCTGGCCACGCCGTACGAGCGGCGCGAGGGGCTGCTGGAGCAGCACTTCCACACCGGCACCCTGGAGTTCGAGCCCGCCGAGGCCGCCAGGATCGTCGCGCTGGCCGGTACGGTCCCCACCGCCGTCGTCGCGCTGCTGGAGCGCCCCGCCGTGCTGACCCCGCTGGCGCCGCACGCGGCCCTGCTGGTCGGCGAGTTCGGCGCCGCCGACGAGGTCGTGCTGGACGCGGTGCTCGGCCGCGCCCCGATGACCGGCTCGCTGCCGTTCGACCTGCCGCGCTCGGACGCCGCCGTCGAGGCCTCCCGCGAGGACGTGCCCTTCGATACGAAGGACCCGCTCTTCGTCGCCGGCCACCCGACCGCCCCGCGCGAGGTGACCCGGTGACCGGCGGCGGAGCGCTGCCGGAGGGCTTCCTGTTCGGCGCCTCCACCGCCGCCCACCAGATCGAGGGCAACAACACCACCAGCGACTGGTGGGCCCTCGAACAGCGCCCCGGCGGCTTCCTGCCCGAGCCCAGCGGCGACGCCGCGGACAGCTTCCACCGCTGGCCCGAGGACATGGACCTGCTCGCCGGGCTCGGCTTCAACGCCTACCGGTTCAGCATCGAGTGGGCCCGCATCGAGCCGGCGCGCGGCCGCTACTCGTGGGCCGCGCTGGCCCACTACCGGGCGATGGTGGAGGGCGCGCTGGCCCGCGGCCTCACCCCGGTGGTGACGCTCCACCACTTCACCCTGCCGCAGTGGTTCGCCGAGGCGGGCGGCTGGCTCGCCCCGGACGCCGCCGAACTGTTCGCGCGGTACGCCGCCACCGCCGCCGCCGAGGTGCTCGACGGCGTCCGGTACGTGGCCACCATCAACGAGCCGAACGTGCTCGCCCGGATGCACACCCTCATGGGGATGCTCGCCGAGGGCCCGGCCGGGGTGGACCTCGACCGGGTCGACCCCGGCGAGGACATCACCGAGGCGCTGGTGCGGGCCCACCGCGCCGCGGCCGCGGCGCTGCGCGAGGCCGACTCCCGGCTGCTGGTCGGCTGGACGGTCGGCGGCCTCGGCCTCTACCCCGTGGAGCCCGGTGCCGAGGCCACCGCCGCGGCCGTCTCCCGGCGGCGGGAGGGCGTGTTCGTCGAGGCCGCCCGCGGCGACGACTGGCTCGGCGTGCAGGCCTACACCCGCACCCCGGTCGGCGTCGACGGCCCGGTCCCGGTCGCCGAGGGCGTCCGCACCACGAT
This sequence comes from Kitasatospora sp. NPDC004723, assembly GCF_040609255.1. NCBI lineage: Bacteria > Bacillati > Actinomycetota > Actinomycetes > Kitasatosporales > Streptomycetaceae > Kitasatospora > Kitasatospora sp. NPDC004723. Next base: position 24,080 of record NZ_JBEXJT010000023.1, on the reverse strand, counting down.
CAAGGGCTGGGAGTACTACCCGCAGGCGCTCGGTGAGACGGTCCGGGGCATGGCCGCACTGGTCGGTCCGGACGTGCCGCTGCTGGTGACCGAGAACGGCATCGCGACCGCCGACGACACCGAGCGGATCGCCTACACCACGGAGGCGCTGGCCGGCCTCGCCGACGCCCTGCGCGACGGCGTCGACGTGCGCGGCTACCTGCACTGGAGCCTGCTGGACAACTACGAGTGGGGTTCCTACCGGCCGACCTTCGGCCTGGTGGCGGTCGACCCGCGGACCTTCGAGCGCAGCCCGAAGCCCTCCGCGCACTGGCTCGGCGCCCTCGCCCGGGAGGGCCGGCTGGGCTGAGCCGCAGCCGCCCGCAGGGAGCAGGACGTCGGCCGGTCCGACGTCCTGCTCCCCGCTTTCCGTGGCTTCGCGTCCTGGTCCCGCGTCCTGCTTCCACGTTCTGTTCCCGCGTTCTGTTCCCGCGTCAAAAACCGGTCGCGCCCACGGTGGCGGGCTGGCAGAGTCCGCTCCCATGGAGCAGCTGTACGGGATCCGGGCCGACCACGACGCCTCCACCCTCGTCGTCTACCAGGCGTACGCCCCCGCCGTGGCCGACGCGGCGCTCGCCGCCGGACGGTTCGTCCCGCCGTTCTCCTTCGGGCGGATGACCTGGATCAAGCCCTCGTTCCGCTGGCTGATGCACCGCAGCAACTGGGCCCGCAAGCCCGGGCAGGAGCGCGTGCTCGCCGTCCGGATCACCCGGGCCGGCTGGGAGGAGGCGCTCGGCCGGGCGGTCCTGACCACCGGCGACCCCGCGTTGCTCGCCCGCGCCGAGGTGCACGTCCAGTGGGACCCGGAGCGCTCCCTGCGCGGCGCGGCGCTCAACCACTACAGCATCCAGGTGGGCGTGGGCCGCACCCTGATCCGGACCTTCGCCGAGGAGTGGATCACCGGGATCACCGACCTCACCCCGCGGGTGCGGCGGATCGCCGAGCTGGTCCAGCAGGGCCGCACCGCCCAGGCCCAGCGCCTGCTGCCGCCGGAGCGCCCGTACCCGCTGCCGAGCCCGCTCGCCGTGCGGCTCGGTGCCGCCGAATGACGCTCCGTCAATATCCGTCGAGCAGTGGACGCCCCGCCTCCTGAAGGTGAAGGGGGCCGCCTCCCCGGCACGATCACGGGATCGGGAAGCGGCCCCCGGTCCGGGACCGGTCAGGAATCGCTGCGGACCGGGCATCGACCGCCTTGCTCTGACCGGCCACCAGGAACCCCATCCGACAACCTCAACCGTGGTTGAGGTCAAGCCCCGGCGTGTCGCCGCACCTGTCGCCCGTCGAGCCGGTCGTAGGCGGCGGCGACCTCCAGCAGCCAGGCGATCTCCTCGCGCGGGGTGAAGCCGCCCGGGTGGTCGGGCTCGGGCGGCATGCCGCCGGCCGGGGGCCGGCCGTGGATGCGGTGGTGCAGCGCGGCCCGCAGCCACACGGCTTCGGTCCGGGCCGATCCGCCGCCGGTGGCGAGCGCGGCCCCGGCCCGGGCGGCCGTCCCCGCCGACGCCGGCACCTCGTCGCGCAGCGCGAGTGCCGCGTCCCGGATCTCGAAGACCCGGTGCGTGAGATCGAGGGTCCCAGAGTGGCTACGGCCTGTGGCCGGACAACGGCTTCGCGCAGGTCAGCGAGCTGATGTAGGGCTGTTTCGCCCGTACGACGACCGGGTTCCCGCCGCACCGGCGGGGCCCGGTCACGGGTGTTGCAGCTCCCGGATCCGGGTGATCCGGCCGCGCGCGTCCAGCGTCAGGTCGTAGTCGTTCCCGTAGCAGGCGTACGGGAGTTCGGGCTCGCCGCCGGTGAGGCAGCTGTCCAGGTGGTCGAGCAGGACCGGCAGCTGGACCTCCTTGGCGGGCTCGTCGTGCGGGAGGTCGACGAGGGTGGCGGTGGCATGGGCCGCGAGGGCGTGGGTGACCACGGCGGCGCCGGGCGGACAGGAGGGCCGGACGGTCAGCCGGCCGTCGGCGACCGCGAGGACCTGGACGACCCGGCGGCCGGCGTGGGTGGTGCAGGGGGCGGGGGAGAGGGTGGCGGGGGCGAAGAAGTCCGGGGTGGCCGCGAGCGTGTCCTCCTCGTCGTCGCCGGGGGCCGCGAGGTCCGCGGGGTCGTCCAGGTCCTCGGCGTCCACCGGGTCCCCGATGTCGTCCGAGGCCATCGCGAGCGTCGGGTCCTCGTCGATCGGGGTGCAGGCGGCAAGCCCGGTGGTGACGGTGCAACAGAGCAGCACGGCGAAGAGGAGGCGACGGGGCGCGGTCATGGGGTGAGTCTCCCAGGAACAGGGCCGGACGAGACATCCACCTGGACGCGGAATCCGAGTGACCGGTTCCGGACACGACCCGTCCCCGCCGGGCGTGCGGGCCCGGCGGGGACGGATGCGGGGGCGGGGCGGACGGGTCGGGCGGGTGCTACGCCGCGACCGGGTGCGTCGGGTCGTAGGCCCGGCGGACCCGCTCCTGGGCCTCCGGTCCGGCCCCCAGGTGGTCGAGCCCGAGCAGCGCCGCGCCGAGGACCGGCGGGGCGACCACGATCCGCGGCTCGGCGAGCGGCGCCGCGGCCGTCAGCCGGGCCGTCAGGTTGTCGAGCAGCAGCGGCTGGCGGGAGGCGAGCACCCCGCCGCCGAGCACCAGCGGGGTGGGCGTGTCCAGCAGCTCCAGCCGCCGCAGGGCGACGACGGCGAGCCGGGTGATCTCGTCGGCCTGCCGGTCTATCAGCGACAGGGCCGTGGCGTCCCCGGTCCCGGCGACGGCGAACAGCACCCGGACCACCTCGTGCAGCCGGACGGACGGCAGGTGCCCGAGGTGGACGGCCTCGGCGACGGCACCGGTGGTGGGCAGGCCGAAGTGCTCGGCGATGGCGGCGGCCAGGCCGGTCGGCCCGCCGCGCCCGTCCTCCGCCCGCACGGCGTGCCACATGCTGGCGCCGGCCAGGCCCCAGCCGCCGCCCCAGTCGCCGGTGAGCTTGCCGAGGGCCGGGAAGCGGGCGGTGCGGCCGTCGGGCAGCAGCCCGACGCAGTTGATGCCGGCGCCGCAGACGACCGCGACGCCGCGCGGGCCGTCGGTGCCGGCCCGCAGCAGGCCGAAGGTGTCGTTGAGGACGGTGTTGCCGGCGCCCCAGGGGTGGCTCTCCACGGCGACGCGCAGCGCCTCCTCCTCGACCGGCAGGTCGGCATTGGCGAGACAGGCGCTGACGTGGCCGGTCAGCGGGCCGGTCCAGTCGGTGACCCCGGCGGCCACGGCGGCCTCCTCGACCAGCGGGGCGAGGCCGGCGACGGCGACGGCGGCGCCGACGGTCGCCGGGTGGAAGCCGCCGCCCCGCGCGGAGCCGAGGACGGAGCCGTCGGTGCCGATGAGGGCGACGTCGGTCTTGGAGTTGCCGGCGTCGATGGCGAGGACGCCGGGCAGGTGCGGTTCGGGCTGGTGGGTCATTGGGGTTCCCGCGGCTCGTCGTACGTGGCCCGGCCGGGGGTCTTTCCCGGCCGGGGGTGGCGTGGCTCCGCCCGCGATCCGGCCCGCACTCCCCCACGGAGCGCGGGCCGGGGACCGGGGGTCGGGCGGCTCAGGCCCGGGGCGTGTCCGTCAGGCACGCGCCCATGCGAGGTGCTCGCGGTTGTGGGCGAGCAGCCGGTCCGTCAGCTGGTCGGCGAGTTCGATCTGGCCGACCAGCGGGTGGGCGAGCAGGGCGTCGAAGACCCGGTCGCGCCCGCCGCGCAGGGCGGCGTCCAGGGCGAGGTGCTCGTACGCGGTGACGGCGGCGACCAGGCCGGCGTACAGCGGCTCCAGCGGGCGCTGCGGCAGCGGGCGCACGCCCGCCGCGTCGACCTCGGCCGGCACCTCGATCACGGCGTCGTCCGGAAGGAAGGGCAGCACGCCGTCGTTGCGGGTGTTGACCACCTGCACGGAGGTGCCGCCGCCGGTGCCGAGCAGCGCCGCGATCAGCTGCACCGCCGCCTCGGAGTAGAACGCGCCGCCGCGCTTGGCGAGCAGCTCCGGCTTGGTGTCGAGTGCCGGGTCGGCGTACATCTCCAGCAGCCGCCGCTCGATCTCGGCGACCTCGGCGGCCCGCGAGCCCTTGGACCTCAGCTCCTGCACCACCAGGTCGTGCTGGTAGAAGTACCGCAGGTAGTAGGAGGGCACGACGCCGAGCCGCTCGATCACCGGCTGCGGCAGGTGCAGGTCCTCGGCGATCTCCTTGCCGAAGCCGGAGAGCAGCTCGGGCAGCACCTCGCGGCCGCCGGCCGCGCCGGGGGCGTCGAGCAGGGTGACCCCGCGCTCCCAGGTGAGGTGGTTGAGGCCGACGTGGTCGAGCCGGATCAGCTCCGGGTCGACGCCCAGGTGCTTGGCGAAGCGCCGCTGGAAGCCGATGGCGACGTTGCACAGGCCGACGGCCTTGTGGCCGGCGCTCTGCAGGGCCCGGGTGACGATGCCGACCGGGTTGGTGAAGTCGACGATCCAGGCGTCGGGGTTGGCGCGCCGGACCGTCTCGGCGATGTCGAGCACCACCGGCACGGTGCGCAGCGCCTTGGCGAGGCCGCCGGCGCCGGTGGTCTCCTGGCCGACGCAGCCGCACTCCAGCGGCCAGGTCTCGTCCTGGTTGCGGGCCGCCTGCCCGCCGACCCGCAGCTGCAGCAGCACCGCGTCGGCGTCGGCGACGCCCGCCGCGACGTCGGTGGTGGTGGTGACGACCGCGCCGTGGCCCTGCTTGGCGAAGATCCGCCGGGCCAGCCCGCCGATCAGCTCCAGCCGCTCGGCGGCCGGGTCGATCAGGACGAGCTCGGCGATCGGCAGCGTGTCGCGCAGCCGGGCGAAGCCGTCGATCAGCTCCGGGGTGTACGTCGAACCGCCGCCAACGATGGCCAGCTTGAGTGCGGACATCAGCCCTTGACCCCTGTCAGTGTCACGCCTTCGATGAAGGCCTTCTGTGCGAAGAAGAAGAGGACGATCACCGGGGCCATCACCAGGAGGGTGGCGGCCATGGTGAGGTTCCAGTTGGTGTGGTGGGCGCCCTTGAAGGACTCCAGGCCGTAGGAGAGGGTCCAGGCGTCGTGGTTGTTGCTGGCGTAGATCTGCGGGCCGAAGTAGTCGTTCCAGCAGTAGAAGAACTGGAACAGCGCGACGGCCGCGATGGCCGGCTTGGCCATCGGCAGCACCACCCGCAGCAGGGTGCGCAGGTCGCCGCAGCCGTCGATCCGGGCCGCCTCGATGTACTCCTTGGGGATGGTCATCAGGAACTGCCGCAGCAGGAAGATCGAGAAGGCGTCACCGAAGGCCATCGGGATGATCAGCGGCCAGAGCGAGCCGCCCAGGCCCAGCTGCTTGGCCCAGAACAGGTACATCGGGATGATGGTGACCTGCGGCGGCAGCATCATCATCGCGATGACCGCCATCAGGGCCAGGTTGCGGCCGCGGAAGCGGAACTTGGCGAGCGCGTAGGCGACCGGCAGGCTGGAGACGATGGTCAGCACGGTGCCGAGGCCCGCGTACAGCAGGGTGTTGCGCCACCAGGTGAGGAAGCCGGGGGTGTTCCAGACCTTGCCGTAGTTGCCCCAGTTCCAGGAGGTGGGCCAGTAGTCGGTGGTGAGCGCCTGGCTGTCCGACATCACCGAGGTCAGGAAGGCGAAGACGAACGGCAGCAGGAAGAACAGGCCGGCGGCGACGGCCAGCGAGTGCACGGCCACCCAGTTGAGCAGGGCGCGGCGGCGGGCGGTGCGGGCGGCGGTGGTGGCCGGGCCGCGCGAGGGGCCCCGGCCGGTCCGCCTGCCGGGCGCCTCGGCGGGGAGGGTCGAGCTGAGAGTCATGGTTTCGTGTCCCCGCTAGTCGTCGTTGGCCATGAAGCCGGACCGGCGGCGCAGCAGCACCGAGGTGACGGCCATCGAGATGACGAACAGCACCAGGGCGACGACGCACGCCGCACCGTAGTTGAAGCGCTGGAAGCCGAGGTTGTAGACCATCTGCGGCAGGGTCCAGGTGGAGCCGGACGGGTAGCCGGGCTCGAACTGCTGGCCGGAGTTGCCCGCGTTGCCGCCGGCGACCTTCGCGGCGACGATCGCCTGCGTGTAGTACTGCATGGTCTGGATGACCCCGGTGACCACCGCGAACATGATGATCGGCGAGATGTTCGGCAGGGTGACGTACCGGAACCGCTGGAACGGGCCGGCGCCGTCGAGTTCGGCGGCCTCGTACTGCTCCCGCGGGACGTCCAGCAGGGATGCCATGAAGATGACCATCAGGTCGCCGACGCCCCACATGGCGAGCAGGGTGAGCGCGGGCTTGGACCAGTCCGGGTCGGCGAACCAGCCGGGCTGCGGCAGCCCGATCTCGCCGAGGAAGTGGTTGACCGGGCCGGTGCCGGGGTTGAGCAGGAAGGCGAAGGCGACCGTGGCGGCCACCGGCGGGGCCAGGTAGGGCAGGTAGAAGGCGGTGCGGAAGAAGCCCACGCCGCTCTTGATCTTGGTGATCAGCAGCCCGATGCCGAGGCCGAACGCCACCCGCAGGCTCACCATGATGACCACCAGCCACAGGGTGTTGCGCAGGCCCTGCCAGAACGCCGGGAGGTCGTTGAAGACGTAGTCCCAGTTCTTCAGACCGCTGAAGACGGGCGAGCCGAAGCCGTTGTACTTGGTGAACGAGAAGTAGATGGTCGAGATCAGCGGGTACAGGAAGAAGACGCTGAAGCCGATCAGCCAGGGGGAGAGGAAGGCCAGGTTGCGGGCCGCCGCCCGGCGGCGCTTCCGGCGCAGCTGCTGCTGCACGGGAGGCGCCGCCGGGGCGGTCGCTCCGGCCCCCTTGCGGGTGGCGGACGCGAGTGACATGGGTGCTCCGTGGACGGGCCGGACGCGCGGGGGAGGCCGCTACTTGGCCTGGGCGATGGCGGCGTCGATCTCCTTGGCGGTGGCGGCGAGGCCGGCCGCGAGGTCGCCCTGCTTGCCCGACTCGTAGTCGTAGCCGAGGTTCTGCAGCGAGACGATGTAACCGCCGCCGTTGACGACCGCCGGCGTGGTGCCGGAGTGCGCGTTCTTCGCGATGTTCACGAAGGTCTTGAAGTTCTCGTCGGCGATCAGCTTCGGCGACTCCAGCGCGGCGAGGGTGCTCGGCACGTTGTGGATCGCGTTGGCGAAGGAGACCACCGCGTCGGTGTCGGTGGTCAGGAACTTGACGAACTCCCAGGCGGCGGCCTGCTTCTTGCTGGTGCTGGCGATGCCGACGATGGTGCCGGTCTGGTAGCCGCGGCCGTAGGTGTCGGCCTGGTCGTCCGGCACCGGGAACGGCGCGGTGGCCCAGTCGATGTCCGGCTTGTCGGTGGCGAGCGAGGCGGTGCGCCACTCGCCGTCGATGGCCATCGCGACCTGGCCGGTGTTGAAGGGGTTCTTGGCGCTGAACTCCTCGCCGAAGGTGGAGCGGAACTTGTCCAGCTTGTCGTAGCCGCCGAGCTGGTCGACCAGGCCCTTCTGCCACTTCATCATCGCGGCGACCTTGGGGTCGGTGGCGATGGTGGACTTGCCGGAGCCGTCGAAGTAGGTCGGGCCGTACTGGCCGAGGAAGTGCTCGGTGGTCGACTCGTAGCCGTGGTAGAGCGGCATGAAGCCGAGCTGCTTGTAGCCGTCGCCCTCGGCGACGGTGAGCTTCTTGGCGGCCTCGGTGAACTCGCTGAAGGTCTTCGGCGCGGAGGTGATGCCGGCGTCGGCGAAGGCCTTCTTGTTGTAGTACAGGCCGAAGGCGTCGCCGAGCAGCGGCAGCGAGCACTGGTTGCCCTGGAACTGCGTGTAGTCGAGCATCGCGGCCGGGAAGGTCTTGGCGGCGTCGATGCCGTCCTTGGCCAGCAGCGGCTTGAGGTCGATGAAGGCCTTGGTCGAGCAGAACATGCCGACGTTGTTGGTGGTGAACGAGGAGACCACGTCGGGGGCGTCGTCGCCGCCGGCCCGCAGCGACTGGTTGACCTTGTCGTCGGCGATGTTGCCGACGGCCTTCACCTTGATGTTGGGGTGGGCCTTCTCGAAGGCGGCGATGTTGTCGTTGATCGCCTTCACCTCGGAGTCCTGGCTCCAGCCGTGCCAGAAGGTGATGGTGACGTCCTTGCCGCCGGCCGAGTCGTCGCTGCCGGAGCCGTCGCTGCTGCCGGTGCAGGCGGTGGCGAGCAGGGCGAGGACGGCGCTGCCGGCCACGGCGGCGACGGTGCGGCGGCCTCTGCGGGAGTGGGAGGTGGTGGAGTGCACTTCGAGGTCCTCCTGGGGCTGCGCGGGCAGGCGTCATTGCCTCGGGATCCCGCGTTCGGGGGTAGGGGAGAGGTGGGTGCAGGGCGTGCGGTGGAGCGTCGGGCTGCGGGGGAGCGCGGTGCGGTGCGTCGGTGCGTCAGTGTGTGGAGAAGACCGCCTCACGGGCGGCCGTCAGCGCGCGTTCCAGCGCGCCGAGCAGGACGGGCGAGCCGGTCAGCGCGCTGCCGCGCACCTCGGGCCGGGCGGCCGCGATCCGGGCCAGTTCCTCGGCGACCAGGGCCCGCAGCCGTTCGCCGCCCGCGTTCGGCACCCCGCCGGAGACCACCACGAGCCGGGGGTCGACGACGGCGACGATCACGGCCAGTCCGACGGCCAGCCGGGCGGCCAGCTCGGCGAGGAACGCGTCGCCCGCGCCCGGGGTGTCCAGCGCCCGGGCGACCGACTCCTCGGCGGTCGGCGCACCGAGCCCGTGCACCTTGGCCAGGGCCCGGACGGCGGGGGCGCCGACCAGTTCCTGGAACCCGCCGGAGTTGCGGCGGCGGACGTCCTTGACCACCGGAGCGCCCGGCACCGGCATGTAGCCGACCTCCCCGGCGCCGCCGGTGAAGCCGCGGTGCAGCCGGCCGGCGATTACGATCGCCGCGCCGATGCCCTCGCCGGCCCAGAGCAGGACGAAGTCCTCGAACCCGCGGGCCGCGCCGGAGGACTGCTCGGCGACGGCGGCGAGGTTCACGTCGTTCTCGATCGTCACCGGCGCGCCGATCGCCGCGGCCAGGCCCTCGGCCAGCCGCGGGGCGTGCCAGCCGGGCAGGTGGGAGGCGTAGCGCAGCTTGCCGGTGACCGGGTCCGGCGCGCCGCCGACGCCGATCACCACGGTGTGCAGGGCACCCTCGGCGAGGCCGGCCGCGCGCGCCGTCCCGGCGACCGCCGCGGTGACCCGGGGCACCGTCTCGGCCGCCGCCCAGCCCTTGGTGGGGACGACGTGCTCGGCGAGCGTGGTGCCGGTGATGTCGGCGACCGCGACCCGGACGTGGCTGTTGGTGACGTCCAGTCCGGCGACGTAACCGGCGGCCGGGTTCACCTGGTACAGCTGCGCGTTGGGGCCCGGGCCGCCGGCCGTGGTGCCCACCGGCAGCACCAGCCCGGCCGCCTCCAGGCGGGACAGCAGCTGGGAGGCGGTGGGCTTGGAGAGCCCGGTCAGGGTGCCGATCTGGGTGCGGGACAGCGGCCCGTTCTCCAGCAGGAGTTCGAGGGCGGCGCGGTCGTTGATGGCCCGCAGCAGGCTGGGGGTGCCGGCGAGGGGGGACTTGGCGGTGTTCCTGGTCACGCGAAGATCCTCCCTCCCCTGGTCGGCCGACGGCTCGTGGCGAACTGTTAGGAAACTTTCCAGTCGCTTCGGGACAGGACCGTACGGGCCCCGTCAGCGGGGTGTCAATGGTCCTTACACCGGAGGATGCCGACTCGTTACCGGCCCGCAGGCGGCCCCGCACCGGCCGACCTCGAAAAGAGAACTTCATGAGAAATGAGAGAAGGCGGATTGGTGATGCGGTCTCTCGATTCATCGAGGGGCCGCATCACCAACTGGAGAGAGGCTGCCTCCTCGGCCGAGGAGGCAGCCTCTCTGAAGAAGGGTCAGACCTTGCCGCAGGATCTGTCGCCCGTCGCCGCTTCGGCCGGGCCGAAGCGGCGACGGAATTCCGGCGCAGGCGAGACGGCCGAAGGGGCAGCGTGCGGGACTTGCTCGCACACCCGCATGCCGCCCGTCTCCCGGGCGCACACCGGAAACAGCTCGCCGCCGCCATGGCCGCCGCAGGACTGGGAGTTCCTCCTTGACCTTGATCCCGGCCTCGTCCAGCGCCGCCTTGACCCGCTGGCGCAGCGCCCGTGCCACGCTCGGCTATCGGAGTTGTGGGAGTGCTCCCATATGGCCCGACCTGCCATCGCAGCGACAGGTGGGCGACCCGGCCGCCAACGGCCGGGCCGCCCTGTATCAGGGGGAGCAAAAGATTGACGCGCACCGGGCGGACCCGCGTCCAAGATCCGGGCCCGCCGTACAGGAAGGCGAGTTCGACCATCTGACAGGGCAGCTCAAGCAAGTTCAAGCAAGTTCATGGTGCGAGTGGCGACTTGCACGGCAAGATCGCTCAAGGCGATCGGCTCCGACCTGCTAGGAGGCTCACCGTGGCACTGCACAAGCTCGGACAAGATCCCGACAGCCCCGAAGGCAAGTCCCCGACGGTCTACTTCGACGACGTGACGGGCAACTACGTCCTCCAGGGCTGGAAGGTGCTCGACCCGGAACGTCTGGCGCAGATGGACATTCCCGGGCACGAGACCGTGATCGAATTCCCCAGGCGAATGATGCGGTTCTTCCCGGAGGTGAACGGTGGCAGCAGTCCCATCGCTTGAGGATCTGCTGCAGACCTGTACCCGCTCAGCTCTCCATCTGGAGATGCGCGATGGCTACATGCGGGACGACCCGCTGTTCCTCCGTTGGCTCAGCGGACAGCGCGACGACCCTGCCGACCGCTCCTCGTGGTGGAGCCCCTGGTTGCAGCTCATCGAGGAGACCACGAGCCGCGGCGTTGAGGTGCGGCGCGCGCGGGTCGTCTCGGAACCGGTAAGCGAGTACATCCGGTTCGAGCACGAGGTCACGTTCCGGAACGTCGCCTCCGGTGAGCAGGTCAGGTGGCTTCCCCGGCGGCAGGCGACCGGCCTGGCGCTCCCGGGCAACGACTTCTGGCTGATCGACGGCCAGGTTCTCCTGGTCCATCACTTCAGCGGTGACGGCGACTTCGTGGACGACGAACTCGACACCGATCACCGGACGGTGAAGCTCTGCGCCACCGCATTCGAGGCCGTCTGGGAACGGGCGGTCCCGCACGAGGACTTCCGGCTGCGCTGATCGTGTCCGCGTCGTCCAGCGTTCAGCAAGCCAAGCAGTCCCTGGGCCAGCGTCTGCGCGATATCCGGCGAGACTCCGGACTCAGTGCGCGGGCGCTGGCCGAAGCTGCTGGGTGGCATGAATCGAAATGCTCCAAGATCCAGAGCGGCCGAGTGATGCCCTCAGAAGCGGACCTACGCGCCTGGACGGCCATCTGCGGCGTCCCGGATCAGGCGGCAGACCTCATCGCGACGGCCCGGAACATCGAGGGAATGTACGTTGAGTGGCGGCGCCTTGAGCGCGTCGGCCTCAAGCGGGCGCAGGAGTCCGTACGCCCCCTCTTCGAGCGCACGCGGCGATTCCGGATGTACCAGTCGTGGGTCATCCCCGGCCTGCTCCAGACGGCGGCCTACACGCGCGCAGTGCTGAGCACGATCGTTTCGTTGCGCAGCACTCCCGACGATGTCGACGACGCTGTTGCCGTGCGAATGGAGCGGCAGAAGGTGCTGTACACGGGAGACCATCGGTTCGCCATCCTGATCGAGGAGTGGGTGCTGCGGACCGTCATCGGCACTCCGGACATCCTGGTCGGTCAGCTCGGCCATCTCATCACCGTCGGCTCCCTCCCGTCGGTGAGTCTTGGGGTGATTCCCCTCGGTTCGGCCAGAGGCGCCGGCTGGCCGGTTGAGTCCTTCACCGTCTACGACGATGCGCAGGTGAACGTCGAGCTCGTCTCCGCCCACCTCACCATCAATCAGCCGGCCGAGATCTCCGAATACGGCCAGGCATTCTCCGAGCTGGCCAGCATCGCTGTCTACGGTGCTGAGGCGAGATCGCTCATCACTGGAGCCATCAACGCACTCGGGTGAATGCGAGCAAGCTCAAGCAAGTTCGTCGACCGTGCCCCCCGTCGTTTCCTACCGTCTCCAAACGACCCGAGCTGCCGCCCGAGTGCAGGCCGCCCATGATCTCCCGGCCCGACGGAAGGGCCTTCCGCCGGGCCGGGCCGCACCGCCACCACTGCTCGTCCACTCCCGGGCGAGCAGAGCCAGCCCGATTGGAGAGGCACGTGAGCGACACCACCAACCAGTCCGGTGACCCGCAGGTCACCAACCTGACCCGCCGCTTGGACCACTCGGTCCCGGACGGCGACTTCGCCCCGGCGACGTCCGTCGAGTCCCTGACCCGCCGCCTGGACCACTGGGTCCCGGACGGCGACTTCGCCCCGGTGGAGACCGAGGTCTGACCGCAGTTCCGAACTGAAGCCGGTTGGTTGCCGGCATGGCGGGTCGGCTCCGTGATCATCCGAGCGGACCCGCCGCTCGGCGGCGCACACACCCCGATCAAGGAGAGTCCGCATTGAAGACCACCATCGCCACCCGCGTCCCCGCCGGCTCCTTCTTCGACCTCGGCCGGAAGGACCCGGATCTGATCCACCTGCGCGAGGAAGGCGCGGAAAGTGCTCTGCCGTTCGTCCTGATGGAGCGCCTCGTCAAGTCCGGTACCCCTTACGCGGAGCACGCCCGGTCCCTGCGCAGCAACAATGTGTCCGTGGCCGGGGTGAGCTTCGACTGGTTCGACTCCGAGCTTCCCGGCGAGATCGCTGACGAGATCAATCTGGCGGACTACGAGATCATCGAGCATACCGACGAGCGCCGCGAGGCGCTGACCCGGGCACTGGACCGCCTGTCGCTGGTCCACCCCGAGGGGTTCGCCCGCATGCGCGAATTCGTCCGTGGGCTCCTGTGGGTGGGCCTCAAGTCCGGCGTCCGCACCTCCTCGCTGACCAGCTCCAGCGACCCGGCGCTCCCGTACGTCATCGTGTTCTCCGAGAAGGCGCGGCACCACATCCCGCCGAACACCGTCAGCGAGCAGCCGTCCTCCCTCTTCCTGGCAGAGAACCTGCTGCACGAGGGGACGCACCAGTCGATCAGCTTCCACATCCTCCAGAACCAGGTCTTCGCCGACGGATACTCGTCCCAGACCTCGCCCAAGATCGAAATTGCGTGGCGCGCCGCGCAGGGAGTGGCCCGCAACCAGTTCTGGGAGATTGACCGGGCCTTCCACGCGACCTGCGTCTACAACCAACTGTTGCGGTTCCGCCAGACCGAACTGAACCGCGACGATCTGACGCCCAACGAGCGCGCGAGCTTGCAGTCCGCCTACGACGAGGGCCTGCCGGCCGTCCGCTACCTCATGCGCGAACTCGAACTCCTGCGTCAGCACTTCTCCCCCCACGGGGCGGAGCTACTGGCGGACCTGCGTCACCAGACCGACCAGCTGTAGCACCCACTGAGCAGAACTGAACGAGGGAAGGGTCACGTGCTCCAGCACCTCATCACACAGGACGACAACCTGCGGATGGTCCCCACCGATCGGAACGAGCTGACCAGCGCGGTCGGGCACCTCCATGAGGAACTATGGGCCCTGCCCGAGGAGACCGACCCCGGTCGTACTCGGGTCCTCGCCAGGTGGATCGGTATCGGCCAGATGTGCCTGGGCCACCACGATGAAGCGCGTATGTTCCTCCGGCAGTCGCTCGACCTGGCCGAAGCCAGCGGCAACACCCGGGCGGTCGTCGCCACCGGGCTCAACCTCGGGGACGCCCACCGCTACGCCGGTGACGTACAGACCGCGGACGCGCTTTACCGCAGCGCGTTGAACACCGCGCGAAGCCGGCACCCGGAACTCGTCGACTTCGCCCTCCAGCACACCGGCAAGCACCTGATGGAACGCGGCGACCACGCGGAGGCCCGGACTCTTCTGCAAGAGGCCCTCAGGCTGCGGATCGCCAAGGGGAACACCGAGCTGGTCGAGTCCACGCAGGACGCACTCGTCCGGGTCGAGCTGCTGCTCGGCGAGGCACCGAGTGAGTGGAGCCGTAGGTGGACCGGATGGCTCCAGGCCTGCACCACGGTCCGGGCGCCGGCCCGGTGGGCAGGGGACTTCCCTGTTCTCCGGGACGCTATGCGCGAGCTCACTACACACCAACGTGTAAGCCCGCGCCACCTGCGTGATCAGTCATTTCCCGTCGAGCTGATCGCCGCCATGGCGGAGGAGGCCGAGAAGGCCGTAACCGCTGACGGATACCTCCACAACGGCAAGTGGAACGCGGCCGTCGGCGACGCCGCGAACCGGTTCGCCGCACAGGTCGATCTCGCCGCAGTCGTAGCACGGTCCACCGGCCTGGAGGTCGGGCAGCCGCACACCGGCGTCTACATCGGCTACGAGGAAGGGCAGTTCCTCGACTTCCACCTCGACGAGTCCGGCTTCGGTGAGGCCAACCTGATCCTCTGCCTCAAGCGCGCTCGCGTCACCGGTGCGCCCACGGTGAGCACCACGGTGTTCATCAACGCCAACGGCTATCTCGAATGCGATCTCGGCAAGGGTGACTGTGTCGTATTCGACGGCGCGCTCACGCCGCACGGCCGGACGCCGCTCGGTGCCGGAGAGAGCGTCACCCTCATCAGTTTCGGCTTCCGCGCACGTGATCGGGCTCTTCGCACGCTCACGAACCTCCCGTCGGTGCCCCGGTAGGGAAGGTGCATTCGGGCGATCCGGTACCCGTACAACGCGAAGGCCCCGTCTCCGAGTGGCGCGGAGACGGGGCCGGTGAGCGGTGAACGAAGGTCAGGGCGCCTTGGCGGTGTCGTCGGCCGGGCGGACCGGGGCCGGTATCGGCGTCGCGGCCTTGTAGCCCGCCGAGGAGGGGTCCGACAGCGCGGACGGCGGGGCTGCGTCGGTGCCCGGGACCGCGGCGGTGGCCAGCACGGTCGCGGCGGTGGTGGTCCCGGTGCCGGCAGCCGCGGCGGCGGCGAGCGGGACCTCCTCCTTGACCTTGATGCCAGCCTCGTCGAGCACCCGCTTGACCCGCTGGCGCAGCGCCCGCGCCACACTCAGCGACTTGCCGGGGGCGGTCCGCGCCTCGATCCGCAGCACCACCGAGTCCGCCGCGACCGACTCCACGCCGAGGATCTTGAACGGCGCCCAGACCAGCTCGTCGTACGGCGCCTCCTTGGCCATCGCCTCGGCGGTCTCCGTGATCAGCGCCTCGACCCGCTCCAGGTCCTCCTTGTAGCCGACCTGGACGTCCACCGAGGCGGTCGACCAGCCCTGGCTCATGTTGGCGATCCGCTTCACCTCGCCGTTGCGGATGTACCAGATCTCGCCGCCCGCGCCGCGCAGCTTGGTCACCCGCAGGCCGACCTCCAGCACCGTGCCGGTGGCCACCCCGGTGTCGATCTCGTCGCCGACGCCGTACTGGTCCTCCATGATCATGAAGACCCCGGAGAGGAAGTCGGTGACCAGGTTGCGGGCGCCGAAACCGATCGCCACACCGGCCACACCGGCGCTCGCCAGCAGCGGCGCCAGGTTCATCCCGAGCGCCGACAGCACCATCAGCGCCGCCGTGCCCAGGATCGTGAACGAGGCGACGCTGCGCAGCACCGAGCCGATCGCCTCCGCGCGCTGCCGGCGCCGCTCGGGGTTGACCACCCCGGTGTTGGCCAGCAGTCCGCCGAGGCGGCTCGGCTCCTCCTCGCCCTCGTCCGGGAGCATCCGGGTGATCAGCTGGGTGATCACCTTGCGCACCATCGCCCGCAGCACCAGGGCCAGCACGATGATGAAGACGATCCGGATCCCGCTCGCGAGCCAGTCCTGCCAGTGCTCGTCGAACCAGCCGGCGGCCTGCCGGGTGGTGTCGGAGACCTCCTGCGCGCTCGTCGGGATTCTCAGGTCGAGCGGCGACTGCGGGGCCGTGGGAGTCGGGGACGGGACGGGCGTCGAGGCCGGCGTCGTGGCGGACGCGTCGGCGAGGAGGCCGGCGGCACCGGACCGGAACACGTGCGGGACCTTCCTGCTGGGGTCGTGGCACGGCCCGCCGACACCGGGCACACCCGGGTGGCACGCCCCATGGCCTGCGGACCGTCCGCACTACCCTAGCCGCCGCCCGGCCCGCACCTTGACACGCCGATCGGCTGTCCGGAGGGCGTGCGAATCCGCGCGAACGCCCCGTTCGAGCGCCTGCGCGCCGTTTTCCGCACTGCTCCGACCGGCCCAGCGCCACCCCACCGGGGTACCGGCGTGCAACCCGCTCCTCCCCCGGGCATACCGGGTATGACAGAAGCCACACCCGGAGTTCACGTCAGGTCCGTTACACAGGAGTGGTGGCGCCGCACGAAGGCGTAAGGCGACACTGGGGGAGATCACGCACCCGTTGCGCGATCCAACCGCTCGTCCCGGCGCGAGCCACGCGCCGCAGGCGTCCAAGGAGGCATCCGTGCCGCATGTCCTGGTCCTCAACGCGTCGTACGAGCCACTCGGCGTCGTATCGATGCGCCGCGCGCTCATCCTCGTCCTCAACCACAAGGCGGTCAGCCTGGAGGACTCGGGTGTCACTCTGCACAGCGCAACCAGCGCCCTTCCGGCGCCGTCCGTCGTCCGTCTGACCCGCTTCGTGCGGGTCCCGTTCTGCGGGCCCGTCCCGCTCACCCGCCGGGCGCTGTTCGCCCGCGACCACGGCCGATGCGTCTACTGCGGGGCCGCCGCCACCAGCGTCGACCACGTCATCCCGCGCAGCCGGGGAGGCCAGCACCGGTGGGACAACGTGGTGGCGGCCTGCCGCCGCTGCAACCACACCAAGGCCGACCGCCACCTCACCGAACTCGGCTGGCGGATGAAGCGACCACCGGCGCCGCCGACCGGACTGGCCTGGCGGATCATCGGCACCGGCATCAAGGACCCGCGCTGGCGGCCCTACCTGGAGCCGTACGGCGGCGGCGACCAGCTGCGCGCCCCGCAGTGGGGCGAGTACGAACACCACGACCATACCGACGCCGTCCACCCCGTGCCGCTCGGCCGGGCACATGCCGGCCACCCCGCACCCGTCCGCCGCGGCGAGCAGCCCGAACCGCTCTCCGCCTGACCTCCGCACCACAAGGGCTTGCCCGTCAAACCATCGGTACGCCTCATGGGCCGCCGCGCACCCCAGCCGGGGAGCGCGGCGGCCCGCCGTTGAGGCCCGTTACGGCTGCTTGGACGGGGTGCCGCTCGGGCCGGGCGTCGGGCCGGCCGGGGTGCCGCTCGGGGCGGCGGAGGGCGTCGGCACGGCCGGCGGGGCGGTCGGCGCCGGGCCGCCGGCCTGGCCGCCCGACTGCTGCCCGCCGCCCGGGGTCCCGGTCGGCGGCGTCACCGGAACCGTCGGCAACGGGACGACCGGCAGGGGCACGGACGGCGGCACCGCCCCGCCCGCACCGGCGACGGCGTACAGCTCGATGCCCCACAGCGAGTAGCCGTACTTGGTGCCCCGGGCCACGCCCTGCATCCGCAGGAACTTGGCGCCCGGCGCGTCGAACCGCACCGTCTCGTTGCCGCCCGCGCCGTTGTCCACCGTCGCGACCGTGGTCCAGGAACGGCCGTCCGCCGAGGCCTGGAGCTTGTACGACGCGGCGTACGCGGTCTGCCAGTGCAGCACCGCCGAGCCCAGGTGGGTGGGCTGCGGCAGCTCCAGCTGCACCCAGGCGTCGTCGGCGGGCGGCGAGGACCAGCGGCTCTTCGGGTCCTGGTCGGCGACCGCCGCGGCCGGGAAGCCCGCCGTCTCGTCGGCCGACGAGGTGGCGTGCGCGGTGATCGCCAGGTCCGGGCCGCCGGTCGGCGGCACCACGTGCACCTGGAGCACCTGGCGGACGGTGGTCTGCCCGGCCACGAACACCACCGGCACCTGGTACGTCCCCGTCGGCGTCTCCGGCCCGGCGGTCACCATCAGCGGCACGCCGACCTTCCCGCCGCGCGGCACGCTCACCCCGGTGACCGGCGCCACGGTCAGCCCCTTGGCGACCGCCGGCACCTCGGTGCGCAGCTCCCCGGTGACACCCTCCGGCCGCCCGGCCTCGACGACCGCCCGGGCCTGCACCGGCTCGGCCTCCCCGGTCACCGCGTCCACCGAGGCGTCGGTCAGGCTCAGCCGGGCCGCCGGGGCGTCCGCGTACCAGGGGATCACCTGGTTGACCACGGGCGGCTCCCCGCCCGGCTTCCAGGCCAGCCGGAACGCGTCGGCGGGCAGACCGCCGGCCGACAGCTCGTTCCAGCCCGGCTGCACCGTGCCGATCTCCGTCCAGGAGCCGTCCGGGTGGCGCACCGAGACGGTGGCCGAGGCCCGGACGCCCGGATCGGTGAGGACGGTGAGCCGGTCCAGCGGCCGGGCGGCGCCCAGCTCGACGGTGAGCGGCTCGTCCAGCGCGGTCGGCGCGGTGGCCGCCCGGTAGGCGGTGTCCGGGTTGCCGTCCAGCACCGCGGCGGCCGACGAGCCGGGCAGCGCGGCCGGACCGCCGCTGACATTGGCCGGCAGCTCGTCCGGCGCGGTCACCGAGAACTCGCGCACCGCGACCGCGGTCTTCTGCGCGGCCGTGGCCCGCAGCCGGAGCGCCCGGACGACCGTCCCGGCCGGCAGCTGCGCCGAGACCGACTTCTGGTTCTTCACCGAGGCCAGCTTCTTCCAGCCGCCCTCGCCGGTGGAGTACTCCAGCACGCCGTCGCGGATGTAGTCGTCGTTCGCGCTCGGGCCGTCCGGACCGCTGCCCCAGGAGCCCATCAGCACGGTCACGCTGCCCACCGGACGCCCGCCGCCGAGGTCCAGGCCCACCGAGTCGCCCGCCTGGGGCGGCGCCGAACTCCAGTAGAAGGTGTCCGCGAGGCCGTCGGCCATCAGCGCCGGCAGGTGGTCGCTCGCGGAGCCCAGCGTGGTGGTCGCGGTGATGCCGCCGCCCTGCACACCGGCCCAGGTGTCGGCGGCGCGCAGCGCGCGTTCCAGGAACGGGCCGAGCACGCCCGCGCCGACCGTCGCCGGGCTCTGGCCCAGCTGCTCGCGCAGCTTGGTCAGCTCCACCCGGGCCTTCCAGGCGGCCCCGCCGTCCCCGCCGCGCTGCGCCAGCAGCATGTCCAGGGCGGCGTTCCCGCCGAGGCCGTAGTCGCGCAGCGGCGCCAGCCAGGACGCGGCCTCGGTGGCCAGCTGGGCGGTCGCCGGGGCGGCGGCCAGGGTCTGCTGGGCGCCCGCCATCGCGGTGAACGCCTCCCGCAGGGGGGCGGCCGCCTCGATCAGCCTGGCCAGGTCGGGCGCGGTGCCTGAGGTCGGCTCGGCGGTGGCCCAGAACCGGTCCAGCAGCGGCAGCAGGTAGCCGGACTCCTGCTTGGCCAGCGGCGAGGAGACGCTGTTCCCGGCCAGCGCGGTGACCGCCGGCAGGGTCTCCCCGGTGGGCGTCGCCGTCGCGCCGGTCGGGCCGGCCAGCGACCGCAGCGCCGCCCGCCAGGAGTCCTCCGGCTTGTAGGCGACCGGGTTCCAGGCGAAGTCCCCGGCCGTGGCGAGCGCGATCCGGGAGGCGACCGGCTGCTGCATCGCGCCGGTCAGCATGACGGCCGAGCGCGTGGCCACCTCGGAGTCGCGGCCGGTGTAGGCGCCGAGGAAGAGCCGGTCCGGGGTGGCGTCGTTGACCGGGTAGTTGTCCACCGTGACCAGCGGGTGCCGGTACAGCTCCGAGGTGTCGCCGATCTGCGTGCCGGTGATCCGCTCCGGGATCACCCCGACCCCGCTCCAGGCCACCTGGACGGCCGTCGGCAGCGCGTCGGCCAGCGTCGTGCGGTACGGGGTGGCGCCCTGCTGGTGGTACTCGGTGGGGACCACCGACAGCGGCGCCAGGCCCGGGTTCGCGGTGATCAGCCGGTCCTGCACCTTGGCGATCAGCTCGGCCTGCGCCTTGGCGGCGGCGGCCGGGCCGGTGCCGTACCTGGCCCGGTCGTCGGAGCAGTGCCACTCGTCGTAGGAGACGTCCAGGAACTGCAGCTGGAACGCGGTGAAGCCGAGCCCGCGCAGCCCGTCCAGCTTGGCGACCAGCGCGTCCGCGTCCTTGCCGGAGCTGTAGCAGAACGACTGCCCGGGGTCGATCGCGTAGCCGAGCGCGACGTGGTTGCGCGTGGCGCGGTCCGCCAGCGCGCGCAGGTCGTCGGCCTTCGCCCGCGGGTAGGCGTCCCGCCAGCGGGAGGTGCGGTACGGGTCGTCGCCCGGGGCGTAGAGGTAGAGGTTCTGCTTGGAGCGGCCGAGGAAGTCCAGCTGGTCCAACCGCTGCTGCTGGGTCCACGGAGTGCCGTAGAACGCCTCGGCGGTGCCGCGCACCGGGGAGCCGGAGGGCCAGTCGCGCAGCGTGATCCCGGGCAGGCCGAGACCGGCCGCGCCCGGCGCCTGGCCCTGCTCGGCCGGGACGGCGGCCAGCAGCTGGCGCAGCGACTGCGCCGCGTAGAAGGTGCCGGCCGCGTCGGCACCGGCCAGGACGACCGCGCCGTAGCTGCCGCCGCCGGCCACCGGCAGCTGACCGGCCGCCAGCACGTAGCCCCCGGTCGGCATTCCGGCGGTGCTCGGCGCCGTGCCCTCCTTGCCGCCGGCCGCCGCCGTGAGCTCGCGCAGGATCCGGTCGGTCTCGCCGCCCGCGCCCTCGCCGGGGCCGCCGACGTACACCACCAGCGAGCCGGCGACCGGCGCGGCGGGCGGCGGCAGCGGGGTCACGGCCGCCGCCCCGGCGACACCCAGCACCTCGTGCACCGCGGCGACCGCGCCGCGGTCCGCCCGGGGCGCGGCGACCAGGGCGACGGAGCCCGGCACGGTGACCGGCTTGCCGGCCACCCGCTGCTCCTGCGGGCGGGGGAAGACCTGGGGGTCGCTCACGCTGCCGAGCGGGGTCTGCGGCGCGCTGCTCACCACGTCCGGCCCGGGGGCGAACCCGGGGACCCGCGCGTACGCGGCCGGTCCGCTCACCAGCAGGCCGCCGACCACGGCCGCCGCCGACAGGGTGGCCGCCACCTGGAGGGTGCGCCGGCTCGGCGCCCCGGGACGGGCGGCCAGCTCGCGCTCGACCCGCACGGAGCGGAGCAGCGGTTCGGTGCCCTTGAGGTCCGCGATCAGCCGGTCCGCCGTCCTGGGCGCGAGTTGACGGCACGTCCGCGCGGTGGCCCGCCGTGCCGCGAGGGCGGCGGGGTGCTGGAGCACCTCGCGCAGCGACGGGCTCTGCTCCAGTTGCTGACGGAGCCGCCGCCCGGCCACCTCGGACACTCGGGCTTGCACAGGAGCCTCCTCGCCAGGCCGGAACCACATCGCGCCAAAGCCCACCAGCTACGTTTCCCGGTGTCAACGCCGTCGACGGGTATGCCGACTTTGTCCGATTTACGTCGGACTTAAGGCCTCTTTAAAGAGGGCCCTCCGCCCTCCCGGACCGCTCCCCTCCGCCGTCTCCCACCCCTTCGGCCGCGTGTGTCCACCGGGTCACCGGGCCGTCACCCGGGTAGGACTGTGGCTGTCCTGACTGGGCGTTGCCGAGACATCGCAGGAGCCGCGAGTGGCCGCTTATCTCGACCGTGACGGAGCCGACGGCCTGGACGTGCCGGCGCAGGACGCGCCGCCGCCCCCGCCCGAGCTGGTGGCCCTGGCGCAGGCCCACGGGGTGGACACCCGCTGCGGCCCCGGCGGCGTGCCGGCCGGCGCCCGCACCCTGGTCGCCGTGCTCGCCGCGCTCGGCGTGGACGCCGCCGCCCCCGAGGCCGCCCGCGCGGCGCTCGCCCGGCACCGGGCCGAGCAGCGCGCCCGCCTGCTGCCCCCCACCGTGGTGGCCCGGGCCGGCCGCCGCACCGCGCTCGACCTGCCCGCCGACACCCGGCTCGCCGTCGCCCTGGAGCAGGGCGGCCGATGGGAGCTGCCGCGCGGCCACGCCCACTGGCTGCCCGCCGACCTCCCTCCCGGCCGGCACACCCTGCACGCCGACCTCCCCGGCCGCCCCGCCGCCACCGCCCACCTGATCGTCGCCCCCGACCGCCTGCCCGCCCTCCCCGGCCGGAGCTGGGGCTTCCTCGCCCAGCTCTACTCCGTCCTCTCCGACCGCTCCTGGGGCATGGGCGACCTCGCCGACCTCGCCGACCTCGCCACCTGGGCGGGCTCGCTGGGCGCCGGCTTCCTCCAGATCAACCCGCTGCACGCCGCCCTGCCCGCCGTCCCCTCCGACCCGTCCCCCTACCGCCCCTCCTCCCGCCGCTTCGCCGACCCGGTCCACCTGCGGGTCGAGGAGGTCCCCGAGTACGCCTACCTGACCGGAGCCCCGCGCGCCGAGGCGGACGAGCTGCTGGCCCGCGCCGCCCGGCTGCGCTCCGAGGTGCTGGAGCACGACGGCCTGATCGACCGCGACGAGGTGTGGGCCCTCAAGCGCCGCGCCCTGGAGCTGCTGCACGCCGAGTACCGGCGCCACGCGGCCCGGCACGGCGCCGTCCGCACCGCCGCGTTCGACGCCTACCGGGAGCGCGAGGGCGAGTGGCTGGAGCGGTACGCGGTCTGGAACGCGCTGGCCGAACGGCACGGCGCCGACCACCACCACTGGCCGAAGGGCCTGCGCCACCCCGGCTCCCCGCACGTCCGGCAGCAGGCCGTCGAGCTCGCCGACCGGGTCGACCTGCACCGATGGCTGGCCTGGCAGACCGACCGCCAGCTCGACCGGGCCCAGCGGGCCGCCCGCACCGCCGGAATGCCGCTCGGCCTGGTGCACGACCTCGCGGTCGGCGTCCACCCGGACGGCGCCGACGCCTGGGCGCTGCAGGACGTCCTGGCCACCGGCATCTCGGTCGGCGCGCCCCCGGACGCCTTCAACGCGCACGGCCAGGACTGGGGCCTGCCGCCCTGGCGCCCGGACGCGCTGGCCGCCGCCGGCTACGCGCCGTTCGCCGAACTGATCCGCTCGGCCGCCCGGCACGCCGGCGCGCTGCGCATCGACCACGTGATGGGCCTCTTCCGGCTCTGGTGGGTGCCGGCCGGGCACGCCCCGACCGAGGGCGTGTACGTCCGCTACGACGCCGAGGCGATGCTCGCCGTGCTCGCCCTGGAGGCGCACCGGGCCGGCGCCGCGGTGATCGGCGAGGACCTCGGCACCGTGGAGCCCGGCGTCCGTGAGGAGCTGGCGGAGCGCGGAGTGCTCGGCACCTCCGTGCTCTGGTTCGAGCGGGACTGGCAGGCCGGGGGCGGGATCCTGCCGCCGCCGCGGTGGCGCGCGGGCAGCCTCGCCACCCTGACCACCCACGACCTGCCGTCCACCGCCGCCCGGCTCTCCGGCGAGCACGTGGAGCTGCGCCACCGGCTGGGCCTGCTGGCCCGCCCGCTGGCCGAGGAGCAGGCGCAGGCCGCCGCCGAGCTGGCCGACTGGCGGGCCGAGCTGGTCCGGCTGGGCCTGCTGGGCGCGGACGAGCCGCTGTCGGCCCTCGCGCTGCACCGCTTCCTGGCCGCCACCCCGGCCGGACTGGTCGGCGTCTGGCTGCCGGACGTGGTCGGCGACCCGCGCCCGCAGAACCTCCCGGGCACCTGGGACCAGTACCCGAACTGGCGCCTGCCGGTCGCCGACGGCTCCGGGACACCGGTCACCCTGGACGCCCTGGCCGCGGCCCCGGACGTCCGCGTCCTCGCGGACCTGCTGCGCCCGGTGGGCGCCGGGCGGGGAATCGCCGGACATGCCCCAAAGGCCGACCCCGCCGAGCGGCCCGGCGTAAGTGACGGGTAAGTTGGCATCGTGGACAAGAGGAACGCTTTGCGAGCCGGCGCGGTCACCGCAACGGTCACGCTGATGATGCTGCTGTCGTCGCCCGCCATGGCCCTCACCCGGGACGACGGCGACGACCCGGGTAGCGGCCTGAGCGTCGCCCAGACCCTCGGCCTTTACGTGCTGATCCCGATCGCGGCCTTCGTGATCATCGGCGGCCTGGCCGCGCTGCCGTTCGGCGACAAGGACAAGAAGAAGTAGCCGGGCGGCTCCTTCCTCCACCCACGAGCGCACAGACCCCGAGGGGGCGCCGGGCCCCGGGCCGGGCCCCCCCGCCCCGGTCCGCCCCCCCCCCCACCGCGGCGGGGGGGGGGGGGGGGGGGCGGCCGGGGAACCGCGCCCCGGG
>NZ_JBEXJT010000022.1:0-127078 GCF_040609255.1 Kitasatospora sp. NPDC004723 | reverse complement strand
GGTTTTTTGTGTGGGCGTGTGGGGGGGGGGGGGGGGCGGCCCCCGGGCGGCCCCCGCCCCCGCCACGCTGCGCACGCGCGCTCAGGGCAGCGGCACGGCGTCCAGGCAGGGATGCCGGGCGCTCCCGGCGGGCGCGGTCAGGACGGTGGCCACCTGGCCGGCGATCTCCACCCGGAGGCCGCCGTCGGCGCTCGCCCACACGGGTCTTCCGCCCGGCCCCCGGGTGTCGGTGCGGTGGACGACGACCACGGCTTGTGGCGCGTGTCCCCCGGTCGTGACCGGCAGGGTCACCGCGTAGCGGCGGTTCGGGTCGGTCATGGCCCGCCTCCTCGGGTTCGGCCCCCGCCTGTCGATTGTCCGCGCGGCGGGCCGGACCGCACCTCGGAGCCGCGGATCAGCCCGGCTCCGGGGCCGGGCGGGCGCCCGGGCGGTCCCGGTGGGCCAGGCGGCGGGCCACCGTGCCGAGGTCGGTGTCCAGCCGTTGGGCCAGTTGGGCGAGCAGCATCAGCGCGGTGTGCGGCGCCACCCCGTAGCGCTCCATCACCACGCCCATCGCCAGCCCCGTGCTGTGGCGCCGGTCCAGCAGGTCGGCCACCGTACGGGCCAGCGTCGAGCGGTCCAGGGCGATCGAGGACTGCAGCGCCAGCGCCGCGACCAGCCGCAGGACCGGCGGCCCGGGCTCCTCCGGGGAGCGCAGGTAGGCACTGAAGGCGGTGCACCCGTGCGGGTGGGTGCGCAGGTGGGCCGCGACCACCGTACGGACGCCGCAACGCCGTGCCCGGTCGGTGAACCGCCCGGGCCGTCCCGGTTCGATCCGCAGCACGACCTGCCCCTCCCCCTGGGCGCGGATCCGTGACAGCGGCCCCGCCCCGGCCTCGGCCTGCGCCCGTTCGAGTGCCAGCAGCTGCGGCGATCCCGCCGCCAGGGTGTGCACGGACCCCTCGTCGTGCCAGGTGCTCACCGCCGCTCCGACGCAGTCGGGTACGGCCACCCGGGCGAGGTGGAGCACGTCGCCCAGGGTCGAGAACGACCGCGACCGGCCGTGTTCGCGGGCGGCCAGGTCGCCGAGCGTCGCCAGGAGGCTCTCCGGGAACGCCTCGGCCGTCGCCGCCCCTCCGCCCGGCTCGCCGGAGGGCCGCCCGTCGTGCCCGTCGTGGCCGTCGTGGCCGTCGGGGCCGTCGGGGCCGGAGTCGAGCAGTTCCCTGGCCCGGGCCATCGCGCGGGCCGCGTCCGCCTCCCCGGTGTAGACGCCGATGGTGTAGCCGATGTC
Source organism: Kitasatospora sp. NPDC004723 (assembly GCF_040609255.1). Classification (NCBI taxonomy): domain Bacteria; kingdom Bacillati; phylum Actinomycetota; class Actinomycetes; order Kitasatosporales; family Streptomycetaceae; genus Kitasatospora; species Kitasatospora sp. NPDC004723. Next base: position 125,808 of record NZ_JBEXJT010000022.1, on the reverse strand, counting down.
CCGCAGCCGCTGCCGCGCGTCGGACGACCGGTCCCCGGCCAGGGCGTCGTGTTCGGCGACCAGCCGCCGCAGCTCCGCGACGTCCACCATGGACATGGCCACCTCCCGGTCACGTGCGCACAGTATGCCCAGGCGGCGACGGACCGTCACGACGACGCGACGTGGAGCAGCCGAGTGGACGCGCTGGGCCCGGTTCGGGGGGCGGTGGCTCAGCCCGGGTAGGTGCCGCGCACGTTGTCCTGGGCCGGGCGGGCGGCGGCGGCCGGGCCGGCGGCGAAGGCCCGCAGCACGTTCTCGGTGACCTGGCGGGTCATCGCGCCGGTGCGTCCGTCCAGGCCGTGGTTGACGCCGGGGGTGGCCGGGCCCTCGGCGTCCAGTGACTCGACCCAGCGCATGGTGCCGCTGGCGAACACGGCGGCGCCGGAGGGGTGGGTGTAGTACGCGGTGTCGGCGTGGGCGCGGCGGCCGTCGCAGACCACGGGCGAGTGGGAGACGATCTCCAGCGGGCGGGGGAAGGAACGGGCGGCGTCGACGGTGTCGTACTCGACGCCCACCAGGTGCTCGAAGGAGTCGCCCGCCGCCACGCCGGTGCCGGCGAACACCCAGTGGCCGGGCGAGGTGACGACGTACGGCGCGTCGACGGGGTAGCCGTCGTACAGCAGGCCGAGCAGGGAGCTCTCGGGGTCGGCGCCGGGGGCGAGGCGGTAGTCGGTGGTGGCCGGGCCGCCGGCCAGGTAGCCGGGGTCCCTGGCCCAGTCGCCCTTCCAGCAGGCCATGACGCGGTCCTCGCCGAGCGGGGACGGCTGGTAGCGCACCCGCCGGTAGCAGCAGTTGGCACCGAGGACGGCCAGGTTGGTGCCGGCGTCGCGGGCCGCGGTGACCGCCGCGCGCTGCTCGGGCGACCAGTACTCGTCGTGGCCCGGCGACAGGACGGCGTGCGCGCCGTCGAGGACCCCGGGGCGGCGGTGCACGTCCACCCCGGTGAGGTAGGAGAGCGGCAGGCCGAGCCGTTCGGCGAGCGCGATCAGCGGCGCCTCGTAGACGAGGAACAGGCCCGCGCCGTCGTAGTCCAGGTAGGGCCGGTCGAAGCTCACCTCCAGCGACCGGGTGGCCAGCCCACCGGACGGGCCGTCGTACAGGTCGTGGCCGCCCCACTGGTTGTACGCCTGCCAGGTGCCGACCGCGTTGACGATCACGACGGTGCCGGCGGTGCTCGCCGAGCGGATCGTCAGCGGCACGTAGCGCTGGCCCGCGCCGCCGTCGGCGTCCAGGCGCAGCAGGTAGCTGCCGGGCGGCCAGCCGGTGGTGTCCAGCTCGGTGGACGGCTGCCAGGCGGTGGTCACCGTGCGGGTGACGGGGTCGACGGCGGCGCGCGGTTGACCGGTTCCCGGCACCGGCCCGGAGCGCCAGACCAGGCGGGCGCGCGCACCGCCGTACCAGCCCATGCGGTAGGCGCTGACGCGAAAGCCGGGGGCGGTGGTGGACACGTGCAGGCGCACGCGTTCGCCGGGCAGCGCGCTGGCCTGCGCGGTGTAGCCCTCGACGGCGTCCGGCGGGCCGGCGGCGGTGATCCGCCAGTCGGCGTTGCCGGGCAGGGCGTTCTCGGCGGCGGCGGGCGAGGAGGACGGCGCGGACGGCGTGGAAGGGGCGGAGGGGGCGGAGGGGGGTGCGGCGGTGGGCGAGCGCGTACAGGCCCCGGCCGCCGCCGCGGCGGCGAGCGTCAGCCCGAGGAACCGTCGCCGCCCCGCCGTTCCGCGTTTCCCGTCCATGCGCCCTCCGCACCCTCGATACCCGCCGACCGACCGTCAGGAGAAAGGATGCGCGAGGGCGTGCCGACCGGGCGGGAGCGACACCGCGGGGCCGTCGCACCGGAGGGTCACGGCGGCACGGTGTCGTGGACGGGGAAGGCGTCGCCGGCACCGGTGAGTTCGAGGACGCGGCGGACCAGCGGCCGGGGGCGGGCGAGTTCGATCCGGCTGCCCCGGGCGCCCGCGCGGCCCGCGGCCTCCAGCAGGGTGCTGACGCCGGTGGAGTCGCAGAACGCCAGGTCGCGGCAGTCGATCACGACGACCGTGCCGGGGACGGCGAGCGCGCGGTCCAGGGCCCGGCGCAGCACGGCGGCGGAGTCCAGGTCGAGTTCGCCGCGCAGGGCGAGGACGGTGCCGTGGGCCCACGGCCGGGCGTGGACGGTGAACGCGGCGCCTTCCTCCGGGGCTGGCCGGGCGGCGTCCGGGGGTCGGGGCCGGCTGCGGGTCATGGCGCCTCCTTCGGTGCGTTCACGGAACCGGTGGTCAGCTCGGCCCGGGCAGGCCGTCCGCGCCGCCGTCCGCCGCCCGGTCCTCCAACTGCTCGCGCAGGTGGGCGAGGGTGGCGGAGAGCAGCCGCGAGACGTGCATCTGCGAGACGCCGATCCGCTCGGCGATCTCGGACTGCGTCCGGTCCTCCCAGAAGCGCAGCTCGAGCACCACCTGCTCGCGGCGCGGCAGCCGCCCGAGCAGGGGCCGGACGGCGGTGCGGAACTCGGCCAGCTCGATGCCGGGGTCGCAGGAGCCGAGCCGGTCCACCAGCGCGCTGCCGGTCTCGTCGGCGTCCTGCTCGCGCAGCGCGTCCAGCGAGTCGGACCGGTAGACCCGGCCGGCGACCAGGCCCTCGACGACCTCGTCGACGGTGAGGTGCAGTTCCTCGGCGATCTCCTCGGGGTGCGGGAGCCGGCCGAGCCGCTGCTCCAGCCGGTCCGAGCCGCGGGCGACGGTCAGGTAGGACTCCTGCATCCGGCGCGGGACGCGGACCGGCCAGGAGGTGTCCCGGAAGAACCGCTTGATCTCGCCGGCGATGGTGGGAATGGCATAGGTGACGAACTCGACCCCGCGCCCCGGATCGTAGCCGTCCACCGCCTTGATCAGGCCGACGGTGCCGACCTGGAGGATGTCGTCCATGTCCTCCGGGCGGTGGCGGAAGCGGCCGGCGATGAAGCGCACCAGCGGCATGTTGAGTTCGATGATGGTGCCGCGGACGTAGCTGTGGGTGTGCGTCTCGCGGGGCAGACCGCCGAGCCGCCCGAAGAGCGCGTCGCTGAGTTCCCGGGCCTCGGTCTTGCCCATGGCCCGCAGCTGCGCCTCGGTGGGGCGCGGGGGCAGGTCCGGCGGCAGGCCGCGCGGCACCGACCCGTCCGGCCGGGTGCGGGGAGCGGTCGACGGGGAGTGCGGAGGGCCGGCGCGGGGGCCGACGCGGAGTGTCGGAACGGACACGGTGGTGCTCCAGGACAGCGGGAACGGCCGGCGGTGGTCCGCCCACGGCCGCTCCGTTGGTGTTGGTACCCAGCGCGGGGTGATTGATGCCGATGTGGGCCGGTTTACTGTCCGCGACCGCCCCACCGCTGTCGTCGTCCCCGGCCGGTCCGCCGCTGCCGGGGCGCGCGTTCGGTGGTGCCATGGAGGTACGGACGACCGGGCCCGCCCCGGCCCCGCACCGAGCCAGGGAGACCGCCGTGGAAACCGTCCTGGGGGACCGCGTCGCGGCCGAGGTCGTCCCGGGCGACGTACTGGCGCTCGCCGAGGGGGACATCGTGCCGGCCGCTGCCCGGATCCTGGAGGCCGCGGCGCTGCTGCTCGACGAGTCGATGCTGACCGGCGAGTCCCTGCCGGTGGCCAAGCAGCCCGCCGGCGCGGGGCACGATGGCGGCGCGCCCGCCGGCGGGGAGCTGTGGGCGGGGACGGTCGTCCTGCGCGGCCGGGCCCTGGCCGCGGTCACCGCCACCGGCGCGGACAGCGCGCTCGGACGGATCGCCGCGCTCCTGCGGCCCCGGCCCGAGCCGCGCGAACCTCTTCCTCCCGCTCGCCGTCCTCGCCTCCGCCGGGCTCACGGCGGCGGCCCTCTACCTGCCCTTCCTGCGTGATGTGCTCGACACGGTGCCGCTCACCTGGTCCGACCTGGCCGCGCCGGCCCTGGTCGGGGTCGTCGGCTTCGCGGCCGCCCGGGTGCGCCGGCACGAGGGCTGAGGGCCCGGTCGACCGCCGACGGACGTCGGACGGTCGACCGGGGATCGAGGGCCGGGCATCGGGGATCGGGGGTCGGGACCGATCAGCCCGGGCCCCGGCCGCCGGGGATCACGGCGCCGGGGTGACCTGCAGCGGGTCCGACACCGACTTCACCGTCATGCCCGGGAACGCGCCGCCGTACCCGACCGTGTTGAGTGCGACGACCCGGTAGAGGTACGGCGTGGTCACCGAGGCCGTCGGGTCGACGAAGGCCCTGGTCCCGTGGGTGTTCGGCTGGTCCAGGGACGACTCGACCGTGCCGACGTCGCTCCAGGTGGTGCCGCCGTCACCGGTGCGCTGGACGACGAAGGCGGTCTCGTTGATCGAGTCGTCCTGCCACTCCAGCCGGATCCGGGCGCTCGCGCCGCTGCCCACGACCGTCGAGCTGAGCCCGGTCGCCCGCCTCGGCGGCAGCGCCAGCACCTGGGGACGCATCATGTCCATCTCCTCGTGACTGAGGATGTGGCAGTGGATGACGTACTCCCAGCCGAAGTTCACCAGCCGGTTGCCGATGGGGTCGGTCGGATTTCCCTGCGGGTCGGTGCTGTTGAACCCGGAGGTGTCACCGAGCGGCATCACCGGGTCGAGCGCCCGTACGGAGTTGGGCACTTCGAACGGCACCGTCGGTACGACCGGGCGCAGCGCGACGATCGTGTCCTCCAGTGGGCTCATCCGCACCGTGTCCTTCCACCCCAGCTCGTTGGCGTCCGGTTTGATGACGATGTTGTCCCAGGTCACCCGGTTGAGGACCTGGACGTCGTAGAGGTGGAAGTGGATCGGGTGGGTGTCCACCCCGTTGTGGGTGAACCGCCAGATCTGCGTGCCGTCCGCGTTGGTGCCGATCGGTGCCACCTTGACGTCCGCCTTGGGCAGGTTCGTGCCGTCGATCAGCTCGGTCGGCGGGTTGACGTACGGGTAGAGCGTGACGTTCTGCGCCCCCGGCGTGGGTGGCGACGCCTCGACGCCGAGGTTGGCCGACATCCGGCCGTACTCGTCGAAGGTCGTCGCGTTCATCTCGTCGTGGATGGCCTTGGGCTGCAGCGGCATCGACATCTTGGTCGTGGGCGCCTTCAGCGTGTTGAAGCCGAAGGACGCCGTGTCGTTGACCCGGACCAGGCCGTCGCAGGACTTGACGGAGCTGTTCCTGATGTTGCAGTTGCTCGCGGCGGGGAAGCTCGTGCCGTACGCCGAGTTGTAGGCCGCCTGTCCGACGATCACCGGGTTCTGGCCGGACTCGAAGACGCCCGAGCCGTCCGCGTGGTGCTTGAAGGCGGCCTGCAGCTTCGTCAGGTTGAACGCCGGAGCCGGCGCCGTGTCCGCGATGGTCACCTGCATGACGGTGCGGGTGTTGGGACCGTACCCCGGCAGGATCCTGGGTGCTCCGCCGGACGGGGTGAGGTCGGGGGCGCCCGTGTAGTAGTCGTACGACGAGATGCGGGCCGGGTAGGCGGCGGGCGCGTCGTTGTAGAGGATGAGCGTCTTGCCGGCGAACTTGGAGAAGTCGACCAGCACGTCGGCGCGTTCGGCCGGTGCGACGGTCAGCGAGTGCTTGTCCACGTTGCCGACGTCGAAGCGCGTCGGGTCGGTGATCCAGGTCGTCGGCTGCTGGCCGTCGATGACGGCCGGTGCCGGCAGGAAGCCGCCCTCACTGGCGATCTGGATCCAGTCCGGACCGGCGGAGTCGTTGTTGGCGTCCGCCGGGGTGGGCGAGACATTGGGGTCGGTCTGGGCGGCCGCCAGCTCGTCCGGGTTGAGCGCCACCTCGGTCGTGCCGTCGCCCTGCTTCGGATCGGCCTTGTACCACTGGAAGTTGAAGAACCGGTCGTTGGCGGCGTTGAGCAGCCGCAGCCGGTAGGTCTTCGGCTGCAGCGTCACCTTCGGGTAGGCGACCCCGTTGACGACGGGCGTGTCGTTGAACTGCTCCATGCCCATCGAGACGTTCGGCGTGCCGGGGATCTGCTCCGGCTCGCAGTACGGCGCGACCTGGTACTGCCAGGTCGCCGGGTCGTCCAGCTTGCAGCGCGGGTCGTGGTAGGGGTTGGCGATCGGCCCGTACTTGGTGTCGCCGGCCGGCGGCCAGAACCACGGCCCGTACATCCAGCGGCCGTAGGAGCTCATGCCCGACGGGTCGCCGGGGTTCTGCGCCGGCATGTAGACGTGGTGGTACCAGAAGCTGCCCTTGCCGCCCCAGCGCGCGGTGTCCCAGGTGGGGTCCTGGCCGTAGGCCACGGTCTTTCCGGTGGCGTCCTCGCGGTCCTTGAGCTGTGTGTCGTCCGGTACGAAGGTGCGGTCCTGGACGAGCAGCGGGATGGTGTCGGCCGCGCCGGGGATCGTGCCGCCGGCGACCAGCGCCTTCTCGGTGTCGTCGGTGATGGTGTAGCCGGCCGCCTCGCCGGCGTACACGTTCAGCCGGGTGATGCCGTAGGAGTGGTCGTGGTAGAACATCAGCCGCGCGCTCTGCTGGTTGGTGTAGTAGAAGGTCGAGCAGCCGTCGTCCTGGGCGGCGCAGAGCTCGGCGCCGGTGGCGTCCAGCATGTCCGGCACGTTCCGCACGCTGACGCCCTGCGGCCACGGGGTGGCCTCGCCGGCCGGGGTGATCCACTGGTGCGGGGTGCCGTCGCTGATCCACGGGGTGACGCCGCCGTGCAGGTGCAGGGTGGCTCGGTTGTCCTTGAAGCAGTCGGCCTTGTCCCCGGTGCAGGCCGGATTGCGCACCCCGTCCGTGACGGTGCCGTCGTTCGTCGGCGGAGACATCGTCATCGGACCCGCTCCGGCGCCCATGCCGGTGCTGTCGACCGGCAGGAACAGGTCACCGGCGGCGCCGGTGGGCAGCAGGTTGCGGAACACCACGCGGACCGGCCGGTCCTTGGTCGCGGTGATCAGCGGGCCCATCCACTGCGGCGAGGTCACGCCCGTGTACGGCAGCGGTTGCCGGGTGCCGTCCATCAGCTCGTTGTAGAGCGGGACCCGGCGGCCGGGCACCGCGTCGGTCGACAGCTGCACGTAGCCCCGCACCAGGGTCGGCGGCAGGTCGGAGGAGAACCGGGTGAGGTACTGGACCAGGCCGATGACGTACTCGTCGGCCGGCCGGCCGCCGGTGGTGACGGGCTTCGGCACGGCGACCGGGACGAACTTCTCCGACGGGTCCGTCGACGGCGCCCGCAGCTGTGCGACGTCGGGGCAGCCGGTGCCGTCCGTCCCGGGGTCGCAGGTCAGCGGCAGGGTGTCCTGGAACTTCTTCATCCCGACCGTGAGGTAGCCGGCGCCCGGGGCGGTGACCTCGATCCCGCTGATCGCCCCGGTGTCCGTCACCGCCCGCGCCGCCGCCCCGCTGCCGCCCCGGCCCGTCGGGTCGGTGACGGTGACGGCGGGCTCCGCGGTGTAGTCGGACCCGATCGCGTCCACCCTCACCTCGACGAGCTTCAGTCCGGCGGCGGCCGTCGCCTTCGTCGCGCCGGGGATCGGGTCGGCCGGCGTCCCGTTGCGGATCACCACGCCGGGTGCGCCGCTGTAGCCGCTGCCGGGCTCGTCGACGGTCACCTTGGTGACACTGCCGTCCGCGGTGAGATCGGCCGGATCGACGTGGCCCTTGGCCACCGTGCCGTTCGGGTCGTCGGGGAGGTCGAAGTCGACCGTCGGCATGGTGTAGCCCGCCCCGCCGTCGGTGACCGCCACGGCGCCCACCCCGCCGGAGGCGGTCGCGGTGGCACCGCTGCCGCCACCGCCGGTGATCGCGACCGCGAAGCCGCCGTAGCCGCTGCCGCCCGCGTCGACCGTGAGGCCGACCACCGCCCCGGTCGCCTTGACGGTGGCCTTCGCGGTGGCCGCCGTGGTGCCGCCCTCGACGGTGACCGAGGTCGCGCCCGCGGCGTAGTGCCGCCCGGGCGAGGTCACCTCGATGCCGGTGATGCCGCCGGTCCGCGGGTCGACGGTGGCCGTCGCCGTGGCACCGGTCCCGGTGCTCGCCGGAACGACCTGCGCCCCGAAGGAGTACCGCCGGTCCTGCACCGGGTAGCGCGGGTGGGCGGTGGAGCCCGGCGTGACCGTGCCGCCGACGGCCGGCGGCACGCTGGTCGGCGGGTTCGTGGCACCGTCGACCCCGGCCGGGTACAGGAAGGTGTCGGGCGCCGAGCCGACCCCGGTGTCGACCGGGACGCCCTGGCCGTAGAAGCCGATGACGTCGCCGGCCTGCACGGCGACGTCGGGGACCTCGTAGGTCGCGATCTCCCCGGTCCCCGCGGCCGGCCTCGGCACCGTCCTCGGCCCGCTGTCGGCCACCACGGTGTAGCCGCCCGGTGTGCCGCCCGGACGCAGCAGGTAGCCGTGGAAGAGGCCGCCTTCGGAGGCCGTCGGGCTGCCGCCCGGCGTGGCCTGGTTCCAGGTCCGGAAGCTCTTGAGGGTGCCGGCGGGCAGCGGAGACCCGTCCAGGACGACGAGGACCGGCCCGAGTTCGCCCGGCGGTGTCGCGAAGTCGGTCGCGTACGCCCGGTCGACCAGCGGGTTTCCGACCTCCATGGCGGTGGTCCCGATGACCACCTTCGCCCTGGAGGAGGTCAGCGGGCTGTTGGCCCAGTTCGGCCACGGGCCGAAGTAGTGCGGGGCCTTCGTCCCGTCCACGGCGCCGCCCGACCCGTGGTGGACGGCCTCCTGTGCCCGGTCGAGCAGGGACATCGGCATCGCCAGCGCCGCCACCATCGTCCCGGCGCCGAACAGCGCGAAGGTGCGCCGCCTCGACGTCCTCGCCGCCCTCGTCGCTCTCGGCGTCCTCGTCGCTCTCGTTTCCCGTTTCGTGAACACGCCTTCCCTCTCCCTCGGCGAGCTGCCGCCGCTCTCGCGCCCGGACCCGGCTCCCCGTCCCGCCGGAGGCCGGCGGCGAGGAGGGGCACGGGCCCGCGTCACCGGCCGGTGACGCGCGCGCGACAAGCCTGGGGCCGGCCGGCGGGGACGGGGGCGAAGATGACAGGTCTCTCATCCGGCCGTCATGACGGCGCCGCGGGGCCGGGCGCGCACGGGCACTGACGCCGTGCCACCGCGTCGGCCGCGAGTGGGGGCGAACCGGGGTGATCCGGGCGCCTGCGACCGATCGTCGACGATGCTCCGCCGCGGCGCTTGTAGGATCCGGCGCAGCCGCGGATGACAGCCCAGGGGACGAGTGCGGCCGGGGAGGAGACGGGAGCCCGTCATGGCACGGCTGTTGGTCGTCGAGGACGAGGCGCGGTTACGCGCCTACCTGCGTCGCGTGCTGGAGGCGGACGGGCACGCCGTCGACGCCGCGGAGTCCGGCCCGCAAGCCGTGCAGCGGCTGAGCGGCGGCGGGTTCGACCTGATCGTGCTCGATCTCATGCTGCCCGGGTTCGACGGCTTCGAGGTGATGCGGCAGGCTTTCGACCGGCGGGCCGACCAGCGGGTCCTCGTGCTGTCCGCCGTGATGGACGTCGCCACCCGGGTCCGCTGCCTGCGGCTCGGGGCGGTCGACTTCCTCGGCAAGCCCTTCGCGACGGCGGAGCTGGTGGAGCGCGTGCGGACCAGGCTCCGGACGCCCGGCGCCGGCGCGCCCCAGCGGTGGCTCCGGGTCGGGGAGGTCACCCTCGATCTCGAACGGCAGGCGATCAGCCTCGCCGGGCGGGAGGTGCCCCTGTCGCACCGCGAGTTCATGCTGCTCGGTCATCTGATGCGGCGGGCCGGTGAGGTGTGCAGCCGGCGTGAACTCCTCGCGGGCGTCTGGGGCCACACCGACGAGCTCGGGAGCAATGTGGTCGACGCGACGGTCCGCCGGATCCGCGGCAAGGTGCCCCGGCCGGTCATCGAGACGGTGCGCAACGTCGGGTACGCCTTCAGTGCCGGCTGAGCGCGGGCGGCCGGTCTTCGCCGGGAGGCGGCTCTTCGCCGGGTGGGTGCTGTTCGCCGGGGGCAGCCAGCTGCTGCTGTTCGTCGAACCCGCCCTGGAGACCCTGGTGTTCCACCTGGTGTGGATCAGCATGTCGATCGTCTACGGCCTCCAGAACTGGTCGGTGCGCCGCACGTCCGCCGTGTTGGCCGTGGTCACCCTGGTGACGGGCGCCGCGCTGGGCCGGTTCGTCGCGCAGGGCCACGCCGAGTGGGACGAACTCGCCGAGGTCCCGCTGATGGCACTGGTCTTCCTCAGCATGGTGTGGCACGTGCGACGGCGGGCCGCCGCCCTCGCGCAGACCCGGGAGCTCGTCGAGCGCGAACGCCGGGCGCAGGAGGTCAAGGAGCTCTTCGTGCGCAACTGCTCGCACGAGATGCGTACGCCGATCACGGTGGCCCGCTGCTACGCGGAGATGGTCCGCGACGGGCCGGCGACCCCGGACAGCCGGGAGGACCTCGATGTGGTGGTGGACGAGCTGGACAAGCTCGGCCGGCTCGCCGGGCGGCTGCTCGTCCTGGCCGACGCCTACGAGCCCACCGGCTTCGAGTGGGCCCCCGTCGACCTCGGCTCCCTGCTGCGGCGGACCGTCCAGCGGTGGCGGCCGGCCTCGGAGCGCAACTGGCTCCTGGACGCGCCCCGCGTCCTGGTCGAGGGCGACGAGTCCCGCCTCGAAGCGGCGCTCGACGCCCTGGTGGAGAACGCCGTGAAGTTCACCGTGGACGGGGACACCATCGCACTGCGCTGTCGCCCGGCCCGTGCCGGCGCCGTGGTCGAGGTGGAGGACGGCGGGATCGGCTTCGCCCGGTCACGGGCCGACGACGGCGGCGGCGCCCCGCCCCCGGCGTCGGGGCGTCCCGGCACCGGGCTCGGCCTGGCGATCGCGCGCGCCGTCGTCGCGGGGCACGGCGGAACCCTCACCGTCGTCTCCGAGCCGCCGAACGGTTCGCTGCTGCGGATCACGCTGCCGCCGCATCCCCCGGCCTCCGCTCCGGCACCGTTCCCCGCCGGTGTGCCGGGGGTTCGCGGGTTGGGACGGGGCTTCCCCCGGCGGCGGGGTCACGACGCCGCCGGCTCGCCGCGCCGCGTGCGGTGAGCGGGGGCCCCGTCCTTCGGATCACGCCGGAAGGCCCGCCCGGCCGCCGCGGGTGCGGCGGCCGGACGGGCGACCGAGGGGCGGACGGGGGCCGGGCGCCGGGGTCGGGCGCCCTGGTTCGGCCTCCGGGGCAGCCGCCTCCGGTCAGCAGGTGCCGGCCGCGCGCTCGCGCACGACCAGGTCGGTACGGCCCGCCGTGGCGTCCAGCCAGAGCACCCGGGTGCCCCGGTCGGCCACCGGCGCGTACTGGCCGCCGCGGTTGCAGGAGACCCGCTCGGGGGTGCCGCCGGTGAGCGGGAGCTGCCAGAGCTTCGGCAGGTCGGTGTTCTTCATGGTGTCGCTCACCCGGCCGCCGGCGTAGCCGAAGGTGACGGCCCGGTCGGTGGCGGTGAGGGCGGTGATCCGGCGCGGCGCGGTGGTGCTGCCGGGCAGCACGTCGACCGCGGCGGAGCCGTCCGGGGCGCCGGAGCGGATCGAGCTGCCCCGGGACTGGTCCGTGGGCGTCTCCACCCAGAGCAGACGGCCGCCGGCGAGCCGGGTCCCGGAGACCCGGGTGGTGTCGGGCGCCGGGTACTGGGCGAGGGTCCGGCCTTCGGCGATCGAGTAGACGGTCGGCGCGCTCACCGTCCGCTCGCCGACCTGCCAGCTCTCGGTCCAGGCGAGCAGGCCGTCCTTGAGGGTGAGATCGGCGGCGGCGTGGCCGTCGGGCAGCGGGACGGCGGTCACCGGGGCGCCGTCCCGGGACAGCTGCGGCCAGGTCCGGCCGGTGCCGAAGTCGTTCGACAGGAAGGCCACGTCCGCGCCGGAGATCCGCACGTCGCCGAGGTACTGGTTGGCGGCGCTGTGGACGCTGCGCGTCGGCCCGCCGTCGAGCGGCCGGGCGAACACCTCCATGCCCCACTGGCCGTTCGCGCCCTGGCCCATCGCCGCCCAGGCGGCGGTGGTGCCGTCGGTGGCGGGCCAGCCGTGCGAGCGGCCGTCGTCCGGGCTGAGCCGGACCGGCTCGGCGGAGCCGGTGACGGAGCCCGCGTAGACGCCGAGGCTGCCCCGGCCGCCCTTCTCCGTGGTGGCCGCCACCCAGCGGCCGGCGGCGGCGTCCGGCGCGATGCTCTCGGTGGACAGCTCGCGCAGCAGCGACCGGCTGTCCACGCCGATCCGCCGCTGCCAGCCGGCCTTGATCCCGTGGGCGTCGAAGGCCCCGGCCACGGTCCGCAGCTGGGCGCGGTCGAGGCCGAGCGCGCGGCCCGCGGCGAGCACCGCGCCGCGGGCGTCCACGAAGTCGTCGAGCGGGGTGAGGTACTCGGCGAGCGCGCGGTACACCAGGCGGTCGGCGGTGAGCGGGTCGAGGGCGCGCCGGATGTCCCACAACGCGCCCGAGAAGATGGTGGAGTTGAGGTGCACGCCGCCGTTGTCGACGCCCGCGGGCGCCCCGGTGTAGTCGGCGACGGTGGTGCGGCCGTCGTCCAGCCGGCGGACGGCGCAGGCCTCCGGGGTGCCGGCGCGGCAGAGGTCCTCGCCGAGCAGCGCGGCCCGCGGATCGGTCATCGGGATACCGCGGCTGGTCACCTCGATGGCGTTGCCGAAGTAGTCGGCGACGGCCTCGTCGAGGGCCCCGGACTGGCCGAGGTAGACGAGCTGCGCCGTGTGCTTGACCACGCCGTGGGTCATCTCGTGGCCGGCCACGTCACGGGCGGCGGAGAACGGGTGGTACGTCCCGGTGCCGCCGCCGTAGATCATCTTCTGGCCGTCCCAGTAGGCGTTCTGCAGGGGCTCGCCGAAGCTGGTGACGTTGACGACGGAGGTGATCGGGCCGTTGTCGCCGTCGATCCCGGCCCGGCCCAGGCGGGTGCGGTAGAAGTCGTCGACGGCGGCGGCGTTGAGGTGCGCGTCGGTGGCACCGCTGGTGCCGGTCGAGGCCGGGAAGTCGGGGCCGGCCGAGGCGGCCGGACGGGCGTCGGCGGGCAGGCCGCCGTTGAAGTCCAGGACCTCCCGGCCCGCCGCGTCGTAGGTGGTGATGACGGCGGGGCGGGTGAGGTCGGTGAGCTGGTAGCTGCCGTCGGGGAGGCGGCCGACGTTCACCGGCACGGAACGGCCGAGGGCGTCCGGGGCGGTGCCGGTGGCGGGTTCCACGGCCGCGGTGGCGGCTGCGGCCGCGACGGCTCCGCCGGGGGCGGCGGCTGCGGCGGCCCGGTACGGGGCGCGCACGTCGTAGGCGAGGGCGAGCCGGCCGGTGGTCGCGTCCACGAACACCTCGCGCGCCGTCGCCGCCCACACCGCCGGGTCGGTGCCGCGCACGGTGAAGTGGCGGGCGAGCCGGCCGGCGCCGCCGGGCAGCACCACCGGGCCGTGGTCCTCCGCCGTGGCGCCCTCCCGGCCGGCAGGGTCCTCGATCGCGGCGAGCGCGAGCCGGCGCAGTACCTCGTCCGGGACGCTGGACACGGTCGGGGCGGTGAGCCCGGTGAAGTACTTGCCGCCGACCGACTCGACCCGCTGCCCGCCGCCCTCGCCGGCCAGGTGGACGAGGTAGGCGGCCCCGAAGACCGGGACGCCCCCGTGCTGCTGCGTGAACCTGACGGTGCGACGGCCGTCGGCGGCCCGTTCGGTCCCGGTCTCCACGAGCTGCGCCGGGTCGACCCGGTAGCGGTCCCGGTACGCCGCCAGGTGGGCGCGCGCCGCATCGGCCGGGGTGCCGCCGGCGGCCGGCTCGGCCAGGCCGGTGACCAGCTGCGGGGCGGCGGTGTCCGTTCCGGCCACCAGGCCCGGGACGGGGTCGGGGTCGGCGGCCGGGGCGGCCCCGGCCGCCGCCGCGGGCGGCACGCCCAGGCCGAGGCCCAGAACGGCGGCGATCGCCGCGCCGAGCAGTTTGGGCGAACGGGAACGCTGGTGCACTGCGGTCCTCCCACAGGAAACGGAGGGCCCGGCCGTACGCCGGACCACACGTGTACGGCGGGCGCCCACGCCCCACGGCTCGTCCGTTCTCCGGAACCGATCGCCCGCCTGGCGAGAACCATAGGACAGCTCTCGTCATATGTCGACCATCTGCATATGCAGACCGACGGGATGCGGGTCGGCCGGGACCCGGCGGCGGGGAGGCTTGGCAATGTTCAGGTCATAAGGGGGTCAAGGCCGCTAAATCGGGAAGTACGTGACGATCCGTCAGACTTGTCGCGCGCCATTTCAAATGCCGAGGAGACCGTCCCCCATTTCCTCCACAGCGCCGAATGGACACGCGATTGTTACCATCGATCAACACAAAATTCTCCTGGTCGCATACGATCCCCTGCGAACCGCAATTCGCCCGACCCGCGCCCCGCCGGGCGCCATGAACCACCTGTGAGGACCCTCCGCAGCAGTGGGGCCAGGCCGGACCACCGGCCGCCCGACCGCTCCGGACAGCAAGGAGAACCGTTCCGGGCCGCCCGGGCCGACGGCCCCGCCGAATTCTTCGTCGGGGACACGTAAAAGGCCCGGCACCCGGACCATCAGCCCCCTGGAGCTTCCTTTGCCCATTCGCCCTGCCGACCTCACGGCCAGGATGCGCCCGCTGGCCGCTCTGGCCCGCCGCCGTCGGCCGGCCGACGGCACGCCCGCCGGACCCACCGCCGCCCCGGAGGAGGCCCTGCCCGACGCCGGAGCGGACGAGGCCGGAGCGGACGAGGCCGGACCGGACGGGACCGGGCACGCGGAGTCCCGGCAGGACACGCAGGACACCGGGCGGCAGGAGCCGCGGTCGCCGTACGAGCTGCTCGGCGAGGAGCGCTCGGCCCGGGAGGCGGAGCTGCTCGGCACGCTCCCGGGTGTCGTCCGCCACCGCGACCACCTGGCCGAGGAGCGCCGGACGCTGCTGCCCGGCGACCGCCGGGACAGCAACCTGGCCGAGGTGGGCAGGGCGGTGCGGACGGCCGGCCTCCCGCACGGCATCGTGCCCGACCGCCACCCGCGGCACCGGTTGGCGATCAGCCCGGGCGACCGGCCCGCGGTGCTCCGGGCGCTCGCTGACGCGTTCGCCGGCGAGGCCGTCTACGCCGACCTCCTGGAGCACGGGCGCACCCTCACCACGGTGCTCGCCGAGCAGCTGCCCCGCGCGGTCGCCCTCCTGGAGGCCGGGCCGGAGGACAGCTCGCCGGACACCCGGGAGGCCCCCGGGCACACCCCCGGGGACGCGCCGGAGGACCGGGACGGCGAGCCGGCCACGGAAGAGGCCGGGCCGTCCTGGCCGGCCGACCGGGTCAAGGGCGTGCGGATCTACCGCCCGGCGGTGATCGGCACCCTGCTGTACGGCCCCGAGACCGGCTGCGACGTCGAGTTCTGGGACTCCGCCGCCCCCGGCCCCGGCGCCATCGCCTCGATCGACGAGACCCCGTTCGGCTGGTGGGTGCCCTCGCTGGAGGCCACCGCGAGCACGACCGTCGGCGGCCGGCCGTTCCCGCTGCTCGACGTGTTCGCCACCTCGCTGCCCGACCAGGTCGACTTCCCGATCGACGCCGTGATCACCTGGGTCGACGACGCCGACCCCGCCTGGCAGGAGCGCCGGGCCGCCGCCCGCGCCCGGCTGGCGCACACCGCGGGCCCGATCGCCGAGGAGGACGGCGTCGCCGAGAGCGGCATCGCGGGCGACGCCGACCAGCGCTTCCGCAACCGCGACGAACTGCGCTACTGCCTGCGCGCCCTCGCCGCGCACGCGCCGTGGATCCGCCGGATCCACCTGGTCACCGACGACCAGACACCGAGCTGGCTGGACACCGAGCACCCGGACCTGACCGTCGTCCCGCACCGCGCGCTGTTCGCCGGCACCGACGCGGGCCCGGTGTTCAACTCCCACGCCATCGAGACCCGGCTGCACCTCGTCCCGGGGCTCACCGAGCACTTCCTGTACCTCAACGACGACGTCTTCCTCGGCCGCCCGCTCGTCCCGGAGGACTTCTTCCTCGGCAACGGCATGCCGCGCTACTTCCCCGACGACCGGATCATCCCGCCCGGCGCCAACGAGCCCGGTGACTCGATCTACGTCGCCGCGCAGAAGAACACCCGTGCCGCCCTGGCCGCCGCCGTCGGGAAGACCTACCCGCGCACCCTCAAGCACTCGCCGCACCCGCTGCGCCGCAGCGTGCTGGCCGAGAGCGCGGAGCGGTTCGCGGCGCAGCTGCACGACACCGTCCGCTCGCCGTTCCGCTCGGCCGAGGACCTCGCGCCGGTCACCCTGGCCATCCACTACGGCCACGCGACCGCCCGCACCGTCGAGGGCCACCTCTACGACGGCTACTTCGTCACCGACAGCACCGAGGACCTCGGCCGGCTCGCGCAGCTCCACGAGGAGCGCTGGGCGGACTACTTCTGCCTCGCCGACGGCACCCGCGACCTGCTGGCGCCCGAGGAGCAGGAGCGGGCCGTCACGGACTTCCTGCGGGCCTACTTCCCGGTGCCCTCGCCCTTCGAGCGCCGCGAAGCGGCGCCCGGGCGGCCGGCCGCCGCGGCCGACGGGCCCGTCGACCAGGACTGACGCCCGGCGCGTGGCGTGCGTCTCATCGGTGCCGCGACCGGGTCCGTCCGGCTCCGTACCGTGATGAGATACCCCGAACGAGTGATGGCCGCCGGCCGGGGGGTACGCAGTGAGGACCAAACTGATCGGGCTGGGACCGGACACGGGCGCGCCGGACCTCATCGGCGTGGGGCTGGTCCGCCTCGCCGTGGAGGAACGGCTGACGCCCGCGGCCGCCCCCTGGCTGGCGCCGCTGCGGGCCGCCTCGTTCGCCGACGCCTGGCTCACCTTCGGCGACCCGGCGGCGCCCGGACTGCGGGTGCCGGCCGAGGCCGTCCTGCAGGCGGTGGTGCGCCGGGCGGCGGAGCTGGTGCTGCGGCGCCACGGCGGGGACGGCCCGGCCGCCCTGGAGCAACTGGGCCGGGAGTCGGCCGAGGCGCGCGAGTGGGCCCGGCTCGCGGAGGTGTGCCACCCGGCCGAGCCGGCCGCGCTGGTCCTGCTCTGGCACGGGGTCCGCTCGGCCACCGCCGGGACCGGCCCCATCGCGGCGGCCGAGCGCGCGTCCCACACGGCGGCCGTCGCCGCCCGGTGCGGGGCCTACGTCCGGGACCACTGCCGCCGTCAGGACCTGCTTGCCCTCGTCCTGGCCTGCGCGCGCTCCGCCGCCGCCGCGCTGGCGGACCTCACCGACGACGACCGGGACCGGGCCCTGGCCGAGCTGGACGCCCAGGCGGCCCAGTACATGGCCCCCACCGCCCCGGTGCCGCTCTGGGTCCCGGGCCGCCCCGCCGGGCCCGCGTCCTGACGGCACGTCACCTCCGGGCGACCCCGGCGGCGGTCGTTCGGAGACGGAGCACTATCGTTCGACCGACGGGCAATCCGATCGGGAGGTCGCCGCATGCCGGGCAGGGTGGACGGGCTGGACGGGCTGGACGAGTTCTGCGCGGAGGCGCTGGCCGAACACGGCTGCGCGTCCGTCTCCGTCGCGGTGGCCCAACGCGACGAAGTCGTCCTCGCCCGGGCCTACGGCCACGCGAGCGTCGCCGACCGGCGGCCGGCCACCGCGGAGACGGTCTACGGGCTGGCCTCCGTCACCAAGGCCTTCACCGCCACCGCCGTCTGCCTGGCCGCCGAGGACGGCCTGCTGGACCTCGACGCCCCGATCCCCGGCGGCTTCCGGTGGACCGCGCCGACGCCGCGCCAACTGCTGCGGCACCGCGGCGGGTTCCCGGCGTTCTACAGCTTCCACTACGGCACCGGCCCGCTGCCCGTCGACCTCGACCGCTACCGCACGCTCGTCCGCGAGCCGGGGACCGGCTTCGAGTACTCCAACCTGGGCTACCAGGAGCTGGGCCGGCTGCTGGAGGCCGTGACCGGCCAGGACCTGGGCGACCACCTGCGGGAGCGGATCGCCGAACCGCTGGGCCTCGGGAGCTTCGGGTTCGGGCCGGCCCACCCCGGGCCGGCGCCCGTCGCCGAGCGCTACTCCGCCGACGGCCGCGCCTACCCCACCTGCTTCACCGGCCACCCCGCCGCCGGGGCCGGCTGGGCGACCGCCGGCGACGTCGCGCTGTTCGCCCGCACCGCCTCCCGGCTGCTCGAACCCGCCACGGTCGCGGCCATGGACGACGCCCTGCCGATCGACGAGCGGCTCGGCTACGGGCTCGGCCGGATCGTCTCGCGCGGCCCCGGACCGGTGGTCCACAGCCACGGCGGCGGCATGGGCGGCATCGCGACGATGATGATCGACATCCCCGAGCGGGAGACCTCGGTGGCCGTCCTGACCAACTCCACCGCCAAGGCGGCCCGCGACGCCGTCGTCGGGCACCTCGTGGGCATCCTGGCGCCCGGTTTCTCCAACGACCAGGTCAACCCGGCCGTCGAGCGGACCCGCCCGACGGCCCTGGCGCCGGGCGTCTGGACCGGGGAGATCGGCACCGCGGAGGGTGACATCCCGCTGCGGATCGGGATCCTGGCCGACGGCCGGGTGGAACTCCGGCTGGCCGACGGCCCGGCCGTCACCGCGCCGGGCACCGCGTCGGAGCGCTGGGACCTCCTCGTGAGCGCCCCGCTGCAACTGCCCACCGCCGACGCCCGGATCAACAGCCCGAGCACTGCGCTCGAACTGCGGGCCGAGCGGGACCGGCTGGCCGGCCGGGCCGTCGCGTTCAAGGACGGCGACCGGGACGGCCGGCTGGGCTCCTACCTGGTCCATCCCTGCGCACTGAGGCCGTGCTGAGAACGCGCCGACGCCGGGACCGGGCCCGCCCGGAAGAGCGGTTACGCCGCCGAGCCGTCGCCGATCGACAGGACCAGCGCCGTCGTCCGGCCGCCGGGGGCCTCGTACTCGACGGTCTCACCGGCGTGGCGACCGAGCAGCACGAGGCCGAGCGGGCTGTCGGCGGTGACCAGCTCCGGGTCCAGCTCCTCGGCGAGTTCGCCGATCCGGACGGTCATCTCGTCGGCGTCCGCGAAGCGCAGGGTCACGGTGCTGCCGACGCCGACGCACTCGGTGCTCGGCGCCCCGGCGGCGGCGGCCTCGCGCAGCCGGCCCTCGATCCCGGTGATCCGGTCGTCCAGCCGGTCGAGCTGGTCGGCCCGCTGCAACTCGTCGGCCTGGTCGGCCGGATCGCCGGGCTGGTCGTCGCCGCTCAGGGTGGCGGCGACGGCGGCGCGCTCGGTGCGCAGCTCGGCGAGCTCCCGCTCCAGCGCGGTCCGGCCGGCGTCGCTGATGGGTTCGGGTGCACCGGTCATGGCCGTCTCCCTGGTCGGGCCGCCGCGGCGGGCGGCGCGGGCTTATTCCGGCATTTTCGAACATAACGGACTCCCGGCCGCCCGGCTCGGCGACAACGGGGTGCCTGATCGGTAACGACTTGCCGGTCCGTCTTCACGCGGCCGACCGATGATCGATAGAACAGCCGTACCACCATCGCCGAGGCAGGGAACCAGCCACGATGAGCACCAACGGTCCCACGGGGAACGGCCAGAACCCGTACGAGGGGAACAACAACCCCTACGGCCAGCAGAACCAGAACCCCTACGGCGGGGAGCAGCAGCAGCCGTACAAGCAGGAGGCCCCGTACGGCCAGCCCTACGGAGAGCAGCAGCAGCCGTACGGGCAGCCCGGCTACGGCACTCCCCCGCAGCAGCCCTACGGCCAGCCGCAGGGCTCCTGGCCGCACGGACAGCCCCAGCCCGGCGCGTACGGCGGCTCCCCGGTGCCCGGCGGCAAGCCGCTCGCCCCGGTCGCCGAGCGCCTGGTCGCCCGGCTGATCGACGTCGCCATCCTGCTCGTGCCCACCGTGCTGGTCTTCGCGATCACCGGCGCCTCGATCCTGTACTACGTCGTGGCGTCGCTGCTCTCCTTCGGCTACGAGGCCGCGATGCTGCTCACCCAGGGTGGCCAGACGGTCGGCAAGAAGGTCATGAAGCTGCGGGTCGTCGACCTCGCGACCGGGGCCAAGCCCGCCGAGAACTCGCTGCTGATCCGCGCGGCCCTCTACACGCTGCCCAACGCCGTCTACTGCATAGGCTCGCTCTTCGCGCTGCTGAACGTGCTGTGGCCGCTGTGGGACAAGCCGTACCAGCAGGCGCTGCACGACAAGTCCGCCAAGACCGTGGTGATCAAGGAGGCCTGAGCACCGGGCTCCCGCACCCCCGTACCGACCGGGCACCGGGCCGCCACCGCGCGGCCGGGTGCCCGGTCGGCGGCGTTCCGGGCCGGGTGAACGAGGGCCCGGGGCCCGGGCGAAGACACGAATCGGGGCCCGAGGTCAACGTTTACATTCGCCGCGCGACCACGCATAGTGACAGGCCGACACTGAGAGGGGAGCGCTTCCTGTGCCGCAGGCCGAGGAGAACGTGGTACGCCAGGTGCGACTGGAGCGGGCGGAGGTGGACGCCGTCACGGCCCTGTTCGACGACCGGCTCGCCGACACCCGGGCGCGGCTCGCCGTGACGCTCGCGACCCGGGCGGACGGTGCCGGCGAGGCCTACGAGCGGCAGTCGGCGGCCGAGCGGCTCGCCCGCGAGGTACGGCGGCTGGAAGGTGCCGAGGGTGGCCTGGTCTTCGGGCGGATCGACCTGGCGGACGGGACGGCGCTGCGGATCGGCCGGCTCGGCCTGCAGCGCGGCGAGGACGAGCTGCCGGCCCTGGTCGACTGGCGGGCGGACGCGGCGCGGGCGTTCTACGAGGCGACGCCGGTGCACCCGATGGGCCTGCGGCGGCGCCGGCACCTGCGCCTGGCGCGGCGCGCCGTCGTCGGGGTCAGTGACGAGCTGCTCGACGGCTCCGAGCCCACCGCCGAGGACGTGGTCGGCGACGGCCCGCTCGCCGCGGCGCTCCAGGAGCGGCGCACCGGGCGGATGGGCAGCGCGGTGGCCACGCTGCAGGCGGAGCAGGACGCGATCGTCCGCTCGCCGCACCGGGGGGTCACCGTCGTCCAGGGCGGCCCCGGCACGGGCAAGACAGTGGTCGCGCTGCACCGCGCCGCGTACGTGCTCTACGCCTTCCCGAAGGCCGCCGAGCAGGGCGTCCTGGTGCTGGGGCCGAACGCCCGGTTCCTGGAGTACATCGCGCAGGTGCTGCCCTCGCTCGGCGAGAACGACGTGGTGCTGGCGACCTGCGCCGAGCTGGCCGGCGCCGAACCTGCCGGCGGCCCCGGCGGCGGTCCGGCCGACGGCCCCGGCGGCCCTGCGGCGGAGGCCGTCGAGCCGCCGCGGACGGCCCGGCTCAAGGGCGACGCCGCGCTCGCCGGGGCGCTGGCCGCCGTGGTGCGGGACCGGCAGGCGCCCGACGGGGGCCTGGCGGTGCGCGTCGGGCGCGACGACGTCCGGCTGGACGCGGCGGAGGTCGCCCGGGTCCGGGACGCCGCCCGCGCCGGCGGCCTCGCCCACCACCGGGCCCGCCGGCTGTTCAAGGAACTGCTGGTGGACGCCGTGACGGCCGCGCTGGCCCGCGGCGCCGCCGAGACGCTGGCGCGGATCGACGCCGAGGTCGCCGAGCTGACCGGCCTCGACCTCGACCGGGCCGCGGCGAGGGACCTGCGCCGGCTGGGCATCGACGACGGGCCGGCCGACGACGGCCCCGGCCTCGACGTCGACGCGATGCGGGCCGAACTGCTGGACGACGCCCACGTCGAGCGCGCCGTCGAGCGGCTGTGGCCGCGGCTGACCCCCGGCGCGGTGGTGGAGGCGCTGCTGGGCGACCCCGGGGCACTGGCCGCGCACCTGCCGGAGTTCACCGCCGAGGAGCGCGCGCTGCTGCTGCGCGAGCCGGGCGCGCCGTGGACCGACGCCGACCTGCCGCTGCTCGACGAGGCGGCGGGCCTGCTGGACGGCCCGCCGCGGCGGGTGTTCGGCCATGTCGTGGTGGACGAGGCGCAGGAGTTCACGGCGCTCCAGTGGCGGATGGTGCTGCGGCGCTGCCCGGGCCGGTCGATGACGCTGGTCGGCGACTTCGCCCAGGCCGGTCCGGCGACCAGCGCGCGCGGCTGGCACGAGGCTCTGGCCCCGCACCTCGGCGCCCGCTTCGACCTGCGCACGCTGACCGTCAGCTACCGCACCACCGAGGAGATCCTGGCCGCCACCCGCGAGCTGCTGGCCGAGATCGCCCCGGAGCAGCCGCCGGTCGGCTCGATCCGGCACGGCGAGCGGCCGCGCACCCTCGGCGCGGCGCCCGCCGCGCTCGGCGACGTCCTGCTCGCCGAGCTGCGCGCGCAGGCGGCCGCCCATCCCGGCGAGCTGATCGGCGTGCTCTGCCCGGACGCCTCGGCCGGCGCGCTGACCGCGCTCCTGACGACGGCCGGGGCCGTCGCGGAGCAGGTCCGGGCGGTGCCGGCCTCCGAGGCCCGGGGCCTGGAGTTCGACTCCGCCGTGGTGGTCGACCCCGACGGCATCCGCGCCGCCCGGCCGGGTGGTGAGCGCGACCTCTACGTCGCGCTCACCCGGGCCACCAAGCGGCTGTGCACGGTCGCGGTGCGGGCGGACCGGCCCGGGCGGCGGGCCTGAGCCCGCCGCCCGGGGGCGGGCTCAGGCCCGGTAGCCGACCAGGCCCATCATTCCCGCCTCGCCGTGGTAGGGGTTGTGGCAGTGCGTCATCCACCGGCCGGGGTTGTCGGCGTCGAAGTCGCAGGTCACCGTGCGGCCCGGCAATACGATCACGGTGTCCTTGCGCGGCCCCTGCTCACCGACCTGGAAGGTGTGCCCGTGCAGGTGCATGGGGTGCCACATCTCCGTCCGGTTGACGAACTCCAGGCGGACCCGCTCCCCCGCGCCGACCAGGAACGCGCGGGCGTTCGGGTCCGCCATGTCGAAGGGGCGCCCGTTGAGCGCCCAGTCGTACCTGGCCATGCCGCCGGTCAGCTCGATCCGGTGGGTGCGGTCGGGCGTGCGCACCGGCAGCCGGACCTCGTCGGCGGCCCGCAGCGCGTCGGCGGCCAGGATCCGGCCGTCGAGCTCGGCGGGGCGGAGCCCGGCCGCCGGGGCCTCGCCCGCACCGGTGCGGACCAGGGCACGGCCCGCCGCGTCCTTGCCCTCGGCGAGCGCGGTCAGCGGGAAGACGCCGTCGCGCAGGGTGACCAGGACGTCGTAGCGCTCGCCCATGCCGATGAGCAGGGCGTCCACCTCCTCGTGGCCCACCGGGTAGCCGTCGGTGTGGGTGACGGTCAGCCGGTGGCCGCCCAGGGCGAGGCGGTAGGCGGTGTCGCCGCCCGCGTTGACGATCCGCAGCCGGACCCGCCGGCCCGGCTGGGAGCGGTACACCTCGGGGTCGGCGGCGGTCCGGCCGTTGACCAGGTGGTGGGGGTACCGGACGTCACCGGCGTCGCCGCCGAGCAGGTCGCTGGTGGCACCCATGAGCATGAACGACGGCTGCTGCCCGGCGGGCGCGCCCGCGCTGCCCGTGCCGCCCGTGTCCTGGCCCGGCATCCCGCCCATGCCGCCCATGCCGTGGCCGGACATGCCGCTCATGTCATGGCCGGACATGCCGGAACCGCCGCCCATGCCCTTGCGGAGCTCGGCGAGCGCCTGGTCGGGGGTGCCGGTGACGCCGTCCAGCCAGTCGTCCAGGACGACCACCCACTCCTCGTCGTACCCCAGCGGTTCCCGCGGGTCCTCGACGATCAGCGGCGCGTACAGGCCCCGGTCGAGCTGGACGCCGACGTGCGGGTGGAACCAGTAGGTGCCCGGCCGGTCGGTGACGAAGCGGTAGGTGAAGCTGCCACCGGGTGCGACCGGCCGCATGGTGACCGGCGGCACGCCGTCCATGTCGTTGCGCAGCGCCAGGCCGTGCCAGTGCAGGGAGGTCGGCGCGGGCAGGTGGTTGTTCAGCGTGGCGACCAGGGTGTCGCCGGCCGTGGTGCGGACCGCGGTGCCCGGCAGGGCGCCGCCGAAGGTCCAGGTCCGGGCGGTGGTCCCGCCGCCCAGGTCGACGGTGTCGGCCGTGGCGGTGACGGTCACCGGGCGTTCCCGGCCGGTGGAGAGCCGCTTGGCCTCGGCCTCGGCGACGGGGCTGCCGGACGGATCGGTGAGCGGCGGCGTGCCGGCCGCGTCCGAACAGGCGGCGAGCAGGCCGGCGCCGGTGGCGCCCAGGCCCGCGAGCAGCAGGGAACGGCGGTTGACGGTGAATTCGGGCATCGGGGTCTCTCGGGTGAGTGCGCGTACGGCACCGGCCTCCACGGCCGTGCCGGTGGACGGGGCTGCCCGGCGGCGGGGGGCGGGAGGTTCCGCTCCCGGCCGCCGTGGGGTGCCTATCTGCGCGAGATCGAGAGGACGTCGAGGTCGGGCCACGGGACGCCGGGCGCGACCGCCGGTCGCCGCGGCGCGGGATCGGCGACGGCCGCGTCGGCGAGCCCGGCCGGCGGCGGGGCGTCGAGCGGGATGCCGCGGGCGGGCACCGTCGAGGAGCAGACCCGGTGTTCGGCGCAGGCCGTCGTCGACCGGTCGGCGACGGTCGCCGACCGGTGCTCGGCCGCGCCGATGTGCCGGTGGGCGTCGGAGGCCATCACCATCGCGGCGTGCGGGGCCGGGCCGATACCGGCCGGGAGGGTGTGGTGGCCGATCAGTCCGAGGGCGGTCAGCAGGAGGAGCACCAGAGCCGCCCCCGCCCCGCGGCGACGCGGGTCGCGGGAGGGCGGGGCGGCGTCCGGACACATGGCGGCCACTGTACCCCGCCCCGGTATGTGGACGGGGTAAGCGGGCGACCTTCAGCCCCCGGACGCCCCGGGCCCGTTCACGTCCTGCGCCGACCGGACCACGGCCGGGGCCGGACCGCCGCGCACAGCGGCCGGGCAGGAGCGGCCCGGCGGGTCGGCGGCTTCGATGCGGAGCCGCACGGGGACGGCACGACCGCCGGGGTGGCCCGGCGCCGTCGTCCCCGCGCCGGGCGGTGCGTCAGAGCCCCCAGAGGCCCTTGCCGAGGGTGGTGAGGCCGCCGGCCAGCGCCAGGCCCAGCACCACCAGCCGGGCGCCGCGCTCCGGCACCCGGTCCGCCAGCACCCGGCCGACGCCCGCGCCGAGCACGATCCCGCCCGCGGTGGTCGACCAGGCGGGCGCCGCCAGGTGCGGAGCCCCCTTGGCCGCCAGCGAGAACACATTGACGGCCACTCCGTAGAACTGCGCGTTGGGCAGGAACTCCCGGGCGCTCCAGCCGGTGTTCACGGCGTACAGGGACACCGCCGGACCGCCGACCCCGGCGGCGGAGTTCATGAGCCCGCTGGCCGCGCCCGCCGCCAGCGCGCCCCGCAGACCGCGCAGCGCGGAGGCCCGGACACCCCGGATCACCAGCAGCGCCGCCGCGCTGACCAGCAGTCCGATGCCGATCAGCAGCGCCGGGGTCGGCACCCGCGCGGCCACCCACGCGCCCAGCGGGACGGTGCACGCGGCGGCGCCGACCAGCGGCAGCATCCGCGCGAGCCGCACCTGCCGCCAGGTCTCCGCCAGTCCGACGGCGCTGATCACGCCGGCCGCGCAGTTGGAGAGCGTCACGCCCTCCCCCGGCCCCAGCAGCAGGACCAGCGCCGGTCCCGCGACGAGCGCGAACCCGACACCCGCCAGCCGCTGCACCGACGAGCCCACCAGCACCACCAGGCCCAACAGCAACGCCGTACCCCAGCCCGCCGCCACCGCGCCCCCTGACTCCCACCCGGCCCCTGACTCCCGCCCGGCCCCGACCGTACGCGCCCGACCCCGCCCGCTCGACCGAATTTCACCCACCGGACCCCCACGAACTACTACACGCCTGTAGAGTTGGCGCGACGGCCCGCACAGGAGGGGAAGACATGGCAGACGGTCCCCGGCAGCAGACCGCGGCGCCCCACCCGGGCGGCGCACCCGGCTGGCAGCCGCCGGAGCACGAGGTCGAGCCGGCCTACCAGCCGGTCCAGGTCAACCGGGCGGACGGCAGCTGGTCGGTGGGCCGGATCAACGCCTGGTGGCGTCCGGCCGGCGCCCCGGCCTGGTGCCGCGTGCGCACGATGGGACGCGGCGAGGCCCCGGCCTGGATGCCGTTCGACCCCGAGCGGCTGCTGCTGCTCCCGGCCACCGGCACCTGAGGCACGCGCACCCGACCGCGCGGACACCCGACCGGGGCGGCTCAGCCCGGGCGGCGGGCGGTCGGCTGCTGCCGCAGCAGAACCGCCACCTCACGGTCGGTGACGTCCCGGAAGTCGTCGTACCAGGGGCCCACCGCGTGCAGATAGGTGGCCTCGCGCAGGCAGAGCAGGACGTCGACGATCCGCTGCAGCCCGGCCGCCGACCGCGCGTCGCACACCGGGGCGGCCAGTACCAGCCAACCCGGCCCGCGGGCGCGCAGCGCGGACACCGCGGCCGGGATCAGCGGCCCGCACACCACGCCGTCGCACACCAGCACCACCGTCCGGCCGTCCACCGGAAGCGCCGGCCGGCGGTCCCGGTACAGCTTCTCCAGCCGGTGCAGCTCCACCCGCTGGTGGCTCACCTCGGACTCCAGGTCCGCCACCCCGAGCCCCAGGCCGCGCATCACCCGCCGGTTCAGCACCGGCGGCTCCTCGTCGGCGAGCGCGCCGAGCGGTGTGCCGTTGCCGGGCGCGTTGAGGGGACGGGCCACCATCACGTCCAGCGGCGCCGCCAGCTCGCGCGCCACCTCCGCCGCGACCGCGACCCCGCCCGGGGCCAGCCCGACGACCACCGGCTCCGCCCCGCCACGGGCGCGCAGGTGCTCACCGATCCGCAGGGCCAGCCTGCGACCGGCGTCGCGACGGTTGGTGAACAGCGAGGTCACACCCAGCCGCCTACCCCGGCCCGTCGCCGCTACACCCCTCAGCCTGGCAGGCCGGTGGCGGGGTCCAGGAAGGCGTCCAGGGTGGTGACGCGGTAGCCGCGGGCCTCGGCGGCGTCCAGGATCAGCGGGAGGGCGGCGGGGTCGAGGCCGGGGCCGTTGGAGGGACTGCTGCCGAGGTGGAGCTGCAGGATCGCGCCGGGGACGAGGGCGGCGACGGCGCGCTCGACCGCCTTCGGCACGGTCATGCCGCCGACGGTGCCGAGGTAGCCGTTGGTGTCCTGGGTGAACTCGATGTCGGCGCGGCCGAGGGCGTTGACGACCTCGATCGCCTCGGGCGTGGTCTCGCCGTAGGGGAAGCGGTAGAACGGCAGCGGCCCGGTGCCGGCCGCCGCCCGGATCGCCCGGTCGGTCCGCCGGACCTGCTCGCGCAGGCCGTCCGCCGTGAGCCCGGCGAGCGGCGGGTGGTCGTAGGAGTGGTTGGCCAGGCCGTGGCCGGCGTCGGCGAGCGTGCGGGCGGCGGCCGGGTACTGCTCGGCGAAGCGGCCGGTGAGGAAGAAGGCGGCGCCGACGCCGCGCCGTTCGAGTGCGGTCAGCACCTCGGGCAGGCCGTCGTCGTTCCAGGCCGCGTTGAAGGTCACCGCCAGCACGTGCTCCTCGGTGGGCAGGCGTCGGACCTCGTGGCCCAGCAGCGAGCGCCGCGCCGCGGCGGCGGCCGGTGCGCCCGGGCCGAGGCCGCCGCCGAGGACGGCGAGCGTGCCGGCGGCGGTGGCGGCCGTGAGGAACCGTCGGCGGTCGGGCCTCGCCCGGTGATCGGTCACGGCCGCAGTATCGACGCTCCCGGGCCGCTCGTCGGCGGCGGCGCGCCGGGACGGATCGCGGCACTCGCCGACGGTCCGGTGTCACAGATCGCGGCCCGCGACCGTCCTCTGTACGGCTCTCGAACACCCCGAGCATCCGAGCACCAGGAGGAACCCGTGCCCGAGTCCCCCGCCACCGCCCTGGCCCATGTGGCGACGCTGCGGCGGCTGCACGACGCCGTCAACTCCGGCGACCCCGATTCGCCGACGGCCGGATCGCCGAGGCCTGGGGCGTCGTCGACCTTCTCGCCCAGCTCCGCCGGCTCGGCGTCCTTCCGTCCTGGCCGAAGGACGCCGGCAGGCGTCAGGACGGGCGGACGAGGCGGCTCTCGTAGGCGAAGATCACCACCTGGATCCGGTCGCGGAGTTCGAGCTTCTGCAGCACCCGCCCCAGGTGGGACTTCACGGTCGCCTCGGCGAGGTGCAGGGTGGCCGCGATCTCGGCGTTGGACAGACCGCGGCCCACCTGGACCAGCACCTCCCGCTCGCGGGGGCTGAGCCGTCGCAGCCGCTCGTCGTGCGCGGCGTTGCCGCGGCCGGGCAGGTGCGGACGGACGTTCTCCAGCAGCAGGCGGGTGATCCGCGGGGAGACCACCGCGTCGCCCGCGGCCACGCTGCGGATCGCGGTGAGCAGTTCCTCGGGCCTGGTGTTCTTCAGCAGGAAGCCCGAGGCCCCGGCGTTGAGTCCGGCGAAGGCGTACTCGTCGAGGTCGAAGGTGGTGAGGATCAGCACCTTGCTCTGCGGGGAGGCCCGGATCACCCGGTGGGTCGCCTCGATCCCGTCCGTCCCGGGCATCCGGACGTCCATGAGGACGACGTCGGGCCGCAGTTCCCGGGCGAGCCGGACCGCCTCGGCGCCGTCCGTGGCCTCCCCGACCGGTGCCATGTCGGGCTGGGCCTCCAGGACCGTGCCGAAGGCCATCCGGAGCAGTGCCTCGTCGTCGGCGATCAGGATGCGGATCGTCATCGGGACGCCTCCCCGCCGCTGCCGAGGTCGAGGCGGGTGCGGACGCCCCAGCCGCCGCCCGGCAGCGGTCCGGCCCGCAGGGTCCCCCCGTAGGAGGCCGCGCGCTCGCGCATGCCGGGGATGCCGTGGCCGGACGGTGTGGCGCCGGGCAGCGTCGGGTCGGGGCCGCTGTCGGTGACGTCCACGGTGACGGCCTCGGCCGAGCACCGGACGCGGACCTCCGCGCGGGTGCCGGGGGGTGTGTGCTTGAGGGCGTTGGTCAAGGCTTCCTGCACCAGGCGGTAGACGGTCAGTTGGGCGGTGGCGGGAACGCCGGTGTGGGTGCCGTGCACCTCCAGGCCGGTCGGCAGCCCGGCGGCGCTCATCTGGTCGGCGAGGGCCCGCAGTTGCGCGATGCCGGGCAGCGGGTGGCGCTGCGCGTCCGCCTCGTCGGTCCGCAGCACGCCCAGCGAGCGCCGCATGTCGGTCAGGGCCTGCCGGCCCGTCTCGGAGATCTGGAGCATGGCGGCGGTCGCCTTGTCGGGCGACCGGTGCTGAGCGTAGACGGCGGCGTCGGTGAGCGCGACCATGACGGACAGGTTGTGGGTGACGATGTCGTGCATCTCGCGGGTGATGCGTGCCCGTTCCTCGGCGACGGCCAGCCGCGCCTGCTGTTCCTGCTGCTGCTCCAGCCGTGCGGCCCGTTCCTCCACGGCCGCGAGGTAGGCCCGCGTGGTCCTCACGTTCACCCCGAGCACGGCGGCGGCCACGGCCGTCGCGGTCACCGCGACGAAGGGGGTCAGGAAGGCGTCCTCCCCCGCCCAGCGCAGGCAGGCCAGGAGGACCCCCGCCTCCACGACGGCCCAGGCGAGAAGCGTGCCGCACCGCCCCGAGCGCGCGGCCACCGTGTAGAGCGCCACCAGCAGGGCGATGTCGGCCGGCAGTTGCACGTCCACCAGCCACTGGACCAGGGCCACGGCCGCCACCACGCCGAACACGCTGCGCGGCGCCCGGCGCCGCCACAGCAGCGGCAGGGTGAGGGCGGCGGTGAGGGCGAGCGCCACCGGCAGCCCCCGCGGGGTGTGCGTGGTCAGGACGTTGACGAGGAGCAGGGCCGACAGCAGCGAGTCCCCCACCGCGGGCGGCAGCCGGGAGCCCCAGCGCCGCGCCGCGCTCACCGGCCGCGCCGCTCGCGCGGAGGTCAGGTCGGCGTACCCCGCGAGCCACGCGGCCCACGCCCGCGGCGCCCTGCCCCGGTGGCGCACCGGGCGGGAACCGCCGGTTTCCACGGCCGGCTCGGTCATCCCACGTCCCTGTCGGTTCGGCGTCACGGCGGCCCCGGTCGGAGCCGCACCGGGTGTCACGGTAGGGCGCGGCCCGGCGGGACGCATGCGTCCACCGTCTGATCGCGCCGTGCCGGGCTACGACCGCAGGAGGAGCCCCGCCACCTCCCCCGGTCGCAACGCGGCCGCCGACCGGGCCGGTCCTCCTGCGATCCCGGTCGCAGGAGGACGGTCCGGGATGCCGACCGCGGTGGCACCGGTCGGCGACCGGGGATCGATGTGGCGAGGCGTGGCCCGCGCCGACGATGACCGGGTGACCGACATACTCACGGGACCGCAGATGTCCCTCCTGGAGATCCTCGCCCTGCTCGGCGCCGTCGCGCTGGTGGTGGCGCGTTGGCTTCCCCCCGCCGCCCGCCCGCCCGTCACGATCGCGGCGGGTGCGGCCTTCCTGCTGTCCGCGCTGGTGCTGAGCGTGCTGGGGCTCCGCTGGCAGCTGCTCCCGGTGGTGGCGGGCGCCGTCCTGGCGTTGCCGTTCGCCGTCTCCCCGCTGGTCCGACGGCGTACCGGCCGGCCGGCGAGGCGGGCCCGGTGGTGGCTGGCGCTGCCGGGATCGCTGGTCTGCTTCGCCCTGACCGCGACCGGCCCGGCGGCCGCCCTGGCCTTCCCGGTGCCCGTGTTCCCCGAGCCGACGGGCCGGTTCGCGGTCGGGACCCGGGTGCTGCAGTGGACCGACCCGGACCGCCCCGAGACCGCCACTCCCGAACCCGACGACCGGCGCACGGTCGTGGTCCAGCTCTGGTACCCCGCGCAGGAGAGCCCCTCGGGTACCCAGCGGGCCCAGTACCTCGGCCGCACGGAGCAGGAGGCGCGCACCGTCGCCGACGCCCTCGCCAGCTACGTCGGCCTCCCCGGCTTCCTGATGGACGGTGTCCCGCGGGCCCGTACCCGTGCGGTTCCCGACGCCCCGGTGGCGCGTGACGGCGCCCGGTTCCCGGTCGTGCTGTTCTCGCCCGGGCTGGGCGGCGTGCGCACCCAGAACACCGCCTGGGCGGAGGAGCTGGCGAGCAACGGCTACCTGGTCGCCGCCCTCGACCACCCGTACGACTCCGCCGCCGTCGTCCTCGCCGACGGCCGGACGATCCGCACCGAAGTCTCCGCCACCGGCGACGACGCCGAGGACAACAGGCGGGCCGCCGCGACCGCCGGAATCCGGGCCGCCGACCTCGGCTTCGCCCTCACCCAGCTGGGCCGGCTGGACCGGGGCGAGACCGGCGACCCGCTGACCGGCCGTCTGGACACCGCCCGGGCCGCGGTGACCGGCCACTCCCTCGGCGGCGGCGCCGCCCTGCAGGCAGCCCGTCAGGACGCCCGGTTCGCCGCCGTCATCGACCTGGACGGCTACCCCCGCGACCCCGACCCGCGCCCGTTCCGCCAGCCGGTGCTCGCACTCACCCAGGAGATCGGCCCGGCGACCGACCCGCGCTACCTGCCCCGCCTCACCGAGGTCCTCAAGCTCAGCACTGCGACGAGCTACCGGCTCAGCATTCCCGGCGCCGCGCACCTCACCTTCATGGACGCCCCGCTGTACCTGCCGCCCGTGCCCGCACTGGTCGGCTCGCTGGGCCGCACCGAGAGCCCGCGCGTCGTCGCGGAGACCACACTCGCCTTCCTGGACGCCACCCTGCGGCAGCGGCCCGGTGACCTGGCCGGCGCGCTGTCGGAACACGGCGAGCTCACCACCTACCGCCCGGGCAGCAGCCCCTGAGGCACCGCGGCCGGGGTCGGCGGACCCGACTCCGGGCCGCAACGGGCGGGTGGACACGGATCGTTCGGACCGCAATCCTTCCTAGGGTCCAGCCGGAGTCCACCCCGGTCCGCCCCGCCACGGCCTCCCGGTCCCGGCGGGGCGGACCGACGACGTACGGAGCCCGTGTGCAGGCCACGCCCGCCGATCCGAGCACTCCCGACGCCTTCCTCACCCCCGTCGAGCACCTCTTCGCCCGGAACCACCTCGGGCCGCCGCCCGAACTCGAAGCCTCCGCCTGGACGCTGACCGTCGAGGGTCTGGTGGAGCGGCCGCTCTGGCTGGACCTCGCGGCACTGCGCGGGCTGGCCCGCACCCGCCTCACCGCCTTCCACGAGTGCTTCGGCAACCCGTCGCGTCCCGACGTCCCGACCCGCGCCGTCGCCAACCTGGAGTGGTCCGGTGTGGCGCTCGCCGACGTCCTGGCCCTCGCGGCCCCGCGTCCGCAGGCCCGGCACGTCTGGTTCGAGGGCGCCGACCGCGGCTCGTTCGCCGGCGAGGGCGGGCTCGGGTACCTGAAGGACCTGCCGCTGGAGCAGGCCCGGGACGAGGTGCTGCTGGCCGACACCGTCAACGGCGAACCGCTGCCGCGACGGCACGGTTTCCCGCTGCGCGCGGTGGCGCCCCGGCTGTTCGCCACCAACTCGGTCAAGTGGCTGACCCGCGTGGTGCTTTCCGAGCAGCGGCCCGAGCACCTGTTCACCACCCGCCTCTACACCCGCGTCCCGCCCGGCGGCGGCGCACCGCGCCCGGTGCGGGAGGTGGACGTCAACAGCAAGCTCCTCGACCCGCGCGACGGACAGCGGGTGGCGGCCGGGACGCACGAGCTGACCGGCCGGGCGTGGAGCTACGAGCCGGTCGTCTCGGTGGAGGTCGCCGTCGACGACGACGGCTGGCGCCCGGCCCTCCTGCAACCGCGCGGCCCGGAGCCCGTCTGGCAGCGGTTCGCCCTCCCCTGCCGGCTGTCCCCCGGCCCGCACCGCATCCGCTGCCGCGCCACCGACGCCCGGGGCCGCGTCCAGCCGCCGTCGGGCGCGCGCAACGCCGTCCACACGGTGGAGGTGGCGGCCGTCTGACCACGGCCCCGGGGGGGCTCGCCACGCAGCCGCCCTCCCCTACCGCTGCTGCTCGATGAAGGCAGTGCCGAGGTCCAGGTCGAGACGGGTGCGGGGCGGAGCACCGGCGTGGTCGTCGTCCCGCAGGACCAGCTGGGTCCGCCGCTGCTCGATCTGCACGCGCTTGTTCGCGTTGAAGAACGCGTGCAACTCCTCGGTCGCGGTGGCGCCGAGGCCGAGCCCGCCGCCCCCGCGCGCCCGGGCCGCCAGCCGCCGGGACAGCCACCCGGGGCGGCCCGACCGCACGACGACCTGCCGGGCCGCCGCCAGGGTGAAGGGCACGATCACCAGAACGGCCATGAGGAGCAGACCCGACATCATCACCATGCCGGCCCAACGCGTGGTGCCGGCGCCGCCGTTCCCGGCCGGGATCAGGAAGGTTCGGCCGGCTCGGGCTCGGCCGCCGCCGGGGGGTCCTGGGCGTCGGCGAGGTCCTGGCGGGCGGCGAGGGTGTCGGGGTGGTTCTCGCCCAACCGCTCGCGCTGAATCGCGAGGATCGCCTCGTACTCGGCGACTGCCGCTTCCCTCTCCCCCAGACCGAGGAGCGTCAGGGCGAGGGTGTGGCGAGCAGTGAGGCACACCGGATGGGCTTCCCCCCACTGCTCACGTTCGAGAGCGACCACCGTCTCCAGCTGGGCCCGGGCCACCTCAAGCTCTCCCATCGTGAGGAACACCACGGCGAGGTTGTGGCGGGTGACAAGGGTCTCTGCGTGGGTCTCGCCCATCTGCGCCCGTTGGAGAGCGAGAACCGTCGCAAACTCTTCCCTGGCTTCTTCCATTTCCCCCAGGTCGTAGAGGAGTTGAGCGATGGCTACGCGGGTGCTGAACGCCGTGGGAGAATCGTCGTCGAGGTGGCTCCGCCGGATGTCGAGAACGGCCTCGAACTCGGCCCGGGCCCCCTCCAACTCCCCCTGGTCATGGAGGATCAAAGCGACTTCGCGCCGGGTGTCGAGCGTAGCGGTGGCGTCGTCGCCAAGTTCGTCCCGCAGCAGGGTAAGGAGGGCCTCGAACTCCGCCCGGGAGGCGTCCGCCTCCCCCATGACCAGCAGCACCCGAGCCAGAGAACGACGCGTGTTCAGGGTGAGTAGCTGGGCCCCATCGCCCAGCCCACGCTGAACGGCAAGCACCCACTCGAGCTCCGCCCGGGCCGCGTCGAACTCACCCAGGTCACTCAGGACTCGGGCAAGACGGCTACGGGTGACAAGCGCCCCGGAGTGAGTATCGCCCACCCGTTCGCATTCGAGAGCAAGGATCGCCTCGAACTCGGCCCGGGCCTGGGTGAGGAGGCCGCCGACCCGGAGGTAGCGGGCGGCCAGGTTCACGGCCTCGGTGAGGTCCAGGAGGTACTCGTCGGTGAGGGTTTCGGTGTCGACCCGGTGGAAGCCGTCCAGGATGTGCGGGGCGAGGAGTCGCCAGAGCTTCCAGAACTCGGCCCGCTCCGGAATCCCCGTCTCCTCCGCGAGCGCCGCCGCCACCAGGAGGCCCAGGGCGGTCGCCCCGGCCTCGGCCGTGCGTGAGGCGTCCCGTACGAGGGGGTGCATGCGCAGCACCGGGGGTGAGTCGGGGGCGGGGTCGGGGAGGTCGATCAGGCCGAAGGCGGCGAGTGCGGTGAGGTGCTGCCAGAGGGCGGGGCCGTCGAGGGCGGCGAGCGGGCCGGTGGCGGCGAGGCGTTCGGGGGTGAGGAGGAGGGCGTACGGCAGGTCCGCGTCGGCGAAGGAGGCGATCAGCTCCAGCAGGCGCCGGGCGTGGCTGTGGCCGCGCTGTTCGAGCAGGTCGAGGGACATCGCCCAGGTCCGGGAGAGGGCGTGCTCGGGGTCCAGGCCCTGCGGGCCGGCCTCCCAGGCCCGCTGGTAGTCGGCGTAGCCGGTCGGGGTGCCGGGTGCCCGGAACGGGGCCGGTGTCCGGGCGGCCTCGGTGAGGTAGGTGCCGGCCAGGCGCAGGGCGAGCGGGAGGCCGCCGAGGCGGGCGGCGAGGGCGAGGGCCTCGGCCTCGGTGCCGGCGCCGTGCGGGGCGTGGTCGCGCAGGATCCGGGCGGCGTCCTCGGCCCGCTCGCCGGTCAGGGGGCGCAGGGGGTGCAGACGGGCGGCAGGCCCCCAGGTGGCGGCGGTGCCCTCGCGGGTGGTGACCAGGACGGTGCCGGTTCCGGCGGCGGGGCGGATCCAGCCGGTGCCGGCGCTCAGCGCGCCCGGTCCGTCGAGCAGGGCCGGGTCGTCGGCGTTGTCGACGACCAGCAGCCACGGGCCGTCCAGCCGCGCCAGGCGGGACCACAGGACGTCGGCGGTGTCCCCGCGTTCGAGCTCCTCCGGGGCGGCGCCCGCCTGGCGGGCGACGGCGCGCAGCGCGGCCTCCAGGGCGGGGCCGTTGCGGGCCTCGACCCACCACACCCGGCACCCGGTGGCGGTCCGCCGGGCGGCGAGTTCCAGCGCGAGGGAGGTCTTGCCGCAGCCGCCCAACCCGCAGAGCACCTGCAGCCGCTCCCCGGCCGGTGCGGCTTCCAGCCGGGCCAGCACGTCGGCGCGTCCCCTGAGCGGGCGGCGCGCGTCCCGCAGGCCCAGTGGTGGTGTCACGGTCACCGGCACGGCCGGTACGACGGAGTCCGTCGCCCTCATGACGATGTCGGCCCGTCCGGCCTGGACGACGGTGCCGTGCACCGTACTGTCCGTCAGCCGGTTGTGCACGCGGGTACCGGCCCCGTCCGCGTCCCCGTACTCCCCGCCCACCCGCTGCCCCTCACCCTGTGCTTCCGTGGGCCCCATCCTCGCGTACGGCGGCGCGTCCGCTCCGGGCGGGTGCGGCACCGGCCGGCACACCCGGGGTGTGCCGGCCGGTGGGGTCGAGGGCTCCGGGCGCGGGCGTCAGTCCCGGCGGCGGGCGGCGAGCAGGAGCGGGGTGCCCGCCGCGATCAGGAGGGCGGCGCCGACGGCCGCGAGGAGGGTGCGGGTGCCGGCTCCGGTGTCGGGAAGGGCGTGCTCCGCCGACGGCTCGCCGGTCGCCGGCGGCACGGCGGCGGGGGTGCGGGAGGGCGTGTGGGTCAGGTGGTGGGAGGGTGTCGCCGTCCGGGAGGGCGACGGGGAGGGCGAGCCGGGCGGCCGGCCGACGAGCGCGGCGGTGACCGCCGCCGACGCGGGGGCGGAGGTCACCCTGCTGCCGTCGGGCGCCTTGGCGGCGGCCACCGAGGTGTTGTCGACCCGGCCCTGCTTCAGGTCGGGGCCGGTGACCACGTACGTCGCGGTGCAGGTCATCGACGCTTCCCGGACCAGGGCGGTCGACGGGCAGGAGATCACCGGCGCGGCGCCCTCGCCGGTGAAGGCGGTGTCCTTGACGGAGACGCCGGTGAGGGGGGCGTTCCCGGTGTTGGTGACCCGCAGGGTGAAGGTCACGGTCTGCCCGGCGCCGGTCACGGTGGCCGGTGTCGCCGTCTTGGTGAGCGTCAGGTCCGGCCTCCGCGCGGACGCGGACCCGGTGGCGGACGTGGTGGCGGACGCGGACGCGCCGGCGGACGGTGCGGTGGTCGCCCGACCGGTCGCCGGGGCCGACGCGGCCGACGGGGCGGCCGACGGGGCGGTCGACGGGGCGGTCGACGGGCTGTCCGACGGGGCCGCGGACGTGCCCGCCGCCGTGCCGGACGGGACGCCGACGGCGAGCACCGCCGCGACCACCGCCACCGCCCCGGTGGCCGGCCGTCGCAGGGGGCGGCGGAGCCGGGGCTCCGGTCGGACCGTCACTGTTGTGCACGTCTTGCCGGATCTCATACGGGTGGTTCCTCTCGTTCGGAGCGCAGCGCCCCGGAGGAAGGGTGGTGGCCCCGAGCGCGCACCCGCATGTGTTGACGGCCGCCCGCCCGGGCAGCGGCCACGGCCACCGGATCCACCTGTTCAGCGGCGGCTTTCACCGGATCGGCCCGCCCGCGGCGCCGGCCCCGGGGGTGCGCTGACGACCCCTCACCCATGCGTCCGGCAGCGGCCTTTTCCCGCCGGATACCCGCACGAGGTTGCCGGCGCGGCGGCGGGGCGGGGTTAGCCTGAGCCCATGGTTGCAAACTACAAGGAAGAAGTAGCCATGGGCGACGCGGAGTTCGTCAGCGGCCCCGCCCTGATCCTCCGCTCCCTCGCGTCCGCCCCCGACCGGCGGGCCGTCATCGGCGCCGACGGCACCGTGATCACCTCCGGCGACTTCGCCGCCGCCACCTACCGACTCGCCCACGAGCTGATCGCCCGGGGCGCCGCCCGCGGCACCACCGTGACCCTGCTGACGGGCAACACCCCCGAGGCCCTGGCCGCCCGGTACGCGGCCGGCCTCGCGGGCGCCCGGGTGGTGAACCTGTACGACGGCATGAGCGCCCCGGTCCTGGCCGAGATCACCGCGAGCGTCGATACGACGATCCTGCTCGTGGACGCCGAACGGTACGCCTCCGCCGCCGAGTTGCTCCCGCTGATCGACGTGCCCACCGTGCTGACCCTGGGCCCGGGGCCGGACGCCGGCTCCGGCACGGCCGTCGGCGAGGACGTCGTCGCCGCCTCCGTCCGGCGGCCCGCCGAGCCGCCGGACGTCCGGATCGGACCCGAGGACGACCTCAACATCCGCCACACCGGCGGCACCACCGGCATCCCGAAGGGCATCCTCAGCCTGCACGGGCCCTACCGCCACGTCTTCGACGCCCCGATCGGCAGCGACCCCGCCGACGGACCGCCGCGCCTGCTCGTCGCCACCCCGCTCGCCCACCTCGCCGGGATCCTCGCCGACCTGACCCTCCGGCGCGGCGGCACGGTCGTCCTCCAGCGCTCCTTCGACCCGGGCGCGGTCCTGGCGGCCGTCGAGCGCGAACGCATCACCGACCTCTGGGTGCTGCCGCCGCTGCTCCACCAGCTGCTGGACCACCCGGCGATCGGCCGCACCGACCTCTCCGGCCTGCGGCAGGTTCTCTACGGGGGCAGCGCCTCCTCGCCGACCCGGATCCGCGAGGCGCGGAAGGTGTTCGGGCCGGTGCTGGTCGGCATCTACGGGATGTCGGAGACGCAGCTGATCTCCGTGCTCACCCCGCGCGAGCACGACCGGACCGGCCAGGGCGGGCAGGTCTCCGTCGGGCGGCCCGTCCCGGGCGTCGAGGTGGCGATCCGCTCGCTCGACGGCACCGACCTGCCCACCGGCGAACAGGGCGAGATCCACCTGCGTTCCGGCACCGTCATGGCCGGGTACTGGAAGCGGCCCGACCTCACCGCCGCCGTGCTGCGCGACGGCTGGCTGAACACCGGCGACGTCGGCTACTTCGACGAGGACGGCTACCTCTACCTCTCCGACCGGGCCAAGGACCTGATCATCGTGGTCGGCGGGCACGTCTACCCGTCCGAGGTGGAGGACCTCCTGCTCACCCACCCGGCGGTCGCCCGCTGCGCGGTCTTCGGGGTCCGCGACGACCAGGAGGCGGAGCACGTCCACGTCGCCGTCGTCCCCGCCCCGGGGCAGCGGCCGGGGCTGGACGAGCTCCGTGCCTTCGTCACCGCGCGCAAGGGCCGGATCTTCGCCCCCGAGGTGCTCCACCTCGTCGACGAGATCCCGCTGACGCCGGTCGGCAAGCCGGACAAGAAGCGGCTGCGCGAGGCCGCCACGACCTGAGGGCGCACCCCGTCGACCGGGGTCAGGCCCAGAGCCGGTCGCCGAGGGTGCCGCCCTCCGGGGCGCCGGGGAGGACGTAGGCGACGGCGGAGGCGTTGTGTTCGAGGAAGGGGTTGAGCGCGTCGCGCTCGGCGAGGCGGTTCTGCACGCGGGTGAACTGGGCGGCATCGCGCATGAAGGCGCAGAACAGCAGGCCGCGGTCGCCGGGGGCGTCGTCGTAGCTGTAGCCGCGGCGCAGCATCCGGGCGCCGCCGTCGAGACGGGGGCCGGTGAGGCGGACGTGGGCGGTGTTGGGGATGACGTAGGCGCCGTCGGGGTGCTTGGCGTAGAGGTCCGGCTCGTCGCGCTCGGCGGTGCCGGTCAGCGGGGCGCCGTCGCCGATCCGGCGGCCCATGGCGAGGTTCTGCTGCTCCTCGGCGAGGGCGGCGAACGCGGCGGTGTCCATCCGGATCCGCCGGTAGACCAGGACGGTGGCGTTCTCGTGCGGCCCGGGCGGGCCCCAGACCCACTGGCGGGCCTGGTCCCCGTCCGGGTTGGCGGTGCCGTCCTTGAAACCGAACAGGTTGCGGGGCGTGGTGCCCGGCGCGGTCGGGGGCAGGAAGCCGGACTGCGCCCAGCGGGGCACGGCGCCGGCGCCCCGGGCGGCGGTGGTGGCGAGTTCGGCGACGACCGCGAGCGTCCAGGGGTCGGCGGCGCACAGCTGGAGCAGCAGGTCGCCGCCGCTGAGGGCCTCGTCGAGCCGGTCGCCGGGGAACGGCGGCAGCTCGGCGAATCCGGCGGGGACGGCGAGGGCGAGCCGGGCGGCGAGGCCCGGGCCGAGGCCGACCAGCGAGGTGAGCCGGGGGGCGCGCCCGTCGGCGCGCAGCCGCGGGTCGGCGGACGGTCCGGCCGCCGCGGCCAGGGTGCGGGTCCAGGCGGCGAGCAGGGAACGCAGGGCCTCGCGGTCCGCGGGGGTGGCGGCGGCGGGGAGGTCGAAGGCCAGCAGCTTGGTCGCGGGCAGCTGCGGGGCCGTCAGCCCGGCCTGCCGGACGCCGTGGAAGGGGATCGGCGCCTCGGGCGGCGGCCCACCGGTGGTGCCGCGATCCGTCCGGTCCTTGCCCGCGAGATCGGCGACCGTCGCGCCGACGCCGGCGGCGAGCGCCGCCCCGGCCGCCAGCAGCGCCCGTCGCCGCCCGACGCCGGAGGCGGCGGAGGGGTTCGACGACGTGGCATTTTCCGATCCGGTGGGCATGCGCCCTATTGGAGACGATAGAACACGTGCCATGCAAATCACGTTTCCTGATCGTCAATCATCCCGCCGGACCGCTGTCGCCGCCGTGTCCGCCGCCGCGGTCGTCCTGGCCGCCGCCGGGTGCTCCTCCGCCGGTCCGGCCGCGCAGGACGCCAAGCACCCGGCCGGGAGCGTGGTCCGCGTGCCGGAGGACTTCCCGACCGTCCAGAAGGCGGTGGACGTCGCGCGCGAGGGCGACACGGTGCTGATCGGCCCGGGCACCTACCGCGAGAGCGTGCGGGTCGCCAAGCCGAACATCGTGGTGCGCGGCACGGACCGCTCCACCGTGGTGTTGGACGGCGGGATGAAGCTGGTCAACGGCATCACCGCCACCGGCGCCGGCACGGTGGTGGAGAACCTCACCGTGCACGGCTACCTGGCCAACGGCGTGCTGTTCACCGGCGTCACCGACGAGAAGCTCCAGCAGCGCGGGGCGGGCGGCTCGGCGTACGACCCGCTGGACACCCAGCGCTTCCCTCCCGTGGTGGGCTTCCGGGCGACCCGGGTGACGGCCTACAACAACGGGCTGTACGGCATCTACGCCTTCGACGCCCGCGCCGGGGTGATCGAGGAGTCCTACGCCTCCGGGCACGCCGACTCCGGCATCTACGTCGGCCAGTGCAAGCCGTGCCAGACCTTGGTGCGCGGCAACACGGTGGAGCGCAACGCGGTCGGCATCGAGCTGACCAACGCCTCCGACGAACTGTCGATCCTGGGCAACCGCGCGGCGGGCAACCGGGTGGGCGTGACGGTGAACTCCAACGACCTGGAGGCGCTGGCCCCGCAGCACGCCGCGGTGATCGCGGGCAACGTGGTGGTCGACAACAACGCCGCCGACTCGCCCCAGCAGGCGGACGGCGCCTTCGGCATCGGCATCGGGATCGGCGGCGGCACGGCGAACCGGGTGGAGCGCAACCTGGTCCGGGGCAACCGCGCGGCCGGGGTGATCGTCACCGACCCGGCGGGCCACCCGGCGAGCGGCAACCGGGTCGAGGGCAACCAGGTGGACGGCAACGGCGCCGACCTGGTGCTCGCCTCCGTCGACCCGGGCAACTGCTTCAGCGGCAACCGGCCCGGTACGCAGAACCCGGACGGGCTGGAGGCCGCGGCGGCCTGCGGCGGGCCGGCCCACGGGCCGCTGGCCGCCGGGCGGGCGGCACCGGTCCAGGCGCCGCCCGGCGTGCCGTTCAGCCAGGTGCCGGCCCCGCCCGCGCAGCCGTCGCTGGCCGATCCGGCGGCGCCCGGCCGGCCGGCGACCGGTCTGCCGGGGGCGGTGGACCCGGCGGCGTACGCGTTGCCGACGGACCCCGCCGCGCTGCCGCCGCAGCCGGCGCGGTGACGGGCCGACGGGGGTGACGCGCTGACGGGCTGACGGGCCGGCCGGGGGACGGTCAGCCGGTCAGCCGGTGAGCCAGGGCGCCTCGGGGAGCTTGGCGGTGTCGTCCCGCCCGGCGAACTCGACCGTGGTCGGGGTGCCCAGGCCCGGCATCCGCATCGTCAGCTTCCGCAGCCCGCCGTCGCCGTCGACCCAGTACGTCAGCGGCGAGCGCTCGCCGTCGGGTGCGGCGCCCTGGGCGCGCGGGCCGGCGAACCGGTCGTGGTCGCGGCCGTCGAGGCGGTCGCGGCCGAGCCAGCGCGCCCCGGACTGGGCGAGCAGCAGCGGGTTGTCGGGCCGGTCGGCGCCGAGCTGGACGATCAGCTGGAGCCCGGCGTCCAGCGGGTCGGCGGTGTAGCCGCGCGGGGACCAGCCCTGCCGCGGGACGCGTTCGGCCTGCTGCCAGGCCGGGCCCTCCGTGCCGGCCGGTTCGGGGGCGAGCCCGAGGCCGCCGGCGTCCCAGACGACCAGGCCGTGGTCGAGCGCGCCGCTCGCCCCGGTGACCTGGTAGCGGCCGGTGCCGCGGCGGTTGCGGTAGTCGACGACGCCCTCGACCCGGACGGCGACTCCCCCGCCCTCGGAGGCGTCGAGCGTCACCCTGACCGGGCTGGCCTGGAACAGGTTGAGGCGTGACAGGGCCAGCCGGGCGGCCTCGTCGACGGTCACCGGCCGCTCGCCCGGCTCGTCGGACAGCGTGCGGTACGCGACCAGGCCGCCCACGGCGGTGGCGCACACCGCGAGCGCGATCAGGCTCCGGAGCCAGTACGTCCGGCGACCCGGCCCGGGGTCGGTCCTGGGGGTGGCGGCCTTCGTCTTCCGGGCCATCTTCCGGGCCATGCGGATGCCTTCTCTCGTCGGTCGGTCACAACGGCACGGGCGGGCCCGCGCAACGCACGGGCGGGCCCGCGGACCAAGAGGTCCACGGACCCGCCCTGGTGCCTCGGCGGCCACCGCGCCGGACCGTGTCACGGGCCCGGCGGAGTGAGCCGTCGGAGGCAGGTTAGCGGTGCTGGGCCCGGCGCCTGCGTGCCATCAGCACGAGCACCGCGCCGAGGACGGTCAGCGTGCCCGCCCCGGCCGCCATCACCGGGATGCCCTCGTTCGTACCGGTGTTGGCCAGGTGCGATCCGGGGGCGGGGGTGGCCGGCGCCGGCGGCGTCGCGGCCGGGGACGGCAGCGTCGGCGCCTGGGTCTGCGTCGGCACCGGCGTCGGGGTGGGAGTCGGCGTCGGCGTCTCGGTGGGCGTCGGCGTCGGCGTCGGGGTGGCCGTCGGCGTCGGCGTCGGCTTCAGCTTGTTGACGGCCGTCACCTCGACCCCGGCGGCCAGGTTGTCGGCGTTCAGCACCAGCGGGCCGAACACCGTGGTCTCCGGCGCGGAGTAGCCCTCGGGCGGGCTCACTTCCTCCCAGTAGTACGACCCGGCCACGCCGCTGCCCTTGCAGATGCCGTCGGCCCCGGTGGTGCAGGGCTCGCCGACCTTCGCGTCGGGCTTGTCACCGGTGCTCTGCAGCCCGGCGGTTCCGTTGGACTCCTTCCAGAGCTGGAACTTCGCGCCCGCCAGCGGCTTGCCGTCCTGGTCGTGCTTGACCAGGCGCAGCGCGCCCTCCTGCTGGCGGAACCCGAAGTCGTAGGTGTGGTCGTTCTCGCCCGGACCACCGGTGGTCAGCGCGCGCTCGGCGTACTGCCCGCCCGCCGGGACGACACCCTTCGAGTTGATGAAGGCGTTGTCGCCGACGTCCGAGTCGGTCGGCACCCACTGGTAGAGGGGGCCGCCCTTGGCGTAGTCGGCGGGGTTGTCGAGCCGGACGGTGTACTTCGTGCGCGGCTTGAGGCCGCCCGTGACATTGCTGTCGTCGAAGTAGTACTCACCGCGATCGGTCGTCCTGGTGGTGCCGACGAGCTTCCCCGCCTCGTCGTAGAGGTTGACCGTCGCCCCGGGCACCGGCTTCTGACCCGGGCGCTGGATACCGCTGCGCTCGGGGTCGTACCAGACGCGGTTGCCGATCTGCAGCGGCGCCTGGTCGCAGAGCACCTCCAGGTCGCCCATCGAGGCGCCCTTGCCGAACGGGTCGGGACCTTCCTTCGGGGTGAGCCGGAAACCGAACTTCGGGTCCTGCTGGCCGTTCCGCTGGAGGAACGACGTGCCGTAACCGAGCGCGGTGTGGTTCGGGTCGAAGGCGGAGGTCGCGATGGTGTTCTCGACCTTGGAGTCCGCGATGCCCGCGAACGCCGTGTTGCGGTGACCGCCCCAGCTGGTGTCGAAGAACCGGGTGCCCCGGACGGTCAGCCCGCAACCGTTGTTGGTGTCCATCACGTAGCCGCCGTTGGCCGGGCAGGCCTTGTTCAGGTCACCGCCCGACATGACGGCGGCGTACGGGATGCCGG
The DNA here is from genome assembly GCF_040609255.1 of Kitasatospora sp. NPDC004723. Classification (NCBI taxonomy): domain Bacteria; kingdom Bacillati; phylum Actinomycetota; class Actinomycetes; order Kitasatosporales; family Streptomycetaceae; genus Kitasatospora; species Kitasatospora sp. NPDC004723. The sequence goes on along the minus strand of NZ_JBEXJT010000022.1, from coordinate 82,400 downwards.
ACGGCGCGCGGTCGGCGAAGCGGTCGCGGAAGGCCAGCAGCATCGAGCCGTCGGTCTCGAACGCGATCTCGCCCAGCTCGGGTTCGGGCTGGGCGAGCAGGCCGGTGCCGCAGGCGTTGCCGTTCTGCGAGGTCGGCCAGCCGTTGGTCCACGGGAACCAGGCCGCACCCTCGCAGGGGGTGCCCGCCCCGACGGTCGACTGGCGCGGGTAGTCCAGCCGCTCGTTCAGGATCGCCGCCGAGAAGGCGCCGGTGTCCAGGTCGAACGGCAGGACCACGGCCCGCAGGTCGGACGCCTTGCCGGTCGACTCGCCCGAGCAGACGCCACCGAGGAAGCCGGTGCCGTCCTGGAGGCCGAGGCCGAACGGACGCCAGTCCCCGGCCGCCGGGCAGCCCGGGTCCGGGATGGAGTAGACGGCCTTCGGCGTGGCCGCCGTGGCCACCGTGGCGTTGTAGCGGTAGAGCTTGCGGTCGTTGAGGTTGACGACGAAGAGGTCCTTGCCGTCGTCGGTGACCTTGATGCCGCCGAGGCTCTCCTTGCCCGGCACCGCGATGAACCCGTCGTCGGTACCGCCGCCGTGGGCGGTGGAACCGGCGTTCGGGACCGTGGTGAACAGGGTCGTCTGCTTCGACGCCCAGTCGGTCACGTAGATCCCGCCCGCGCCGCCGGGACCGTAGTCCGTCGTGCGCTTGGCGACCGCCGAGGAGAACACCCGCCGGTCGGCCTTGTTCCACGCGATGCCGTACAGCGTGCCGGTGTCGGCGTTGGTGGCGACGTTGGTGGCCTTGAAGTCCTCGCCGTCCTGGCCGCGCGCGTTGTACGGGAAGGAGACCAGCGTGCGCTGCGCCCCGCCCTCGCGCGTGGTGGGCTGGCAGGTCGTCACCAGCGGGGCGTTCTTCTGGCAGTAGTCACCGGGGTTCCAGAGCCCGGTGAGCACCGTCGCGTTCTTGCCGCCGGAGACGTCGACGAACTCCTCGTTGCTGCTGAGCTGGTTGGGCGTGCCGCCCAGGCCCTCGCGGGAGGCGAAGGCCGGGTAGAGCGTGCCCGGCTTCGGGTTCACCACCTGGACGCGGTACTTGCCGCCGGTGAGCTTGGTTCCCGGCGTCAGCGTGACGGTGCCGTCCGCCGCCGTGGTGCCCTCGACCCCGGCACCGGTGTCGTCGGTGAGGGTCACCTTGACGCCGGCCATCCCGGGCTCCAGCCCGGGCGTCCACACTCCGTCGGTGTCGACGGCGCGGATCACGTGGACCGTCACCGTCCCGTCCGCCGCCTGCGGGAACGCGGCCGGGGCGGCCAGCAGCGAGCACGCCCCGATGCCGAGGAGCAGCGCCGCGGCGCCCCCCACGGTACGGCGTCCGGGCAGGCCCGGCCACCGCCGCTCCGGACCGCGAACGGCACCGGACTCCTGATCACGTGTCGTTGTCATCCCTGCTCTCATTGTCAGTCGGGCCTTCCGCCCGGACCCCGCGAGGACATTCGCGTGTGGCTGAAAAGCCGCCATGTTAACGGGAGCTTAAAGGGGCATCACTCAAGTTCGCAGGAAAACCAGGAACTTTGACAGCAGATCAGACGTTCCGATGGACTGTGCGCCGTTCGACCGTCAATGCGGGGAGAGGACGGCCAGATCGTGGCCGAACCCGGCCAGCACCCGGCCGTCCGCGGTGACGGCCAGGGCGGCGACCGGCTCCGGGAAGGCGAGTTCATCGCTCACGACCGGTTCGCCCGAGAGGTCCCAGACCCGAACGCGGTGTCGGACGGCGAACAGCGCGACGGGCCGGCCGTCGACCGTACCGGTGGCCGCCGCGGTCAGCCCCTCGGGCGCCAGGGCCGCCACCTCCGGGGCGAGCACGGCCTCCTCACCGGCCTGTCGCGCGGTCTCCGCTGCGGCCTCCGCTGCGGCCTCCGCGCCGGAGGCGAGGTCCCGGACCCGCTCCGTCGCGCTCTCGTGGGCGTCGGCGTGGGGCGCGGTGGACAGCGGCGGGCCGAGCGGCTCGCCGGTGGCGAGGTCCCACAGCCGCAGCACCTCGTCGTCGCCGCTCACGACCACCGGCCGGCCGTCGAGCACCGTGGAGGCGATCGCCCTGACGACGGCCCGGTGGCCCAGCGTCCGGCTCCCGACCGGCGGGGTGTCGGACAGTTCGAAGGCCCGGCCCCCCTCGCCGACCACCCAGCACCGGCCGTTCGCCACGGCGGTCGTCAGCCCGCCCCGGCCGACGGGCAGCCGGTCCACCCGCCGCAGCGGGTCGAGGCTCCACAGCTCGGCCTCCTCCAGCGGCTCGCCCCCGCAGGGGTCGCTGCCGACGGTGAGCAGATGGGGGCGTCCGCCGACCGCAGCGGCGACCGGCTGCCGGAGGTCCACATCCTCGGAGCACTCCTCGGCGACGCGTGCACCGGCCTGGAGGTCCCATATCCCGATCGTGCCGCGGAAGCCTCCCACCACCACGTGCGGGCGCCCGTCGAGCTCCAGCACGGCCCACGTCCGGAGGTCGTCGTCCTCCAGCACCACGATGCGGCCGGCGAGGCCGGAGGTCGTCAGGTCCCACAGGGCGAACCCGGCCCCGTCGTCACCCAGTACATGCGGGCGGCCGTCGAAGGTGAGCGCCGCGACGGTGGACGGGGCGGGCCCGGGTTCGTTCTCGTCGGTGGCCAGCGTGCCCAGCGGTTCGCCGGTGGCCGGGTCGAGCAGCGTCGGCACGCCGTTCCCGTCGCACCGGACGGTGACCGGCCGGCCGTCGAGCAGCGCGCTGCACTCCTGCCCGGGCACGGAGCCGGCGGCGGACGGCCGCAGGACCGGATCGCCGGTGACCGGGTCACGGAGCAGCAGCGCACCGTCCCGGTCGCGGACGAGGACGGCGGGGCGACCGTCGACGTCCACCAGCGGCGGCCCGGCCGCGTCGGTGGCGCCGAGCAGGCCGAGGAAGCGGGGGTGGACGCCGGAGCCGGTGGCCCAGTCCACCCGCCACCGCGCGTCCGGTGCCTGCGGGAGGGCCACGGCGGCCAGGCCGTCGGAGAGCGCCCGGTCACCGAAGCGGGCCGCGTCCAGCGCCAGGATCTGCCGCCGGGTGGCGGCGTCGGCCGTGCCGTGCGCCTGCGCGGACGCCCGGTACACGGCCGCCGCGAGCCGAGCGGTGGGGCCCCTCGCCGTGGCGAGCCCCGTCGCCACCTCGCCCGGGTCGGCGGCCACCAGGAACCGGTGGTCCGTCACCTGCGCTTGCCCGGTGGTGTGTTCGGCGGCCGGCACGCCGCCCGCGGGTTCCCCGGACATGCCCGGGACTGTAGCGGAACCGTCCGGCACCGCCGTGGCCGGGCACCCGCCCCCGGCACCGGTGGGCGCTACTCGGCGGACCAGCCGGTCCGCGCCCAGGAGCGCGGAGCTCGGCCGAGGGCCCGCCGCAGGGCCGCGCGGAGGCGGCCGGTGGCCGGGCGCCCGGCGAGGACGGCCCGGAAGCGGCGGTGGTCGCGGACCGCGCGCAGCACCTCGATGTCGCGGGCACCCGGAGCCGGCGGGGCGGGTTCGGCGTGCCGGTCGGCCCGGTAGCTGTCCAGGAGGTGCTGCTGCAGTGCGTTCATGCGATCACCGTGCACCCTGGCCGCCCCGGAGGTCCCGTCGATTGACGGCCCTGGTCAAATGGCGCGGCAGCGGCTCCGCCCGGTCCGGCACCATGGAGAGGTGAGCGTGACCATAGACATCACCGGACTGCCGCACGAGCGGATCACCTTCTGCCCCTCGCCGCTGGCCGAGCTCGGCAGCGCGCTGCACGCGCTGGCCGAGCCCGCTCACCACACCCGGCTGCGCGCGTGGACGACGGCGACCTCCGCCGCGCTCCGGCCGGAGCTGGCCGACCGGCTGCTCGAAGCCGACTTCATGTGGCGTTCGACACGCTCCGACTTCCTGATGCCCACCCGGCCCCGGGAGACGCTCGCCGAGGAACTGGACGACCTCGACCGCATGGACGACGAGCGGTTCGTCGGCGCGGCCCTGGAGATCTCCTGCAGCACCAGCCACTACGCCAAGGGCCTGCCGTCACCGCTGGTCGACGCCCGGTCGCGGCGCCGCGCGCTGGACCTGGCGGCGGCGCGCGGCCCGCGCCAGGCGGCGTTCGTCGAGCGGATGCTCGCCGAGCCCACCGCCACCCGCGCCTGGATCCGGCGGCTCCTGGAGGACTGCGACCGGGCCTTCTTCGCCGAGACCTGGCGCCGGGTCCGCGTCCAGCTCGCCGCCGACGCCCAGCACAAGACCGAACTGCTGCGCCGCAAGGGCCTGGCCCAGGCGCTCGCGGCGGCGTCGCCGGCGCTGAGCCTCCAGGAGGACGCGCAGGGCAGCCGGATCGTCGCCGACAAGCTGGTGCACGGCCGCACCGAGGCCCGCGGCCGGGCCGTCACCCTGCTGCCGAGCGTCTTCGGGTGGCCGCACCTGTTCGCCATCTACGGTCCGGGCTGGCAGCCCGTCGTCCAGTACCCGGTGGCCACCGACGAGGTCGGCGGCACCGAGTCCGTGGAAACGGTCACGCGGCGGCTCGAAGCGCTGACCCATCCGATGCGGATGCGGCTGTGCCGCAACCTCGCGCGCGGTGTGTACTCGACGAGCGAGCTCGCCGACGCGTACGGCATCACCGCCCCGGAGGTCTCCCGCCACCTCGCGGTCCTCAGGAAGGCCGGCCTGCTCGTCACCCGGCGCCGGGGCCGCTACGTCCTGCACCAGCTCGACCTCCCGGCCGTCGCCCGGCTCGGCAGCGACTTCCTGGAGTCCGTCCTGCGGTAGCGACAGCCGACGACGGGGTGAACGCGACGTGGACGAACAGCACCGTGCGACCTCGGATGGTTCGTCACCCCTAGGGGGTATGCCTGGAGTTAAGCCGCGGCACCCTTGACCGGGCGAATCCTTGCAGTAGTCTCGCCACCCGAACGCCGGGGAATCGGTTTCCCCGGTGTTCAATCACGCGTTCCCGCTCACGATCCGGATCTACGGCTGGAGTTCAAGGCGATGTCGGCGGCAACCGGTATCAACCCTCGCTTTGCGTACCGTGTCTACCACGCGCTCCTCCGCGCCGAGGACGGCCGAGCGGATCCGGTGGAGCTCGCCCGGGGGCTCGGCGCCTGCCCCGAGGACGTCCGGGAGGCCGTGGACTGGCTGGCCGAGCAGGGGCTTCTCGACCGGGATCCGGACTCGCCCGTCGTCCCGCCGCAGCGGGTGCTCAGCCGGCTGGTGGCGGACCAGCGGGAGCGGCTGGCCGAGTTCACCCGCGCCCAGGACCTCATCTCCGACCTGGCCGGCGGCCTGCTGGCCCCGCCGGCCGTCGGGAGCGGCCCGGTCGTCGACACCGGCCCGGCCGTCGAGGTGCTCGATTCGCGGGAGCAACTGCGCTCCAGGCTCTGGGAGTTGCATGCGTCCAGCCGATCGGAGGTGGCGGTGATGCTGCCCAGCGCGGCCGAGCGCGAGCCGCTGCAGCCGTCCATCCGCGAGGACGTGGAGCTCCTGCACCGGGGCATCCACTACCGGCTGGTGGCTCCGGCCTCGGCCCTGGGCAGTCCGGACGTCGTCGAGTACGTCAACGCGCTCCAGGAGGCGGGCGCCGAGGTCCGCACCGCCGAGTCGCTGCCGCTGCGGCTGGTCATCGTCGACCAGGAGAAGGTGGTCACCCAATCGCAGACGGAGGGGGCGCGCCGCAATGTGGTGATCGACGGCGGGCCGCTGGTCCAGCTGTTCACCCGGGTCTTCGAACACAGCTGGTCGACGGCCGAGCCGTACACCCGGCGGCGCCGGGGCGGCGCTTCGGCGCCGGTGCTCGCGGGCACCCATCTGCTGGTGCTGCGGATGATGGCCGCCGGGACGACCGACAAGGCGATCGCCCGGCACCTCGGGTACTCCGACCGGACGGTGCGGCGGTTCGTCGCCGAGATCCTGCGGGTGCTGGAGACCGACAACCGGCTCACCGCGATGGTGCGGGCCACCCGGCTCGGACTGCTGGAGCACGAGGCGCAGCGGGCGCCGGAGGTGGCGGCGCCCTGACCGCGCCGTCCGCGCCCTGCCGCCGGCGGCCGCGGGGGGCTACAACAAGCCGCGTTCGGAGGCGATCCGGGCGGCGTCGAAGCGGTTGCGGCCGTCGAGCTTGCGCATGGCGCCCGAGGTGAGGTTGCGGACGGTGCCGGCGGCGAGGTAGAGCTCGCGCGCCACCTCCTTCACCGAGGCGCCGGTCGCGGTCAGCCGCAGGATCTCGCGTTCGCGTTCGCTCAGCACCTGTTCGGCGAACGGCGCCGGCGCTTTCGGGGGGACGGCGGGCTCGGGCTCGCCGACCGCCACCCCTGCGAGGCCCGGTCCCCCGAGGCCCGGTCTCGCTCCGCCCGGTCTGCCGGCGCCCGGCGGTCTGCCGACGGCGGCGGCGTCCCGGATGGCGTCGACCAGGCGCGGGATCTTCGTCTGTTTGGGGACGACCCCGAGCACGCCCGCCGACACCGCGCGGTCCACCAGCGTCCGGGTGGGCCTGGCCGTCATGATGACGACCCGGCAGTCGGGCAGCCGTCGGCCCAGTTCCCGCACCAGGCGGAAGCCGCCCTGTGCGGTGCCCATGCCCAGCACGGCCACGTCCGGCCGTCGGCGCACCGCGACCGGGACGATCATCGAACTGCGGCTCACCGCGCCCACGACCTCGAAGTCCTTGACGCCGGAGAGGACCTCGGCGATCGCGTCCAGGGGCAGCAGCTGCTCGTCGGCTACCAACACACGAATGGTCATCACTAGGTCTCCCCCGAGGATCCCGTGAACGGAACTCATGGTGATCGTTTCGGTCGCAGGCCCAGTCTGCGGCCGCCCGAGCGGCCCCGTCGACGGCTCCGGGCGTCCGGTTGCGGACATGTCCGCGCCAGGACCGCCGGGACCGCCGGCAGTGGCGGGACCTGCGTGGTCAGTGGGTCTACGCGTGTCATGCGGTGACCCCTCAACCTATCCCCGCTCCGGGGGCCGACCCGATGCCCCGGGACAGGGACGTGACAAGTGTCAGTAAAAGCAGGTCAAAGCCTTGTCGCCGGTCACCGGCCAGGACCACGATGCGCACTGGTGATCGACTGCCGCTCGGGGCCCGTCCGCCCCGGGCGGCCCACCCGCACCCGTCCGTCCCGCCCTCCCCGTCCGCCACTCCGACGGCCGTCCACCCCGACACCCTCCACCGCCCGCGCGCCGCCGGAAGGCCCCGGCCCCGGCCCGCGCCGGACGTTCCCCGCCCGCCCGTGCGCCCCCGCGCGCCCCGGCCCCGAGCCGGACCACGACCGAAGCCCGCTCACCCCGGATGCCAGAGGAAGAGGACATGCACACAGACCCTGTGGTCCAGGACCCGACTCAGGCCCTGGCCGTCGTCGGCATGGCGGGACGGTTCCCCGACGCCCCCGACGTCGAGAGCTTCTGGCGGCTGCTGACGGATCGGCACGACGCCATCCGTCCCGTGCCCGCCACCCGGTGGGACGCCACCGCCCAGCTCGACCCGCAGCGCGAGGTCCAGGCCGTCGGCGGGTTCCTCGACGACGTCGAGCAGTTCGACGCCACCTTCTTCGGCATCTCCCCGCGCGAGGCCGAGATGCTCGACCCCCAGCAGCGGCTGATGCTGGAGGCCGCCTGGCGGGCCCTGGAGGACGCCGGCACGCCCGCCCGGGCGCTGGCCGGCACCCGCACCGGCGTCTTCGTCGGCGCCGGCTGGCACGACTACGAGCACGTCGGCCGCAAGAGCGGCAGCGGCGTCACCCAGCACACCGCTCCCGGCTACGCGCTGGACATGATCGCCGCCCGGGTCTCCTACTTCCTCGGCCTCACCGGCCCCAGCCTGGTCGTCGAGACCGGCTGCTCCTCCGCGCTGGTGGCCGCCCACCTCGCCGCCCAGGCGCTGCGCGCCGGCGAGGTCGACGCGGCGATCATCGGCGGGGTCGCCCTGATGCTCGACCCGACCGCCTCGATCGGCCTCACCCACTTCGGCGGCCTGTCCCCCGACGGCCGCTGCAAGGCCTTCGGCGCCGGGGCCAACGGCTTCGTGCGCGGCGAGGGCGTCGGCGCGCTGTACGTGAAGACCGTCGCACGCGCGCTCGCGGACGGCGACCGGATCCACGGCGTCATCGCCGGCACCGCGGTGAACAACGACGGCGGCGGGCAGAGCGTCGTCGCGCCCAGTCCGCTCGGCCAGGAGCGCCTGCTGCGCGACTCCTACCGGCACTGGGGCATCCCGGCCGACCGGGTCGCCTACCTGGAGGCGCACGGCACCGGCACCGCCGTCGGCGACCCGATCGAGGCCGGCGCGGTCGGCCGGGTCCTCGGGCAGGCCCGCAGCGCGGACGCGGGCCCGCTGCCGATCGGCTCGGTGAAGACCAACATCGGCCACCTGGAGGCCGCCGCCGGCATCCCCGGGCTGTTCAAGGCGCTGCTGTCGCTGCGCCACGGGGTGGTACCGCCGAGCCTGCACTCCGCCGAGCTCAACCCGGACATCGCCTTCGACGAACTGAACCTGACGGTGGTGCGCGAGCCGCTGCCGCTGCCCGCCGACGAGCAGGTCTTCGTCGGGGTGAGCAGCTTCGGCTGGGGCGGCACCAACGCGCACGTGGTGCTGACCGGGGCGCCGCGGACCACCGCCGCCCCGGCCCCCGACGGGGAGGACGGCGCGGTGCTGCTGCCGGTGTCGGCGCACAACGAGCAGGCGTTCGCCCAGCGTGCCCGCGAGCTGGGCCGGCTGCTGGCCTCCGGCACCGCCGCGCTCCCGGCGCTGGCCGGCTCCCTGGCCTGGCAGCGCGACCAGTTCCCGGTCCGCGCGGCCGTCACCGCCACCGGCGCCGCCGAGGCGGCCGAGCGGCTGGAGCGGCTGGCCGCCGACCCCGGCGCCACCGACGCCGGGGTGTTCACCGGACGCGCCGCGCCGCGCGGCCGCACCGCGTTCGTGTTCCCCGGCCAGGGCTCCCAGTGGCACGCCATGGGCCGCGAACTCCTGGCCGCGGACCCGGTGTTCGCCGCCGTGATCCGCCGCTGCGCACGGGCCCTGGAGCCGTACACCGACTGGGACCTGGTGGAGGTCGTCTCCGGCGAGGCCGGCGAGGAGTGGCTGTCGCGGATCGACATGCTGCAGCCGACCCTGTGGGCGGTCTCGCTGGGCCTGTGCGAGGTGTGGCGGGCGGCCGGCGTGGAGCCGGACGTGGTGGTCGGCCACAGCCAGGGCGAGGTCACCGCGGCCACCGCGGCGGGCATCCTCTCCTACGAGGACGGCGCGATGGTGGTCGCCCGGCGCAGCGCCATCGCCCGGCGTACCTCGGGCAAGGGCCGGATGCTGGCGGTGGACCTCTCGCTGGACGCCGCGAAGGCGGCGCTGTCCGGCTTCGAGGAGGGCGTGTCGCTGGCGGTGAACAACGGCCCGAACAGCTGCGTGCTCTCCGGGGACACCGAACTGGTCCTGGCGCTCAAGGAGTTGCTGGAGGCCGAGGGCACCTTCTGCCGCCTGGTCAACGTCGACTACGCCTCGCACAGCCCGCAGATGGACGAGCTGGAGGAGGACCTGCTGGCGGCCCTGCAGTCGGTGCGCCCGGGCCGGGGCGCCGTCGAGCTGATGTCGACGGTGCGGGTGGCCCCGCTGGAGGGGCCCGAGCTGGACGCCCGGTACTGGGTGGACAACCTGCGCCGCCCGGTGATGTTCGCCGACGCGATGGAGCGGCTGTTCGACAACGGCGTCACCCATGTGGTGGAGATCAGCCCGCACCCGGTGCTGACCCCGGCGCTGGAGCAGCTGGCGGCGCAACGGCCGGTCCCGCCGCAGGTGCTGTCGACGCTGCGGCGCGACCAGGGCTCGCCGGGCACGGTGCGCGAGTCGATGGCCCGGGCGTACGTGAGCGGCCTGGAGCCGTTCGGTTCCCTGCCCCGGGACGCCTGGGCGCCGGTGCCGCCGTACCCGTGGCAGCGGACCGCCCACTGGGTGGAGCCGGCCCGGCGGCGGACCGCGGGCGGCGCCGGTGAGGCGCTGCGGCTGATGCCGTCGGTGACCGAGCAGGGCGCGTGGACGGGGACGCTGGAGCTGGCCCCGGCCGACCTGCCCTGGGTGCGCGACCACAAGGTGTACGACGCGGTGGTGCTGCCCGGCACCGCGATGCTGGAGCTGGCGCTGCGCACGGCGCTGACCCGGACCGGCGGGGCGCACCGCACGCTCGTCGACGTCGGCCTGCACAGCCATCTGACGCTCACCGAGGAGCCGGTGACGGTGGCGCTGGGCTGGCGGGACGACGTGACCGGCGGGGGCAGCTTCACGCTCTCCTCGCTGGAGCCGGGCGCCCAGGGCTGGGTGCGGCACGCCTCGGCCCGGGTGCTGACGGAGGACACCGCGGCCGCGCCGCCGTCCTTCCCCGAGCGGCTGCTCGACCTGGAGGCGGCCCCGGCCGAGGGGTTCTACGCGGACAACGCGGCGCGCGGCCTGAACTACGGTCCGGCGTTCCGGGGCGTGCTGGGCCTGCGCGGGGAGGCGGCGCAGTGCCTGGCCGAGGTGCGGCTGCCGGAGGGCCTGCTGGTCGGCGGCTACCCGCACCGGCTGCACCCGGCGCTGTGGGACGCGGCGCTGCAGGCGTCGATCCCGCTGTTCCCCGGCGAGGAGGCGGCGGTGCCGGTCGGGGTGGACCGGATCCATCTGCACCAGGACCTGGCGGAGCCGGTCACCGCGCTGTGGTCGCACGCGGTGCGCCGGGACGGCGGCGGCGAGCTGGTCGACCTGTTCCTGTTCGACGCCGGACGGCGGCCGCTGCTGAGCCTGCTGGGGCTGCGGATGCAGGCCCTGGCGGCCTCGGCGGACCCGGGCACGGCGGACGCCGAGCGGATCCACCGGATGGAGTTCCGGGCGCTGGCCCGCTCCGGGGCCGAGGCCGGGGCTGAGGGGAGCCCTGGGGCCGCCGAGGGCCGGTGGGCGGTGTGCGCGGCGGACGCGGTGGGCGGCACGGCCGCCTGGGCGCGGGCCGGTGCGCTGGCCGAGGCACTGGGCGCGCACGGCGCCACCGCGCTGGCCCAGGTGGCCGACGGCGCGGCGGCCGAGCGCGACGAGGTCTGGGCGGAGCGGCTGGCCTCGGTGGAGGGGCTGACCGGCGTGGTCTTCGTGGCGCCGGACGCGGACGCCGGTCCGGCCGCGCAGCGCGCGGGCCTGCTGGCGCTGGCCGCGCTGGTGCGGGCCTGTGCGACCCGCCCGCTGGTGCCGCGGCTGGCCGTGGTGACCGCGGACGCCCAGCTGCCGCCGTCGGCGGACGGCCCGGGCGACCCGGGCGCGGCCCTGTACTGGGGCTTCGTACGGGTGCTGCGCGGCGAGCACCCCGAGCTGCGGCCGGTGCTGGTGGACGTGGCGGGCGCGGACGCCGCCTGGGCGACGCGGTGCGCGGCCGAGCTGGCCGCCGAGGACGGCGCGGACCAGGTGGTGCTGCGCGGCGGCGAGCGGCTGGTCGGCCGGCTGGTGCGCGGCGCGGCGGCGCCGTCGGACCGGCCCTCTGCGCACACCTCCGCGCGGCAGTCGTTCCGGCTCGCCCCGGACCGTCAGGGCACCTGGGACGGTCTGGCGTTCCGCCCGCTGGAGCGGCGCGCGCCCGGCGCCGGGGAGATCGAGATCGTGGTCTGCGCGGCGGCGCTGAACTTCATCGACGTGATGAAGGTGATGGGCACCTACCCCGACCCCTCGGCCGACGCCCGGCTGCTGGGACTGGACGGCGTGGGCGTGGTGACCAGGACCGGGGAGGGCGTCGAGCGCTTCGCGCCCGGCGACCGGGTGGTCGCCTGCACCAGCGGCGGATCGCTGGCCACCCACTGGACGGTGCTCGCCGACCACGCGCAGCCCGTCCCGCAGGGGATGGCCGACGAGGAGGCGGCGGCGTTCCCGGCGGTGACCATCACCGCCTGGTACGGGCTGCGGCACCTGGCCGCGCTGGCGCCCGGCGAGACGGTGCTGATCCACTCGGCGGCCGGCGGCCTGGGCCTGGCGGCGATCGAGGTGGCCCGGCTGCTCGGCGCCGAGGTGCTGGCCACCGCGGGCACCGAGGAGAAGCGCGCCCATCTGCGCGCGCTGGGCGTGCGGCACGTGTTCGACTCCCGGGACCTCGCCTGGGCGGAGCAGGTGCGCGCGGCGACCGGGGGACGCGGCGTGGACGTCGTCCTCAACTCGCTGACCGGCGCGGCGATCCCGCTGGGCCTGGAAGTGCTGGCCGAGGGCGGCCGGTTCGTGGAGGTCGGCAAGGCGGACATCTACGGCGGGCGCACGCTGGGCCTGGAGGCGTTCCGCAAGGGCATCAGCCTGGCCTCGCTGGACCTCGCGGCGGTGATCGCCCGCCGCCCGGCGCTGTTCACCCGGCTGTTCGCCGAGGTGTGGGAGCAGGTCGCGGCGGGCGGGCTGCTGCCGCTGCCGGTGCTGCGGTACCCGTTCGAGCGGGCCGCCGAGGCGATGCGGGAGATGGCGCGCGGCCGGCACATCGGCAAGTTCGTGCTGTCCGACCCGTCGACGGTCGCCTCGGTGGTGCCGGAGCCGCTGCGCGACGGCCGGTTCCGGGGCGACGGCAGCTATCTGATCACCGGCGGCCTCGGCGCGCTCGGCCTGTCGCTGGCGGAGTTCATGGCCGAGCGGGGCGCGGGCCGGCTGGCGCTGGTCGGGCGGTCGGCGCCGCGCGAGGACGCGGTGGCGCGGATCGAGGCGCTGCGGGCGCGCGGCGTGCTGGTGGAGACCTTCGCGGCGGACGTCGCCGACCCGGAGGCGGTGCGCCGGGTGCGCGAGCAGCTGCCGCCGCTGCGCGGCGTGGTGCACGCGGCCGGTCTGCTGGACGACGCGACGGTGCTCAATCTGACGCCGGAGCAGCTGCACCGGGTGCTGGCGCCCAAGGTGGACGGCGCGGTCAACCTGGACGCGGTGACCGAGGGCGATCCGCTGGACTTCTTCCTGCTGTTCTCCTCGGCGGCGGCGCTGTTCGGCAACGCCGGGCAGGCGGCCTACGCGGCGGGCAACGCCTTCATGGACGCGCTGGCGGTGGACCGGCGCCGGCGCGGGCTGCCGGCGCTGAGCGTGCAGTGGGGGCCGTTCAGCGACGTCGGCCTGGCCGCCGCCGAGGACAACCGCGGCGCGCGGCTGGCGGAGCGCGGCATGGCCGGCTTCTCCACCGAGGAGGCGTGGCGGGCCCTGGAGGGCTTCCTCGGCGGGGACGAGCCGGTGGTCGCCTATGTGCCGATCGACCTGCGGCAGTACCTGGAGGCGTACCCGGACGCGGTGACGCTGGAGAGCTGGAGCGCGCTGCGCGAGCTGGCCCGGCACGGGGGCGGCGGCAGCAGCGCGGGCGCGGCCTTCCTCGCCGAGCTGCGCGCGGCGCCGCAGGAGCGGTGGCCGGAGCTGCTGGAGACCAAGGTGCAGGAGCTGGCCGGGCGGGTGCTGCGGCTGGACGCCGGGGCGATCGACCGGGACACGCCGTTCAAGTCGCTCGGGCTGGACTCGCTGATGGGCCTGGAGCTGCGCAACCGGCTGGAGGCGGCGTTCGGGCTGCGGCTGTCGCCGACCCTGCTGTGGACGTACGGCACGCCCCGGGCGCTGTCGGCCGTCCTGGCGGAGCGGCTGCTGGGCGAGAGCGCGGGCGGCCCGGCGGACGGGCCCGCCGGGCAGGACACGGCCACGGACGGCGAGGGCTGAGCGCGATGACGGAGCAGCAGACCTCCGCGCCCACCCCGCTGACCAGGGCGCTGGACACCGTCCGCAAACTGCGGGCGCAGCTGGACGCCGCGAGCGGCACCGGCCCGCTGGCCGTGGTCGGCATCGGCCTTCGGCTGCCGGGCGGCATCGCCGACCTGGACGGCTACTGGGCGGCGCTGGCCGCCGGCCGCGACCTGGTGGGCCCGCTGCCCGCCGGGCGGCGCGGGCCGTTCGCCGCCGAGTGGGAGCGGCTGCCGCACACCGGCGGTTTCCTGGACGAGGTGATGGACTTCGACGCGGAGTTCTTCGGCATGAGCGCCGAGGAGGCCCGCGGCACCGACCCGCAGCAGCGGCTGCTGCTGGAGGTCGCCTGGGAGGCGCTGGAGAACGCGGCGCTCCCGGCGGACCGGCTGGACGCGGCCCGCACCGGGCTGTTCGTCGGGGTCACCGGGCAGGAGTACTGGGACTGGCACCGCGGGGAGCTGGACACCCACTGGGCGGGCGGCAACGGCCACTGCTTCACGGTGGGCCGGGTCGCGTACGCGCTGGGCCTGGCCGGTCCGGCCATCACGGTGGACACCGCCTGCTCGTCCTCGCTGGTCACGGTGCACCTGGCGCGCCAGGCGCTGGCCCGCCGGGAGTGCGACGTGGCGCTGGCCGGCGGGGTGAACCTGGTGCTCTCGCCGCGGGCGACCCGGCTGCACCAGCTGGCGGGCACGCTCTCGCCGGACGGGCGGTGCAGCCCGTTCGACGCCCGGGCGAACGGCTTCACCCGGGGCGAGGGCTGCGGCGTGCTGGTCCTCAAGCGGCTGGAGGACGCGCGGCGCGACGGCGACCGGGTGCACGCGGTGGTGCACGGCTCGGCGGTGAACCAGACCGGCCGCTCGACCGGTTTCACGGCGCCCAATGTGCTGTCGGAGGTGGCGCTGACCGAGGCGGTGCTGGCGGACGCCGGACTCACCCCCGCCGACATCGGTCTGGTGGAGGCGCACGGCACGGGCACCTCGCTCGGGGACACCATCGAGATGGAGGCGATCGCCGCCGCGCTGGGCCGCCGCAACGGCGGGGCGGAGCTGACGGTCGGCTCGGTCAAGGCCAACCTGGGGCACCCGGAGTCGGCGGCCGGGGTGATCGGCCTGGTCAAGGCGGTGCTCTGCCTGCAGCGGCGCGAGGTGCCGCCGCTGGTGAACTTCGCCACCCTCAACCCGCTGATCGACCTGGACGGCACCGGCATCACCCTGCCGACGGCGCTGCGGCCGTGGCCGGAGCGGGCCGGTCGGCACGCGGTGGTCAGCGCCTTCGGCATGGGCGGCACCAACGCGCAGGTGGTCGTCGGCGCGGCCGAGGACCAGGGCGCGGCCCCCGCGCCGGCGGGCCCGGTCGACGGGTTCGAGCTGTCCGCCCGGACCCCGGAGGCGCTGCGGGCGCTGGCCACCGCCCTGCACGGCCGGCTGGCCGGGCTGCCGGAGGGCGCCTATCCGGCGTTCGCGTACTCGGCGGGCGCCGGGCGGGCCCGCCACCGGCTGCGGGCCCTGATCGCGGCCGGCGACCGGGCCATCGCGCTGCGGGAGCTCCAGGCGCTCGCCGAGGGCGGATCGCCGTCCGGGGCCGGGCCCGGCGAGACCGAGGCGGAGCACGACGGGGCGCCGACGCCGCCCCGGGCCGTGCTGGACCTGCCGACCTACCCGTGGCAGCGCCGCCGTCACGCCCCCGAGCCGGCCGACCTCCCGCCGCCGCCCGCGCCCGCTGCCGCCGCCCCCGGCGCCGCCACGGCCACCGTCACCGCCGGTCGGACGCCCGACGAGGCACGGCACGCCCTGTTCGCGCTGGAGTGGGCCCCCGCCGAGGACGGCGCCACCCCGCCCGCGAGCGGCGCGCCCGGCCGGTGGCTGCTGTTCGCCGACCGCAGCGGCGTCGCCGCGGCGCTCGGCGCCGAGCTGGTCGCCCGGCGCGGCAGCTGGGTGACCGTCACCCCCGGTGAGCGGTCGCGGCGGCTGGACCCGCTGCGCCACGAACTCGACCCGCGCCGCCCGGAGGACCTCACCGCCCTGCTCAAGGAGCTGCGGGCGGCCGGCGACGAGCCGTGGGCCGGGCTGGTCTACGCCTGGGGCCTGGACACCGTGTCCGGCCCGGACGGGCCCGCGCCGTTCCCGCTCACCGAGGAGCGCGAGCACGCCGTGCGCCCGGCGCTCCAACTGCTCCGGGAGCTGGCCGAGGAGGGCCTGCCCGGCACGCCGCGGCTGGCCCTGCTCACCCGGGGCGCGCAGCGGGTGAACGAGCGGGACCCGGCTCCCGACCCGGCCCAGGCGCTGCTCCGGGGCCCCGCCGCGGAGGGGCCCGGCGCGCCCCGCCCACTGCTCGTCGACCTCGATCCGGACCCGGCCGGGGACGACCCGGCCCGGCTGCTGGACGTGCTGCTGCGCCCCGCCGGGGAGGAGTCGGCCGCGCTGCGCGGCCCGGTCCGTCACGTCCCGGTCCGGGTGCCCCAGGACTCCGCGGACGGCACCGAGCCCGGCTGGCAGCGGCGGCCGTTCGATCCCGAGCTGGACACCAACCACCGGATCCTGGCGGTCCGTCCGGGCCTGCTGGAGAGCCTGACGCCGACCCGCTGGGAGCGGACGGCGCCCGGGCCCGGGCAGGTGGAGATCGAGATCGCGGCGGCCGGGCTGAACTTCAGCGACGTGCTCAAGGCGATGGGCGCCTACCCCGGCGCCGCCGGCAGCGTCCCGCTGGGTGTCGAGTGCGCGGGCCGGATCAGCGCGGTCGGCGCGGGCGTCGAGCGCCTGCGGGTCGGTGACCGGGTGATGGCCGTGGTGCCCTCCGCGCTGGCGGCGTACGCCACCACCGAGGCGCACCTGGTGGCGCCGCAACCGGGGGCGCTGGACGACGAGCAGGCGGCGGCCGTGCCGATCGCCTTCCTGACCGCCGTCTACGGTCTCGAACACCTGGCCCGGCTGCGGGCGGGCGAGACGGTGCTGATCCACTCGGCGAGCGGCGGGGTGGGGCTGGCCGCGCTGGCGGTGGCCCGGCGCCGCGGGGCGCGGGTGTTCGCCACCGCCGGGACGCCGGACAAGCGCCGCTTCCTGCGCGAACTGGGCGGCATCGAGCGGGTGATGGACTCGCGCTCGACGGCCTTCGCCGACGAGCTCGCCGAGGCCACCGACGGGCGCGGGGTCGACGTGGTGCTCAACTCGCTGACCGGGGAGGCGCTGCGGCGCGGACTGGCGCTGCTGGCGCCGGGCGGGCGGTTCGTCGAGCTGGGCAAGCGCGACATCTTCGACGACAGCCCGATCGGCCTCGGCCACCTCAAGGGGAACCGCGCGCTGTTCGCGGTCGACCTCGACCACACCTTCCACGCCCGGCCGGAGCTGCTCGCGGAGCTGTTCGCGGAGGTGGTGCGGAGCTTCGAGACCGGCGAGTTCGGTCCGCTGCCGGTCACCGCCCGCCCGTTCGGCGAGGCCCGGGAGGCGTTCGCCGCCATGGCGCAGGCCCGGCACCTGGGCAAGCTGGTGCTGCGCCCGGAGCCGGCGCCGGAGATCGCGGTGCCGCCGAGCCCGGCGGTGGTCCGGGCGGCGCGGGCCGGCTACTTGGTGACCGGCGGGACGACGCCCGCCGCGCTGGCGGCGGCCGGTCGCCTCGCGGAGCTGGGCGCGCGCCGGATCGTCCTGCTGCGCTCCCCCAGCGCCGACGCCGGCCCGGCCGCCGAGGCGGTGGCCGGGCTGCGCGCCCGGGGCGTGGAGGTGGCGCTGTCGGTCGCGGACCCGACGCGCGGCGAGGAGCCGCCGGCGCTGCCGGCCGGGCTCGACCTGGCCGGGGTGGTGCATCTGGCGGGAGCCTCGCAGGAGGCCGCCTCGCAGGAGGACCCGCTGCGCGCCTCGGCGGCCCGGGCCGCCGAGGCCTGGCAGCTCCACCTCGCCACGGCCGCACTGGAGTTGGACTTCTTCATCCTGTGCGACCCGGACACCGGCCCGGGCCGGGAGAGCGCGCTCGGCGCCTGCCTGGACGCGCTCGCCGCGCACCGCCGGGCGCTCGGGCTGCCCGCGCTGAGCGTCGACGGCGAGGGCCTCGGTTCGCTCGCCCGGCTGCTGGGCAGCCCGGCCGCGGTGGTCCGGGCCTCGGCGACCGGCGACGGCGCGCCCGAGGCGCAGGCCGACGGCGGGGCGGCGATCCGCCGACGGCTGCTGGAGGTCGAGCCGGGCCGGCGCCGCCGGGCCCTGCTGGTCCGGCACTGCCGGGAGCTGGCCGCCCGGGTGCTGGACGGGCCCGGCGCGGACGCCGCCGCGGTCGACGCCTCGGCGCCGCTGGCCGGCCTCGGCTTCGACTCCATGCGCACCCTGGAGCTGCGCTCGCGGCTGGAGCTGTCGCTCGGCGTGCCGCTGCCCGCCACCCTCGGCTGGCAGTACCCGACGCTGGACGCGCTGGTGCCCTTCCTCGCCGAGCGGATGGGGATCCCGCTGGAGGCCGCGGCGAACGGCCCCGCCCCGGCCGGGCCCGCCACGACGCGGGAGACCGCCGCCCCGGCCGCACCTGCCGCCGTCGCCACCCCCGCCACCACTCCCGCCACCGTCGAACCCGTCGACCTCGACGGCCTCTCGGAGAGCGAGCTCGAAGCCCTCCTCCTCGCCAAGACCGAGCAGTTCGACGCCGCTTCCGATGCCGATCCGACCGACCGGGGACAGGGACGATGACCACACACGACGACACCACCCGGCCCGCCACGCCCGCGCCCGACGACCGGTCCGCGTCCATGACGGCGATGAAGCGCGCCTATCTGACGATGGAGCGGATGCAGCACCGGATCGACGCCCACGAGCGGGCCCGGACCGAGCCGATCGCCGTCGTCGGCGTCGGCTGCCGCTTCCCCGGCGGCGTGGGCGACCCGGACGCGTACTGGGAGCTGCTGACCGCCGGCACCGACGCGATCGGCGAGATCCCGGCCGACCGCTGGGACGTCGACGCGTACTACGACGAGCGGCCGCGCACCCCCGGCCGGCACAGCACCCGCTGGGGCGGCTTCCTCGACCGGATCGACCGCTTCGACCACGAGTTCTTCGGCATCTCCCGCCGCGAGGCGGTCTCCATGGACCCCCAGCAGCGCCTGGTCCTGGAGGTCGCCTGGGAGGCCCTGGAGGACGCCGGGCAGGCCCCGCACGCGCTGGCCGGCAGCCGCACCGGGGTGTTCCTCGGCATCTGCAGCAACGACTACGCCGGGCTGGTGTTCCGCGAGCCGGCCGACATCACCGCCCACGCCAGCACCGGCGTCGCCCACAGCATCGCCAGCGGCCGGCTCTCCTACCTGCTGGACCTGCGCGGGCCGAGCGTCTCGGTGGACACCGCCTGCTCCTCCTCGCTGGTCGCCGTGCACCAGGCGTGCCAGAACCTGCGCCTCGGCGAGTGCGACCTGGCGATGGCCGGCGGCGTCAACGCGGTGGTCTCCCCCGACGCGGCGATCTCCTTCTCGCAGTTCCCGGAGATGCTCGCCGACGACGGCCGCTGCAAGACCTTCGACGCGGCGGCCAACGGCTTCGTGCGCAGCGAGGGCTGCGGCATCGTGGTGCTCAAGCGGCTCTCCGACGCGCAGCGCGACGGCGACCGGGTGCTCGCGGTGATCCGCGGCTCGGCCGTCAACCAGGACGGGCGCAGCTCCGGGCTGACCGCCCCGAACGGGGCCGCGCAGCGCGAGGTGTTCCGGCACGCCCTGGCCGCCGCCGGCATCGGGCCGGAGCGGCTCGGCTACATCGAGACGCACGGCGCCGGCACCAAGCTGGGCGACCCGATCGAGGTGGCGGCGCTGGCCGAGGTCTACGGCCGCGCCGAGGGCGCGCCGCTCTACCTGGGCGCGGTGAAGACCAACCTCGGGCACCTGGAGGCGGCGGCCGGGATCGCCGGGCTGATCAAGGCCGTCCTGTGCGTGGACCGCGGGCTGATCCCGCCGAACCTGCACTTCGGGGAGCTCAATCCGCACATCTCCTTCGACGGGACCACCTTCGCCGTCCCGACCGCCCCGACCCCGTGGCCCGACGGTGCGGGGCCGCGCACGGCGGGGGTGAGCAGCTTCGGCTTCAGCGGCACCAACGCCCATCTGATCGTCGAGCAGGCGCCGCGCCGCCCGTCGGCGGAGCCGGACGGCAGCCGCCCGCTGTCCGTACTGGCCCTGTCGGCGAAGAGCGGCGGTGCGCTGCTCAAGCTCGCCCGCCGCTACCAGGACCGGCTGGCGGCGGCCGGCCCGCAGGCCGCGCCCGACCTGTGCTTCTCGGCCGGCACCGGCCGCTCGCACTTCCCGCACCGGCTCGCCGCGGTGGGCGCCTCCGCCGGGGACCTCGCCGACCGGCTGGCGGACTTCGTCCGGGACGACCCGGGCGAGGGCCTGCTGCTGGGCACCGCCCGGGGCGACGGGCCGGGCGGCGCCGAACCGGTCTTCCTGTTCACCGGCCAGGGGCCGCAACGCGCGGGCATGGCCAGGCAGTTGTTCGAGACCCAGCCCTCCTTCCGGCGCACCCTGGAGCGCTGCGACGAGATCCTGCGCGACGTCCTGCCGGCCCCGCTGCTGTCCGCCGTGTACCCGGCCTCGGCGGCGGACGCCGGGCTGATCGACACCATGGAGTTCGCGCAGCCCGGCCTGTTCGCCGTGGAGTACGCGCTGGCCGAGCTGTGGCGCTCCTGGGGCGTGGAGCCGGCCGCCGTGGTCGGGCACAGCCTCGGCGAGTACACCGCCGCCTGCTTCGCGGGGGCGATGCCGCTGGAGGACGGGCTGCGGCTGGTCGCCGAGCGCGGCCGACTGCTGCAGCGGCTCGCCGAGTCCGGCGCGATGGCCGCGATCTCCGCCCCGGCGGAGGAGGTCGCCGCGGAGGTCGCCCGCCATGACGCCGCGCTGGTGGCGGTGGCGGCCGTGAACGGCCCGGCCAACACCACCGTCTCCGGGGTGCGGGAGGTGGTCGACGCGCTCTGCGAGGCGTTCACCGCGCGCGGCGCCGAGGTGCGCCGGCTGCGGATCTCCACCTCCTCGCACTCCCCGCTGGTCGAGCCGGTGCTGGAGCCGCTGCGCACGGCCCTGGAGAAGGTCGTCTTCGGCGCGCCGCGGCTGCCGCTGGTGTCCAACCTGACCGGCGGGCTCTGGCCCTGGGACCGGCCGCTGGACACCGAGTACTGGCTGGGCCACGCCCGGCAGCCGGTGCTCTTCGCCGACGGGGTGCGCTCGCTGCACGAGCTGGGCTACCGCACCTTCCTGGAGGTGGGCCCGGCACCGACCCTGCTGGGCCTGGTCCGCGAGGTGCTGACCGGCGACGACGTGCTGATGCTGCCCAGCCTGCGGCCCAAGTACGACGACTGGGAGGTCCTGCTGGGGAGCCTGGGCCGGCTGTACGTGGAGGGCGCGGAGGTCGACTGGGCAGGCTTCGACCGCGACTACGCGCGGGCGCGCACGCCGCTTCCGCACTACCCGTTCGCCGCCACCCGCTGCTGGCACGAGCCCAGCGGCGAGGCCACCGCCGTGCGGACCACCCGCCGGGACCCGGCCCGGGCCGGCCGCCCGGACCGTCCGGAGCGTCCGGAGCGCCGCGAGCGGGCGGAGCGGACCGCCGAGCGTCCGGCGCCGCTGCCCGGCGCGCCCGGCCGGGCCGCGGCGAGCGCCCTGCCGACCGCCGAGGAGCTGCTGAAGGCCCCCGCCGAGCAGCGCGTCGACACCCTGGTCGCCGGGCTGACCGCCGGGGTGCGCACCGCCCTGGGCTCACGCGCGGCCACCGTGGACGCCGACGCACCGCTGTCCGGCCTCGGGCTGGACTCGCTGATGGCGGTGGAACTGCGCAACGAGATCCAGGGCCGCCTCGGCGTCAAGGTGACGGTGGCCGACTTCCTCAAGGGCGCCACCGTGCGGAGCCTGGCCGAGCAGGTGGTCGCCGGGCTGGCCGCCGGATCGGGGCCGGAGCAGGCCGACGAGGACGCGACGATCCGCCGGGTGGCCCGCTCCGCGGACCACGACGCCGAGCTGCTCGCCCTGCTGGACCAGGTCACCGGGGAGACGGAGCGGTCCGATGGCTGAGCTCGACGAACGCCTCGCCGCGCTGACCCCGCAGCAGCGGGCGCGCCTGGAGCAGCTGCTCGCCGAGAAGCGGCGGGCCGCGGACGGCCCGGCCGAGGACGTCTTCCCGCTCTCGGTGTTCCAGCAGGGCATGTGGTTCCTGGAGCAGGTCCGCCCCGACAACCCGGCGTACGTGGTGCCGGGCGCGGTACGGGTGCGCGGCCCGGTGGACGCCGGGGTGCTGCGCACGGCGTTCACCGAGGTGGTCCGCCGGCACGAGGCGCTGCGCACCGCCTTCGGACTGCGCGAGGGCCGGCCGGTCCAGGTGGTGCGGCCGCTGCCGGCGCCGGAGCTGCCGGTGGTCGACCTGCGCGACGCCGGGCTGACGGCGGCCGGGCTGGAGGAGCGGATCACGGCGGCGGCGATCGGCGAGCCGTTCGACCTGGAGACCGGGCCGCCGGTGCGGCTGACGCTGCTGCGCACCGGCGAGAACGAGTCGGTGCTCGTCCTGGCGCTGCACCACCTGGTCTCGGACCGCTGGTCGTTCTGGGTGCTGCTGTCCGAACTCGCCGCGCTGTACGCGGCGTTCGCCGACGGCCGGCCCTCGCCGCTGCCGGAGCTGCCGGTGCAGTACGCCGACTTCGCGGTCTGGCAGCGCGAGCAGCAGGACAAGGGCCGGTGGGCCGGGCAGTTGGCGTACTGGCGGGAGCGGCTGGCCGAGGCGCCGGCCGCGCTGGAGCTGCCGACGGACCGGCCGCGGCCCGCCGTGCAGGGCTTCCGCGGCGGCGCGCTGCCGTTCGAGCTGCCCGAGCCGCTGGTGCGGGAGCTGGCCGCGCTCGCCCACCGGCGCGGCGCGACCACCTACATGGCGCTGCTGGCTGTCTTCACCGTGCTGCTCGCCCGGTACAGCCGGCAGCGGGACGTGGTGGTGGGCGTGCCCACGGCGGTCCGCGACCGGCCCGAACTGGAGCCGCTGATCGGCTACTTCGTCAACACCCTGCCGATCCGCACCGAGCTGGGCGGCGACCCGTCGTTCACCGAGGTGCTGGAGCGGGTGCGCGCGGCCTGCCTGGGCGCCTACGAGCACCAGGAGGTGCCGTTCGAGCTGGTGGTCGGGGAGCTGGGCACGGCCCGTGACCTCAGCCGCCCGCCGGTGTACCAGGTGAGCTTCGCCTACGGCCGCGAGGCGGTGCCGGACCTCACCCTGGGCGGCGCGCGGCTGGAGCAGGTGCTGGTGCGCAGCGGCGGCGCGCGCTTCGACCTGGAGCTGCAGGCCTTCGACCGGGACGGCGGGCTGAGCGGCTGGTTCGAGTACGACCGCGACCTGTTCGACGAGTCCACCGTCGAGCGGCTGGCCGCGCACTTCCGCCGGCTGGCCGAGCAGGCGGTCGCGGACCCGGAGCGCCCGGTGGAGCTGCTGGAGCTGCTGACGGAGGGCGAACGCCGCCGGGTGGTGGAGGAGTTCAACGCCACCGAGCAGGAGTGGCCGGCCGACGCGGGCTGGATCCACCGGGCCTTCGAGGAGCAGGCCCGGCTCGATCCGGAGGCCGAGGCGCTGCGCTTCGAGGGGCGCTCGGTCGGCTACCGGGAGCTGGACCGCCGGGCCAACCGGCTGGCGCACCGGCTGTGCGGGCTCGGCGTGGGCCGGGACGTGGTGGTGGGCGTCGGGATGGAGCGCTCGCCGGAGCTGGTGGTGGCGCTGCTGGCGGTGCTCAAGGCGGGCGGCGCCTACCTGCCGCTGGACCCGGAGCTGCCGGCCGCCCGGCTGGAGCACATGGTGCGCGACGCCCGGGTGCCGGTGCTGCTCACCCAGCGCCGGGTGCTGGGGCGGCTGCCGGCGGTCGAGGCCGAGGTGCTGTGCGTGGAGGAGTTCGAGGCGGCGCCGGGCGGTGAGCCCGACACAGCCCCGGACGTCGAGATCGGCGGCGAGGACCTCGCCTACGTCATCTACACCTCCGGCTCCACCGGCCTGCCCAAGGGCGTCATGAACGTGCACGCGGCGATCCGCAACCGGCTGCTGTGGATGCAGGACGCCTACCGGCTGGACGCCACCGACCGGGTGCTGCAGAAGACGCCGTTCTCCTTCGACGTGTCGGTGTGGGAGTTCTTCTGGCCGCTGGCCGCCGGCGCCACGCTCGTGCTGGCCCGCCCCGAGGGCCACCGGGACCCGGGCTACCTGGTCCGCACGATCCGGTCGGAGCGGGTGACGACGGCGCACTTCGTGCCGTCCATGCTGCAGGCCTTCCTGCGGGAGCCGGTGGAGGAGTGCACCGCGCTGCGCCGGGTGGTGTGCAGCGGCGAGGCGCTGCCGCGCGACCTCCAGGACCGCTTCCTGGCCCGTTCCCGGGCCCGGCTGTACAACCTGTACGGCCCGACCGAGGCGGCCGTCGACGTCACCCACTGGACCTGCCGCCCGGACCCGGACCCGCACCGCCCGGTGCCGATCGGCCGGCCGATCGCCAACACCCGGATCCACGTGCTGGACGGGGCGATGCGCCCGCTGCCGGTCGGGGTGCCCGGGGAGCTGCACATCGGCGGCCGGGGCCTGGCCCGCGGCTACCTCAACCGGCCCGAGCTGACCGCCGAGCGTTTCGTACCGGACCCGTTCGACCCGGACCCGGCGGCGCGGCTGTACCGGACCGGGGACCTGGCGCGGTTCCGCGAGGACGGCGCGCTGGAGTTCCTGGGCCGGCTGGACCACCAGGTGAAGCTGCGCGGCCTGCGGATCGAGCTGGGCGAGATCGAGGCCGTGCTGACCGCGCACCCCGCGGTGCGCGAGGCGGTGGTGACGGCCCGCGAGCACCGGTCCGGGGACGTACGGCTGGTCGCCCATCTGACCGTGGACGCGGACACCGGGGCGCCCGGGCCCGCCGAGCTGGCCGCCCATCTGCGGGAGCGGCTGCCCGGCTACATGGTGCCCGCCGCGTTCGCGGTGCTGGACGCCCTGCCGCTCACCCCGAGCGGCAAGGTGGACCACTCCGCGCTGCCCGAGCCGGCGCAGGAGCGGCCCGGGGCCGCGCCGTTCGCCGCGCCCGGGGACGGACTGGAGCGCACGCTGGCCGAACTCTGGCGCAAGGTGCTGGGGATCGAGCGGGTCGGCGCCCACGACAACTTCTTCGACCTCGGCGGGCACTCGCTGCTGATGGCCGAGCTGCGCTCGCTGCTCGCCGCGGACACCGGACACCGGGTGTCGATGGTCGAACTGTTCCAGCACCCGACGGTGGCCTCGCTGGCCGCCCATCTGAGCCGGTCCGAGGGGGAGCCGTCCGCGGCCCCCGGACCGGACGCGCGTGAACGCGCGGAACACCGACGCCGGGCAGGAGCCCGGCGGCAACAGGCGGCCGCACGCCGCGCCCGTTCCTGAGGCACCGATGTGAGAGGGCGACAGGAGACCCCGATGCCGGAGATGTCCGAAGAACTCGACCAGATCGCCATCGTCGGGATGGCCGGCCGCTTCCCCGGCGCCCCCGACGTCGACACCTTCTGGAGGAACCTGGAGGAGGGCCGGGAGTCGATCGCCGCGCTCTCCGAGGAGGGGCTCCGGGCGTCCGGGGTGGACCCCGAGGTGTCCGGCCGGGACGGCTACGTACGGGCCAAGGGGGTGCTGGAGGGCGCCGACCGCTTCGACGCGGCGTTCTTCGGCTACAACCCGCGCGAGGCCGAGATCATGGACCCGCAGCACCGGGTCTTCCTGGAGTGCGCCTGGGAGGCGCTGGAGTCCGCCGGCTGCGTGCCGGAGGCCTTCGAGGGGCGGATCGGGGTGTTCGCCGGATCCGGCATGAACACCTATCTGCTGCACAATGTGACGGCCAACCGGCGGGTCTTCGACTCGGCGGGCCCGTACCAGACGCTGCTCGCCTCCGACAAGGACTTCCTGGCCACCCGGGTCGCCTACAAGCTCGGCCTGACCGGCCCGGCGCTCAGCGTGCAGACCGCCTGCTCCACCTCGCTGACCGCCGTCCACCTGGCCTGCCAGAGCCTGCTCAACGGCGAGTGCGACGTCGCGCTGGCGGGCGGCGTGTCGATCGGCTCGCCGCTGGAGCAGGGCTACGCGTACGAGCCCGGCGGCATCCTCTCCCCCGACGGCCACTGCCGGCCGTTCGACGCGGCGGCGGGCGGGACGGTGCCGGGCAACGGCGCCGGCGTGGTGGTGCTGCGCCGGCTGGCCGACGCCCGCCGTGACGGCGACACCGTGGACGCGGTGGTGCTCGGCTCGGCGGTCAACAACGACGGCTCGCTGAAGGCCGGGTACACCGCGCCGAGCGTCGACGGCCAGGCCGCGGTGATCGCCGAGGCGCTGGCGATGGCCGGCGTGACGGCCGACTCGGTCGGCTACGTGGAGGCGCACGGCACCGGCACCGCGCTCGGCGACCCGATCGAACTCGCCGCGCTCACCCGGGCGTTCCGGGAGTCCACCGACGCCACCGGCTACTGCGCGATCGGCTCGGTGAAGAGCAACATCGGCCACCTGGACGCCGCCGCCGGGGTCGCCGCGCTGATCAAGGCGGTGCTGGCGCTGCGGCAGGAGGCGATCCCGCCGTCGCTGCACTTCACCAAGCCCAACCCCGAACTCGACCTGGAGTCCGGCCCGTTCTTCGTCAACGACCGGCTGCGGCCGTGGCCGCGCGGCGGCGGTCCGCGCCGGGCGGGGGTCAGCTCCTTCGGCATCGGCGGCACCAATGTGCACCTCGTCCTGGAGGAGGGCCCGGACCCCGATCCCGCGCCGTCCGCGCCGCCGGTGTCCGAGGAGGACGGCGCCCCCGTCCTGCTGCCGCTGTCCGCGCGGAGCGCGCAGGCCCTCGCCGAGGGCGCCCGGCGGCTCGCCGACCACCTGGAGGCGCACCCCGCCACGCCCCTGGCCGACCTCGCCCACACCCTGGCCCACCACCGGCGCGCCTTCGACCGGCGCCACGCGGTGGTCGGCCTCGACCGGGCGCGGACCGTGGCCGCGCTGCGCGCCGTCACCGCCGCCGGTACGGCCGAGGCCGCCGACCGGGCCCCGGTCGCCTTCCTCTTCCCCGGTCAGGGCACCCAGTACGTCGACATGGCCCGCGGCCTGTACCGCCGCGAGCCGGTGTTCACCGCCGAACTCGACCGCGCCGCCGAACTGTTCGCCGCCGAGCTCGGCGAGGACCCGCGCGCGCTGCTGTTCCCCGCCCCCGGCGCGGCCGAGGCCGCCGAGGAGCGGCTGACCCGCACCGAGTTCGCCCAGCCGGCACTGTTCCTGGTCGAGTACGCGCTGGCCCGGCAGTGGGAGGCCCGGGGCGTGCGGCCGGACGCCATGGCCGGCCACAGCGTCGGCGAGTACGTCGCGGCCTGCCTGGCGGGCGTGTTCTCGCTGGAGGACGCGGTGCGGCTGGTGGCCGCCCGGGGCCGGCTGGTCCAGGCGATGCCCACCGGGTCGATGCTCACCGTGTTCCTGGCCGAGCGGGACCTCGCGCGCTGGCTCGGCGAGGACCCGGACCTCGCGGTGGCGGCCGTCAACTCCAGCGAGCTGAGCGTGGTCTCCGGCCCGGCCGGGGCGGTGGACGGCCTGGAGCTGCGGCTCAAGGCCGCCGGCGTCCCCTGCCGCCGGCTGCACACCTCGCACGCCTTCCACTCCGCCGCCATGGACGGCGCGGTCGGCCCGCTGGTCGAGGCGGTCCGCGCGGTGCGGCTGCACCCGCCGCGGATCCCGTTCTGCTCCAACGTCACCGGCACCTGGATCACCGACGAGGAGGCGACCAGCCCCGAGTACTGGGGCCGCCACCTGCGCGCGCCCGTCCGGTTCGCCGACGCCGCCGCGCTGCTGCTGGCCGACCCGTCCCGGGTCCTGCTGGAGGTCGGCCCCGGGCACACCCTCGGCGACTTCGTCCGCCGCCACCACGCCTGGCAGGAGGGCCGCACGGTGGTCACCTCGCTGCGGCACCCGCACGAGCGCGAGGACGACCGGGTGCGGCTCGCCCGGGCGCTGGGCGCGCTGTGGAGCGCCGGGGTGACCGTCGACCCCGCCGTGCTCGGGCCCGCCACCGGCCGGGTGCTGCGGCTGCCCGGCTACGCCTTCCAGCGCGAGCGCTACTGGGTCGAGCCGGACCGGGGCACCGCCGCCGTGGCGCAGCGGCCGGCCGGACCGGTGCCGGTCGAGGACTGGTTCCGCACACCGGGCTGGAAGCGCCTCGCCCCGGCCGCCGGGCGTCCGGTGCGTGAGGGCGAGCCGCTCTGGGTGGTGCTCGGCGACGGCACCGGCCTCGGTGCCGCCCTGGCCGACCGCCTCGCCGGGCAGGGCGCCGCCGTGGTCCGGGTCGGCGCCGACGACGGCTCCGCGCGCAGCGACGGGCTGCGCGTCCCCGCGCTGCTCGCCCGCGGCGAGCACTCCTGGACGCTGGACCCGGCCGATCGCGCGCAGCTCGCCGAACTGCTCGGCGCGCTCGACCTCCGGAGCGCCGGCTCGCTTCGGCTGGTGCACGCCTTCAGCCTCGCCGACGACGCGCCCGACGGCCCGACCGGCGGCACGACCGACGGCCCGTCGGCCGGCCACGTCCTGAACGAGGCGCGGCTGGCGGCGGCCCGCCGGCTCGGCCTGGACAGCCTGAGCGCCCTCGCCCAGGCCGTCGAGGACGCCCGCCCCGGCCTGCCGGTCACCGTCGACGTGCTCTGCCGGGGCGTGCACGCCGTCACCGGCGAGGAGCCGCTGCGCCCCGAGCAGGCGCTGCTGACCGGCCCCTGCACGGTCGTCCCGCAGGAGCTGCCGGACGTCGACTGCCGGCTGCTGGACCTCACCGGCACCGACCCCGCCGCCCCGGCCGAGGAGGCGGTGCGCGCCCTGCACGCGCTGCTGCTGCGCGACCCGGACGAGCGCGAACTCGCCCTGCGCGGACGGCACTGGTGGGTCCGCGACTTCGACGCCCTGCCGCTGGCCGACGCCGGCCCGGCGGCCGACGGCCCGGCGCAGCTGCGCGACGGCGGCGTCTACCTGGTCACCGGCGGGCTCGGCGGCGTCGGCCTGGCCCTCGCCGAACAGCTGGCCCAGGGCTGCGAGGCGCCCGTCCTCGGTCTGCTCGGCCGCTCCGACTTCCCCGCCGAGGACGCCTGGCCGGACTGGCTGGAGACGCACGGCGAGCAGGACCCGACCAGCGTCCGGATCCGCCGGCTCGCCGGGCTGCGCGAGCGCGGCGCCCGGATCGCGGTGCTGCGCGCCGACGTCACCGACGAGTCGGGGCTGGCCGCCCGGCTGGCCGAGCTGCGCGAGCGGTTCGGCCCGTTGAACGGCGTCGTGCACGCCGCCGGGGCTCCGTCGGCCGGAATGCTGGCCCGCCGCACGCCGGCCGAGGCGGACGGCGTGCTGGCGGCGAAGACCGTCGGCACCCTGCTGCTGGACCGGCTCTGCGCGGACGACCCGCTGGACTTCCTGCTGCTCTGCTCCTCGGTCAGCGCCGTCCTGGGCGGGCCCGGCCAGAGCGACTACGGCGCGGCCAACGCCTTCCTGGACGCCTTCGCCCAGTGGCGGCGCGCGCAGGGCCGCCCGGTGACCTCGCTCGGCTGGGGCACCTGGGAGGGCGTCGGCATGGCCGCCGGACTCACCGCCCGGCCGGGCGCCACCGGGGCGGAGACCGGGCACCCGCTGCTGCGGCTGGTCCGCTCCGAGGGCACCACCCGGGTCTACGAGACGGTGTTGTCCACCGCGGACAGCTGGATCGTCGACGACCACCGGCTGATGGGCCACGGCCTGGTGCCGGGCACCGCCTACCTGGAACTGGTCCGCGCCGCGCTGGCCGGGCAGGCCGGCGGGCGCGAGACGGAGCTGCACGACGTGCTGTTCATGACGCCGGTGATCGTCCCCGACGGGCAGCACCGGACGGTGTACACCACGGTCGAGGAGCACGAGGGCCGCACCCGGTTCACCGTCCGCAGCCGCCCCGCCGAGGGCGCGCCCTGGCGCGAGCACGCCACCGGCTCGGCGTCGTTCCACGAGCGCGGCCCGGACACGGTGCGCGACCTGGCCGAGGTGGAGGCCCGCTGCGAGGTGACCGAGGTGCTGTCGACCGAGGCGGAGATCCGCAGCCGGCTCGGCGTGGAGCGCTTCGAGGAGGGCGGCGGACCGCTGCAGTTCTGGTTCGGGCCGCGCTGGCAGGTGCTGGAGACGATCCGCACCGGCGGGCGGCGGATGCTCGCCACCCTGCGGCTGGACGACGCCTTCCTCGCCGACCTGGAGGCCTACCCGCTGCACCCGGCACTGCTCGACATGGCCGGCGGCGTCTTCCGGCTGCACGCCGAGGACCCGTACTACCTGCCGCTGACCTACCGCTCCCTGCGGATCCTGCACCCGCTGACCGGCACCGTGCACGTCGCGGTGGAGATCCGGCACCCGGCCGGGTCGACCGGCGAGACCCTCAGCTGCGATCTCGAACTCCTGGACCCGGACGGCCGGTTGCTGGTGCGGGTGACCGACTTCACGGTCAAGCGGATCAACGACGTGGACGCGCTGCTGGAGCAGATCGCGCAGACCGTCGCGGAGGCCGAGTCCGCGGGCGGCGACACCGCCGGCGACGCCCCGCGGCCGGAGGCCACCGGGGTGCTCGCGGCGCTCGGCGAGGGCTTCGGCGAGCCGGACGGCCGGGCGGCCTTCGCCCGGGTGCTGGCGCAGGCCGAGCTGCCGGCCCACCTGGTCGTCACCCCGCAGGACTTCGACGCGCTGCGCCGGCTGGCCCGCTCGATCACCCCGGAGCTGCTGGCCCGGGAGCTGGAGCAGCTGGCGCCGCTGGGCGGCAGCCACCCGCGCCCGGACCTGGCGACCCCGTTCGTGGCGCCGGCCACCGAGCAGGAGGAGGCCGTCGCCGCGCTCTGGCGGGAGGTGCTGGGCGTCGAGGAGGTCGGCGTGGACGACGACTTCTTCGCCCTGGGCGGCCACTCGCTGGCGGCCGTGCAGATCAACACCCGGATCCAGAGCCGCTTCGGGACCGAACTCGACCTGCGGGACTTCTTCCACTCCCCCACCGTCGCGCACACCGTCCGGCTGCTGGCCGGAGCCGGCGGCGGCGACCGCGGGGAGGCCATCGAGGCCCTGAGCCGGGACGATTCCGTCGAGCTCCACGGCCTCGAAGCGCCGGACGACCCGGACGGCCCGGACGCCGCGGCTGACCTGGCCGGGCCGGCCGCCCTGGACGGGCTCGACGACCTGGACGACCTGGACGGCCTGTCCGACGACGAGGTGGAGGCCCGGCTCCAGGCCCTGCTCGCCGAGGAGTCCACCGACCTGGGGGACCAGGAATGAGCACCCGCGACACTCACGAGGACGGACCCGCGATGACCACCCCCGACCCGTCGGCCCTGTCCGCCGCCGAGAAGCGGGCCCTGCTCGCCGAGCGCCTGCGCCGCAAGCAGGCCGCCGCCCGCCCGCGCCGGCACCGCTTCCCCGCCTCCTTCCCGCAGCAGCGGATGTGGTTCCTGGACCAGCTGACGCCCGGCGACACCGCCTACAACGTCTGCGGCGCCACCCGGATCCGCGGCCCGCTCGACCTGGAGCTGTGGCGGCGCGCCGTCTCCGCCATCGCCCGCCGCCACGAGGCGCTGCGCACCACCTTCCGCGAGGTGGACGGCGAGCCGGTGCAGGTGGTCACCGAGGGCGCCGAGCCGGAGTTCGCCGTCGTCCGCTGCGAGCACCTGGCCGGGCCGGACGGCGAGGAGGGCGTGCAGGCCCTGGCCCGGGAGGAGTTCGCCCGCCCGTTCGACCTGGCCACCGGCCCGCTGGTGCGGATGCGCTTCCTGCGCCTCGCCGCCGACGAGCACGTCCTGCTGCTGACCATCCACCACATCGCCGGCGACCTCTGGTCCACCTCGGTGTTCCTGGACGAACTCGTCGCGCTCTACGGCGGCTACGCCGGCGGCACCGAGGCCGCGCTGCCCGAGCTGCCGGTGCAGTACGCCGACTACGCGGTCTGGCAGCGCAAGCGACTGGAGGGCGACGGGGCGGCGGGCGACCTCGCGTACTGGACCGAGGCGCTCGCCGGGGCCCCGGTCGCCCTGGAGCTGCCCGCCGACCGGCCCCGGCCGGCTGTGCGGACCACCCGCGGCGGCTCCCGTCCGTTCGCGCTCTCCGCCGAACTGATGGACCGGGTGCGGGAGTTCAGCCGGGCCGAGGGCGTCACCCCGTTCATGACGATGCTCGCGGCCTTCCAGGTGCTGCTGCACCGCTACAGCCGGGAGGAGGACGTCGTTGTCGGGGTGCCGGTCGCCAACCGGGGCCGCCCCGAGGTCGAGCGGCTGATCGGCTACTTCGCCAACATGCTGGCGCTGCGCACCGACCTGTCGGGAGCGCCGTCCTTCCGGGAGCTGCTGGCCCGGGTGCGGCCGGTCTGCCTGGGTGCCTTCGCCCACCAGGAGCTGCCGTTCGAGCGGCTGGTGGAGGAGCTGCACCCGCAGCGCGACCTCTCCCGCACCCCGGTGTTCCAGGTCTCCTTCGTCTACCAGAACATCGCGATGCCCTCCTTCGAGGTGGCGGGACTGCACCTGGAGCCGATGGAGGTGGCGAGCAGCACCGCCCGCTTCGACCTGGAGCTGCAGGTCTTCGACCGCCCGGAGGGCCTGAACGGCCGCTTCGAGTACAACAGCGACCTGTTCGAGGCGGCCACCGTCGACCAGCTCGCCGGCCATCTGCGGCTGCTGGTGGAGCGGCTGCTCGCCGACCCGGACCGCCCGGTCGGCGAGCTGCCGCTGCTCTCGGCCGACGAGGAGCGGGAGCAACGCGAGCGCGGGAACGACACCCGCCGGGAGTGGCCCGGGCCGGGCCCGGTGCACCACCGCTTCGCCGAGCAGGCCGCCCGCACCCCGCAGGCCGAGGCGGTGCGCTGCGGCGCCGAGGCCCTGAGCTACGCCGAGCTGGACGACCGCTCCGCCCGGCTGGCGCACCGGCTGCGGCGGCACGGCGTCGGCCGGGACGTGCTGGTGGGCGTCTGCACCGAGCGCTCGGTGGACCTGGTGGTGGCACTGCTGGCGGTGCTCAGGGCGGGCGGCGCGTTCGTCCCGCTGGACCCGGAGTTCCCGCCGGAGCGGATCGCCTTCATGCTGGCCGACTCCGGGCTGCCGGTGCTGCTCACCCAGCGGCCGGTGGCCGAGCGGCTGCCCGCGTCCGGCGCCGAGGTGCTCTGCCTGGACGAGCTGAGCGCGGAGCTCGCCGCCGAGCCGGCCGGCGACCCGGGCGCGCCGGTGGACCCGGCGGACCTCGCCTACGTCATCTACACCTCGGGCTCGACCGGGCGGCCGAAGGGCGTGCAGGTCCCGCACCGGGCGCTGGCCAACTTCCTGCGCTCGATGGGCGAGCGGCCGGGCCTCACGGCCGAGGACACCCTGCTCGCCGTCACCACCCACTCCTTCGACATCTCGCTGCTGGAGCTGCTGCTGCCGCTGGTGGAGGGCGCCCGGGTGGTGGTCGCCGAGCGCGCCGCGGCCGCCGACGGCGAGCGGCTGGCGCGGCTGCTGGCCTCCTCCGGGGCGAGCGTGATGCAGGCCACCCCGTCCACCTGGCGGATGCTGCTGGACGCGGGCTGGCGGGGCGCGCCGGGCCTGAAGGTACTGGCCGGCGGCGAGGCGCTGCCGGACGGACTGGCACGGCGGCTGCTGGCCGGCGGCATGGAGCTGTGGAACATGTACGGGCCGACCGAGACCACCATCTGGTCGGCGGTGGCCGAGGTCGGCGAGGGCCCGGTCTCGATCGGCGCGCCGATCGCCAACACCGAGCTGCACGTGCTGGACGAGCGGGGCCGGCTGGTGCCGCCCGGGGTGCCCGGGGAGCTGTGCATCGGCGGCGCCGGCCTGGCCCGGGGCTACCTGGGCCGGCCGGAGCTGACGGCGGACCGGTTCGTGCGGCACCCGTTCGACCCGGACCCGGCGGCGCGCCTCTACCGCACCGGGGACCTGGTGCGCCGACGCCGCGGCGGGGGCATCGAGTTCCTGGGGCGGCTGGACCACCAGGTGAAGCTGCGCGGCTTCCGGATCGAGCTGGGCGAGATCGAGAGCGAGCTGGCCGCCCGCCCGGAGGTCGGCCACGCGGTGGTGACGGTGCGCGAGGACGTTCCCGGGGACCAGCGGCTGGTGGCGTACGTGGTGCCGGCCGCCGACGGCGTCGACGGCGACGGCGGCGGCCCGGCCGAGGAGTGGACCGACCAGGTCGACGAGTGGCGCCGGATCTGGGACACCGCCTACGACGAGCCGGAGGACGCCCCGGAGGCCCCCGCCGCAGCCACCGCCACCGCCACCGCTGCCGTTTCCGCCACCGCTGCCGGGATCCCCGGCGAGGACCTGCGCGGCTGGAACAGCAGCTACACCGGCGAGCCGATCCCGGCCGGGGAGATGCGCGAGTGGGCCGACCGCACCGCCGAACGGGTGCTGGACCTGCGCCCGCGCGCGGTGCTGGAGATCGGCTGCGGCACCGGCCTGATCCTCCAGCGGGTCGCCCCGCACACCGAGCGGTACTGGGGCACCGACATCTCCGAGGTCGCCCTGGACGGCCTGCGCACGGTGGTCGACGCCGCCGCCGGCGCCTTCGGCGAGGTCGCCCTGCACGCCTGCCCGGCCGACCGGCTCGACCGGCTGCCCGAGCGGCTCTTCGATGTCATCGTGCTCAACTCGGTGGTCCAGTACTTCCCGGACGAGCGCTACCTGCTGCGGGTCGTCGAGGGCGCGCTGGCCCGCCTCGCCCCGGGCGGCTCGCTGTTCCTCGGTGACATCCGCAGCCTGCCGCTGCTGTCGGCGTTCCACCTCTCGGTGCAGGAGGCGCACGCCGAACCGGGCCTGCCCGCCGCCGAGTTGCTCGCCCGGGTGCGCCGCCGGACGGAGGAGGACGAGGAACTCGTCTTCGACCCGGAGCTGTTCACCGCCCTGCCCCGGCGCTTCCCGGCGATCACCGAGGTCCGGGTGCTGCCCAAGCGGGCCGCCACCGCCAACGAGCTGACCCGCTTCCGCTACGACGTCGTGCTCACCACCGGCCGGCCCGCCCCCGAGCCCGCCCCCGCCTGGCTGGACTGGACGGCCGAGGGCCTGACCGTGGAGGCGCTGCGCGAGCGGCTGGCCACCGAACGGCCCGCGCTGCTGGCCGTCCGCGCGGTGCCCAACGCCCGGCTGCGCGACCTCGCCGACACCCTCGGGCAGCCGGCGGCGGCCGGCACCCCGCCCACCGAGCGCCCCGACGCCGAGCACGTGCCCGCCGAGCGCCCGGACGCCGTGGACCCCGAGCAGCTGTGGGCGCTCGGCGAGGCCACCGGCTACCGGATCGACCTCGACTGGTCCGGCCACGGCCCCGACGGCGCGCTCACCCTCGTCGCCCGCCGCACCGGCGCCGACGGCACGCCCGTCCACGCCCTGCCGCGCCTCGCCGAGGTCCCGCCGCAGGAGCCCGACTGGGGCCGCCACGTCAGCGGCACCCGCCGTCGGCTGACCCGCCGGCTCGTCCCGGTGCTGCGCGCCGCCCTGGCCGAACGGCTGCCCGGCTACATGGTCCCCTCCGCCTACGTCCTGCTCGACGCCCTGCCGCTGACCCCCAACGGCAAGACCGACCGCAAGGCGCTGCCCGCCCCCGACGGCGAGCGCCGCGACCTCGCCGCCGCGTACGTCGCCCCGCGCGACGAGCGCGAGGAGGCGCTGTGCGCGCTGTTCGCCAAGGTGCTCGGGGTGCCCGCGGTCGGCGTCCACGACAGTTTCTTCGACCTGGGCGGCCACTCGCTGCTCGCCACCCGGCTGGTCTCCCAGATCCGCTCCGCGCTGGGCGCCGAGGTGCAGGTCCGGGCGCTGTTCGAGACCCCGACGGTGGCCGGGCTGGCCCGCCACCTGGCCGGCGGCGGCCCCGGGGGTGACGGTGCCGCGCCGCCGCGCCCCGAACTGGCGCCCGAGGCCCGGCCCGACGAGCTGCCGCTCTCCTTCGCCCAGCGCCGGCTCTGGTTCCTGGACCGGCTGGAGGGCCCGTCCGCCACCTACAACATCCCGATGGCGGTCCGCCTGAGCGGCCCGCTGGACACCGCCGCGCTGCGTTCCGCGCTCGCCGACGTGGTCGAGCGGCACGAGGCGCTGCGCACCGTCTTCCCCGACACCGCCGGCGTCCCGCGCCAGCACGTGCTCGGCCCCGCCGCCGGGCAGGCCGCGCCGGCCGTCACCGAGGTGCCCGAGGCGGACGCGGCGCCGGCCGTGCTGGCCGCCGCCCGCCACCGCTTCGACCTGGTCCGGGAACTCCCGGTGCACGCCGAGCTGCTGGTGCACGGCCCGGAGCGGCACACCCTGGTCCTGGTGGTGCACCACATCGCCGCCGACGGCTGGTCCGTCGCCCTGCTCGGGCGCGACCTGGCCGTCGCCTACGCCGCCCGCCGCGACGGCCGCCGGCCGCGCTGGGCGCCGCTGCCGGTGCAGTACGCCGACTACACGCTGTGGCAGCGCCGGCTGCTCGGCGACCAGGACGACCCGGACAGCACCTGGAACCGTCAACTCGCCTACTGGCGGCAGGCACTGGACGGCCTGCCGGAGCGGATCGCGCTGCCGGTCGACCGGCCGCACCCGGCCGGGCCGAGCCGGCGCGGCGGCACCGTGGCGCTGCGCTGGGACGCCGGGCTGCACGCCGCCGTCGCCGGGCTCGCCCGGGCGCACGACGCCAGCGAGTTCATGGTCGTGCACGCCGCGCTGGCCGCACTGCTGCACCGGCTGGGCGCCGGGGAGGACGTCCCGGTCGGGGCGACCGTCGCCGGACGCACCGACGCCGCCACCGAGGAACTGATCGGCTTCTTCGTCAACACCCTGGTGCTGCGCGTCTCCGCCGCCGGGCGCCCGACCTTCCGGGAGCTGCTGGCACAGGTCCGCGAGCGCGGCCTGGACGCCTACGCCCACCAGGAGGTGCCGTTCGAGTTCCTGGTGGACGCCCTGCGGCCGGCCCGCTCCACCGCCCACCACCCGCTGTTCCAGGTGATGCTGGCCTGGCAGAACGTCCCCGACGCGGTGCTCGGCCTGCCGGGCCTGCGTGAGGAGGTCCTGCCGGTGGACACCGGCGGCGCCCGGATGGACCTGGTGTTCTCGCTGACCGGCCGCCGCACCCCGGGCGACGGCGCGCCGGCCGGGATCGACGGGGTGATCGAGTACAACGCCGACGTCTTCGACCCGGCCACCGTGGAACTGCTGGCCGAGCGGCTGCGCCGGATGCTGCTGGCGGTCTGCGCGGCGCCCGGGCTGCCGATCGGCGAGGTCGAGCTGCTCGACCCCGAGGAGCGGCAGCGGCTGCTGACCGGCTGGAACGGGGCTTCGCGCGCGCTGCCCTCCGCCACCCTGCCGGAGCTGTTCGAGGCGCAGGTGGCCCGCACCCCGGAGCGGCTCGCGGTGCTGGACGCCGAGCGGGAGCTGACGTACGCGCGGCTGGACGCGGAGGCCAACCGGCTGGCCCGGCTGCTGATCGCCCGCGGCGCGGGCCCGGAGCGGCCGGTGGCGGTGGCGCTGGCGCGCTCGGCCGCCTCGGTGGTGGCGATGCTGGCCGTGGTCAAGGCGGGCTCCGCCTACCTGCCGGTGGACCCGGACTACCCGGCGCAGCGGATCGCCTTCCTGCTGGAGGACGCCCGCCCGGTGCTGCTGCTGACGGACGGGCGGTCGGCCGGCGCGCTGGCGCCGGGCGAAGTCCCGGTGCTGGTGCTGGACGGGCCGGAGGTGGCGGCCGAGCTCGCCGGGCACCCCGCGACCGCGCCGACGGACGCCGACCGCAGCGGGCCGCTGAGCCCGGCGAACGCGGCGTACGTCATCTACACCTCGGGTTCCACCGGCACCCCCAAGGGCGTGGTGGTCACCC
Organism: Kitasatospora sp. NPDC004723; assembly: GCF_040609255.1. Lineage (NCBI taxonomy): Bacteria > Bacillati > Actinomycetota > Actinomycetes > Kitasatosporales > Streptomycetaceae > Kitasatospora > Kitasatospora sp. NPDC004723. The sequence continues at coordinate 44,953 of NZ_JBEXJT010000022.1, read as the reverse complement.
ACACCGGCATCCCGGGCCTGGTCGCGGCGCAGGCCGAGGGCTTCGGCCTGGACGAGGACGCCCGGGTGCTGCAGTTCGCCTCGCCGAGCTTCGACGCCTCGGTGGCCGAGCGCTGCGACGCGCTGCTGACCGGCGCCGCGCTGGTCGTCGTCCCGAAGGAGGAGCTGCTCCCGGGCGAGCCGCTGACCCGCACCTGCGAGCGGTACGGCGTCACCAATGCGACGCTGCCGCCGAGCGTGCTGGCCGCCGTGCCGGAGGGCGGGCTGCCGGCCGGGCTGTCGCTGGTGGTGGCGGGAGAGTCCTGCCCGGCCGCGCTGGCCGACCGCTGGTCGGCCGACCGGCGGATGGTCAACGCCTACGGGCCGACCGAGACCACGGTGTGCGCCACCCTGACCGGGCCGCTGGTGCCCGGCGACGGCGCCCCGCCGGTGGGCCGGCCGATCCCGGGCGCCCGGGTGTACGTGCTGGACGACGAGCTGCGCCCGGTGCCGCCCGGGGTGCCCGGCGAGCTGTTCGTGGCGGGCGCCGGGCTGGCCCGCGGCTATCTGGGCCGGCCCGGCCTGACGGCCCGCCGCTTCCTGCCGGACCCGTACGGGCCGCCCGGGGAGCGGATGTACCGCACCGGGGACCTGGTGCGGTGGCGGGCGGACGGGCAGCTGGACTTCCTCGGCCGCACCGACCACCAGGTGAAGGTCCGCGGCTTCCGGATCGAGCTGGGCGAGATCGAGTCGGCGCTGTCCGCGCTGCCGGAGGCGGCCCAGGCGGTGGCGGCGGTCCGGGAGGACCAGCCGGGCCGGCGCGCCCTGGTCGGCTACGTCGTCCCCCGTCCGGGAGCGGCGCCGGACCCGGCGGCGGTACGGGCCGCGCTGGCCGCGCAGCTGCCGCCGTACCTGGTCCCGGCCGCGGTGGTGGTGCTGGCGGAGCTGCCGCTCACCGCCAACGGCAAGGTGGACCGGGACCGGCTGCCGGCGCCCGAGTTCACCGCGGCCACCGGCTCCGACACTCCGCGCACCCCCGCCGAGGAGGCGCTGTGCGCGATCTACGCCGAGGTGCTGGGCCTGCCGGAGGTCGGGACCGGGGACAGCTTCTTCGACCTGGGCGGCGACAGCATCCAGGCGATCCAGGTGGTCTCGCAGGCGCGGACGGCCGGGCTGGTGATCGGCGCGCGCGACGTGTTCGCCCACCCGTCGGTGGCCGCGCTCGCGTCGGTGGCCGTGCCCGCGCAGGACGCGGCGGGCGTCGAGGACCTCGGGACGGGCGAGATCGGCCCCACCCCGATCACCGAGTGGCTGCGCGAACTGGACGTTCCCATCGACGAGTTCAGCCAGCAGGCGGTGCTCGCCGTACCACCGGGCGGGGAGCTGGACCTGCCGCGGCTGGCCGCCGTGCTGCAGGCGCTGGTCGACCACCACGACGTGCTGCGCTCCCGGCTGGCCGCCCGGGCGGACGGCCGCTGGGTGCTGCACGCCGGACCGGCCGGCTCGGTGCGGGTCGCCGACCACCTGCTGCGGGTGGACGCCGAGGGCCTGGACGCGGCCGGGCTGCGGGCGCTGACCGCCCGCCAGGCCGCCGCCGCCCGGCGCCGGCTGGACCCGCGGGCCGGGGTGATGCTCCAGGCGGTCTGGCTGGACGCCGGGCCGCACGGGCCCGGGCGGCTGCTGCTGGTGCTGCACCACCTGGTGGTGGACGGGGTCTCCTGGCGGATCCTGCTGCCGGACCTGCGGGCCGCGGGCGAGGCGGTGCTGGCGGACCGGCCGGTGGTGCTGGCCCCGGTGGGCACCTCGGTGCGCCGCTGGGCCGAGCTGCTGGCCGAGGAGGCCGCAGATCCGCACCGTCTGGCTGAACTCCCCGACTGGCAAAGTCTGTTGGCTGACACCCCGGCGCTGATCCCGGATGCCGCCGGGCCGTCCGGGGGCACCGGCCGGCTGGTCCTCACGCTGCCGCCCGAGTCCACCGCCCCGCTGCTCGCCGCCGCCCCCGGTGCCTTCCGCACCGGTGTGCAGGAGGTGCTGCTGGCGGCGTTCGGCATCGCCCTGGAGGAGTGGCGCCGCCGCCGCGCCCCGCACGGCGCGCCCGACAGCGGGGTCCTGGTCGCCGTGGAGAACCACGGCCGCCAGGAGGACCTCGCCGAGGGCGTCGACCTGTCCCGCACCGTGGGCTGGTTCACCAGCGTGCAGCCGGTGCGGCTCGCCGCCGGCCCGCTCGGCTGGCCGTCGGTCGAGAACGCGGGGCCCGAACTGGCCGCCGCCGTGGTCCGGATCAGGGAGCAGCTGGCCGACCTGCCCGGCGACGGGCTCGGCCACGGCCTGCTGCGCCGCCTCAACCCGCGGACCGCCCCCGAGCTGGCCGCGCTGCCCGCCCCGCAGGTGGCGTTCAACTACCTCGGGCGCTTCGCCGGCACCGGCCCGGACACCCCCTGGGCGCCGGTCACGGCCGACGCGGCGCTCGCCCTGGGCGCCACCGACACCGGCGGCGGGGCCGACGCTCCGGCAGAGCTGCGGACCCACCCGGTGGAGCTGAACGCCGTCAGCTACGACGGCCCCGACGGCCCGCGCCTGGCGGCCGGCTGGACCTGGGCGGAGGGGGTGCTGGACGAGCCCGCCGTGCGCGAGCTGGCCGAGCTGTGGTTCGCCGCGCTCGCGGCCGTCGGCAGCTGCGCCGCCCTGCCCGGCGCCGGCGGCCCGGCGCCCGTCCGCCCCCCGGCGGCCCGACGGCGTCCGGCCCGACGGGCCCGGCCCGCGCTTCGCGGCGGCGCCGTCCCCCGGGCCGACCGCACCGGCGGTGTGCCGCTCTCCTTCGCCCAGCTGGACATCATGCACCAGCCGGTCGACCCGGAGGCCTCGCACCACAACGTCATCACCGCGACGGTGCTGACCGGCACCCTCGACCCGGCGGCGCTGCGCGACAGCCTGGACGCGATCGTGGCCCGCCACGAGGCACTGCGCACCCGGATCACCGAGGACGGCGCCGGCTCCTGGCACCAGCTGACCGACCCGTCCGGCGGCTGGCCGCTGGCCGCCGCGGACCTGCGCGACGAGCCCGCGGCGACCAGGACCGAGGCGCTGCGGCGGCTGGTCCGGGCCGAGGTGGACCGCCCGTTCCGGCTGGCCGAGGGCCCGCTGGTGCGGGGCACCCTGGTCACCACCGGCCCGGACACCTGGGTCCTGGTGCTGGTGCTGCACCACATCGTGGTCGACCTGTGGTCGTACGCGCTGCTCGGCCGGGAACTGCGCGAGCTGTACGCGGCCCGGGTGCTGGGCCACGAGCCCCGGCTGCCCGAGCCGGCCGTCCAGTACCCGGACTGGGCGGCCTGGCAGCGGCGGCGGCTGGCCGACGGCGAGCTCGACGAGCACGTCGCCCACTGGGAGGGGCTGCTCGCCGACCTGCCGGAGCTGCCGCGCTTCGAGGCGCCCGAGCACCAGAAGGCCGACGCCGTCGAGGGTTACACCAGCGGCTTCGTACTGGAGCCGGAGATCACCGCGGCCCTGAAGGAGGCCGCGCAGCGCGAGGGCACCACCCTGTTCATGCTGCTGCTGTCCGCCTTCCACCTGCTGCTGCAGAGCTACGCGGACAGCGACGCCGATCTCGCGGTGGGCTTCCCGCTGGCCGGCCGGGAGCACCCGCAGACCGAGCAGATGATCGGCTTCTTCATCAACCCGGTGGTGGTCCGCCCCCGCCCGGCCGACGACGCCACCGTGCGCGACCTGGTCACCGCGGTGCGCGCGGGCGTCCTGGACGCCCATCTGCACCAGGAGGTCCCGCTGCGCTGGCTGCGCCGGGACGCCGGGGAGGACCGCAACCCGCTGCGGCTGCTGTTCAACCTGCTCAACGTCGCCGGCGAGCCGCTGGACCTGCACGGTCTGAGCGCGGCGCCGCTGAACCTCAACGTCGGCGACGCCGAGGTGATCCCGGAGCTGATCACCGAGATGCGCCCGCACAACGCGGACCTCTACCTGATGATGCACGAGTCCGAGGCCGGACTGCGCGGCCTGTGGCTGTACGCGCCGGACCGCGTCGACCCGCGTTCGATGGCCGCCATGATGCGCCAGTGGCCGCTCGTGCTGGACCTGTTGACCCGCCACCCCGACCTGCCGCTCACCGAGCTGCGCCACCGCGTCCTGACCTCCCCGCTCCCCCGACCGGAAGGCACCCGATGAACCGCACGGCCACCCCCGTCGCGCTGATCACCGGCGGCACCCGCGGCATCGGCCGCGCCACCGCCCTGCGGCTGGCCGAGGACGGCTACGACGTCGCCCTGTGCTACAGCAGCGACGCCGAGTCCGCCCGCACCCTGGAGAAGGAGCTGCGGGACCTCGGCCGCGCCGCCTACGTCCGCCGCACCGACGTCGCCGACGCCGCCGCCGTCCGCGAGCTGGTCGACGGCGCCGAGGACGCCCTCGGCCCGGTCACCGCGCTGGTCGCCTCGGCGGCGATCCTGCGCGACACCCCGCTGCTGCTGATGGAGGACCAGGACTGGCAGGACGTCCTGCAGGTCAACCTCAGCGGCGTCTACCACGCCTGCCGCGCCGTGATCGACGGCATGGCGCTGCGCCGGCACGGCGCCATCGTCACCCTCTCCTCGGTCGCCGGGGTCTGCGGCAACCCCGGCCAGACCAACTACGCGGCGACCAAGGCCGGCATCATCGGCTTCACCCGCTCGCTCGCCCAGGAGGTCGGCCGCTACGGCATCCGCGCCAATGTGGTCGCCCCCGGCTACATCGACACCGACCTGGTCGCCGACCTGCCGGAGGAGGCCGTCGAGCAGTCCCTGGACCAGGTCGCCCTGCGCCGCCTCGGCCGCCCCGAGGAGGTCGCCGACCTGGTGGCCTTCCTGCTCTCCGACCGGGCGAGCTACCTCACCGGCGAGGTCGTCCGCATCGACGGCGGCTTCCGCTGACCGTCCTCCCCCCGCCGTCAGGAGCCCCGATGTCCCACTCCCCCGCCGCCCACTGGACCGTGCTGGTCAACGACGAGGACCAGCACGCCCTCCACCCCGCCCACCTCCCCACCCCCGCCGGCTGGCACCCCACCGGCTTCACCGGCACCGAGGACGCCTGCGCCTCGTGGACCGACACCCACTGGGCCGACCTCCGCCCCCTGTCCCTGCGCCCCCGCTCCGGCTCCGGCTCGGCCGGGTAGCCCACCTCCACCGCACATCGCCGGACGCCGCTCGGCCGGCGTCCGGCGACTCCGGTCAGAGGAGGTAGGGGTACAGCTCCACCTTGTCCACTTCGACGCCGATCTCCACCCAGGCGCTGTCCGGCGGCGGCGGTGAACCGACGTCGAACAGCACCTGCGAGTCGCCCAGTTCAAGGACAGCGGCGCCGTCTCCGGTCAGCCGGAGCCGTCCTCGCAGGACGACCCGGCCGGCCTCCTCGCGTACCCCCGGTTCGGCGAGCTCGGCCGGCCACGTGTTGCGGCCCCAGAGGAGATTCGCGTCGACGGCCCATTCGATGCGGTGCCTGCCAACCGCGTCCTCCACACCACCGCGCCACACCGCCGTGGCGCTGCCGACAGGCGTGTGCACCCGGACCCTCGGAGACCCCGACGGACCCGGCGGCGGCAACGCGGTACTCACCGACTCGGTCTTCACCAGCACACCCCGATCATCCACGACCCGGCCCACCCGACCGTCCCGCCCGGGCCGCCCCGGACGATCACCTGACACCGGCCCCTCCGTCGGCGGCGGTCGGCCGGGCGTGCGAGTCTGGGCCCGTGCTGATCGCGATGGCCGGGCTGCCCGGTGCGGGAAAGAGTTCGGTGGCCGAGGAGTTGGGGCGGAAGCTGGCCGCTCCGGTCGTGTCGGTGGACCCGATCGAGGCTGCGATGTGGCGGGCGGGGGTGACGCGGAGCCAGCCGACCGGCCTCGCCGCGTACGTCGTGGCCGAGACCGTGGCCGACGGCGTGCTGGCCCTGGGCCAGAGTGTGATCGTCGACGCCGTCAACGCGGTGGAGGAGGCTCGGGCGCAGTGGCGCGCCCTGGCGTCCCGCCGCGGCGTGCCGGTGAGGTTCATCGAGGTGGTGTGCTCGGATCCGGCGGTGCACCGCCGGCGGCTCCAGGGCCGGTCGCGGGGGATCGAGGGCTTTCCCGAGCCGACCTGGGAGGCGGTGGAGCGGCGGCGGGAGGAGTTCGCTCCGTGGGCCGGCCACCGGCTGGTGCTGGACAGCGTGCTCGACCTGTCCCGGAACACCGCGACGGCCCTGGCGTACCTGGCCGCGGTCTCCTGACCGTCAACGGCGGACGGTGTGCCAAATCCGGTTGCGGCGGCCGGAGCCCCTCTGACACGGTGCGGGTGTCCGTGACACCTGCGAGGTTCCCTTGACGATCTACTTCTACGGCGCCGACGAAGTCCCCTACGGATGCTTCTCGAACTTCTCCGATCACGGCTTCGACCTCGACGGGTTCTGGTGGCCGAGCTCGGAACACTACTTCCAGGCACAGAAGTTCAAGGGCACCCGCCACGCGGACCTCGTCCGGCGCGCAAGCACGCCGCTGCGGGCGGCGGAGCTCGGCCGCGACCCGTCCAGGCCTCTGCGGAGGGACTGGGAACGGGTCAAGGACGACGTGATGCGCCGCGCGGTGGACGCCAAGTTCCGCGCGCACGCCGACATCCGCGCCCTCCTGCTGTCCACCGGTGACGAGGACATCGTCGAGGACACCACCACCGACCACTACTGGGGCCGGGGCAGAACCGGGAACGGCAGGAACATGCTCGGGCGGATCCTGGTCCGCACCCGCAGCCGGTTGAGCGCCGAACCCCCCGAAACCGGCCGACCCGGTCGGGGCGGTTCACCCGGGCGACGCTGATCCGACGACCATGTTCAGCATCACCGTGTCGCGGGCGCTCACCCGCCCCACCGCGTCATCGCGGACCGCGACATGTTCCAGCAGCTTCGCCCACGTGCCGTCCGCCTCCCAGCGGGCGAACCGCTCGTAGACGGTCTGCCACGGCCCGTACCGCCCAGGGAGACCGCGCCACGAACGGCCACGTCCGTCCACCTACGGCGATATCCGCTCCCACGCCGCGTCCGTCAACTCACCTCGACCTGCCACAGGATCAAATATCGGACAGGCCTTAGCACATCGACGGGTGGCTCCGCCGGGGATCGCGGAAACCTCGCCGGGCGGGTGCCAGGGCTGGCTACGGTTCGTTCGTGCCGGCGGATCTTCTGACTGATGAACAGGCCGAGGCGTACGGGAAGTTCGCCGATGAGCCGACCCGCTCCGAGCCCGAGCGGCTCTTCTTCCTGGACGACGTCGACCGCGACAGCCTCACGCCGTCGAGCCGCACGTGATCGGCCCTGACGGGTCAGCGCCTCTCGCCGGCACCGTGTCCCGGCACGGCCCCGGCGCCCCAGGGCCGGGGTGCCCCTCGGGCGGGCCGCCACCCCGGCCCCCGCTCGGTACGGCACGTGACCCGCACCGTCTGACCCACTTCCACACCACCACCACCCGGGCCACCGGCCGGCCACCGGGCCATGTGCTCCCACGCCGGGCCCGACGAGAGGAACCCCTTATGAGCCTGCCCACCGCACCGGTCCGCTCCTGGAGTCGACCCGGCCGCCGACTCCTTGCGATCGCCGGTTCCTGCGGCCTTGCTGTGGCCTCGCTGACCGCCGTGGCCCCCGCCGCGTACTCCGCCCCCGCGGCACGGACCGCGGCTGAGGCGCCGCTCGCCTACGTGACGAACTACAGCGACGACACGGTCTCCGTGATCGACACCGCCACCGAGACCGTCACGGCCACCTTCGCGGTCGGCGACGGCCCCAAAGGCGTGGCCGCCTCCCCGGACGGAACCCGCCTCTACGTGAGCAACGGGAACGCCGGCTCCGTCACCGTGACCGACACCTCGACGGGAGCCGTCACCGCGACCATCCCCGTCGGCAGCGGCGCCAACGGCATCGCCGTCTCACCCGACGGGACCCGCGCCTACGTCGTCAACAGCGGCCTCCAGCGGCTGACCGTCATCGACACCACGGCCAACACGGTCACCGCCACCATCACCGTCGGCAGTGCCCCGCAGGAGGTGGCCGTCTCCCCGGACGGCAGCCGCGCCTACGTCACCAACTACAACGCCCGCTCGGTGTCGGTGATCGACACCGCGACGAACACCGTGACCGCCACCATCAACGTCAGCGGATTCCCCCAGGGCGTCGCCTTCACCCCCGACGGCAGCCGCGCCTACGTCACCCGCCCCTACTCCAACTCCGTCGCCGTGATCAACACGGCCACCAGCACCGTGTCCGCCAGCATCCCCCTCACCGACGGCCCGTACGACGTCGCCGCGTCCCCGGACGGTACGCGCGTCTACGTCTCCCGCGGCCAGGGCGCCACCATCGCTACGATCGACACCGCGACGAACACCGTGACCGCGACCACCGCCTCCGGAAACACCCCCCGAGGCGTGGCCGTCACCCCGGACGGCGGCCACGTCTACACCGCCAACGGCAACTCCGCCACCGTCTCCGTGATCGACACCACCACCAACACCACCAGCGGCATCCCCGTGGGCACGACCCCCGTCGCCATCGCGATCGCCGAACGTCCGCTCGCCGACCTCGGCGTGGAAGTGACCGCCACCCCCCACCCCGGCCTGCTCAACGGCCGGATCGACTACACCGTGACCCTCACCAACCACGGACCCCGCACCCTCGCCTCCGCCACCGTCACCGTGGACCTGCCCACCCCCACCGGGGCGACCAGCCCCGACTGCACCCTCACCACCGGCAAGGCCACCTGCACCACCACCAGCCTGGCTCCCGGCGCCACCACCAGCCGTCAGATCACCGTGCCCGTCGCCGTCCTCAGCCTCGGCACTCCCTACACCGTCACCGCCACCCGCACCACCAGCACACCCGCCGACCCCAACCCCGCCAACGACAGCGCATCGCGCACCTGCACCGCCGTCACCTCGCTTCTCATCAACTGCGCCTGACAGCCTCAGCACCAACAGGGCCGCACACCGGCCCATCACCGGCCGTTCCTCTCCACACCCGGGAGGAACGGCCGACCCCGTGAATCCGATGACACGCCATCCACCGACCACTCTCCCGATCGGACACAGCAGCCACTACCGGAGGCCCGCTCACCGACCCGTTCCCCCTCGACATCGACCCCACGCGGCTGCACCGCCAAGGCCTGTCACCTGCTGCGGCGCCGGGGCATCTCCGCCATGACCCCCGAGCGCCACGACCAGGTGGCCAACGCGACAGCGCCTACGGCCTCGGCCGCACCCGCGAGCAGGTACGCGCCACCATCGACCGCGTCATCGCCGCCTCCGCCCGCGAACCGCTCACCATCGGCACCGCCCCCGACACCTTCCGCCTCGACGACAGCCAGGTCCCCGCCCTGCTCCGACCGGGACGTCCATGTCCGATTCCCGCCGGGACGCGGGCGGCAACCGGTGTTTGACTGCGCCCATGACCACCACGCACCTGGACAGCGCCGGCCTCTTCCGCTCCCTGCACACCGCACGCGCACCCCTGGCCCTCGCCAACGCCTGGGACGTCGCGAGCGCCCGCGTCATCGAGGCCGCGGGCGCCCCGGCGATCGCCACGACCAGCGCCGGTGTCGCCTGGTCGCTGGGTTCCCCGGACGGTGATGTCCTCGCCCGCGACCGGGCGCTGGAGCTGATCGGCCGGATCGCCGCCGCCGTCGCCGTCCCGGTGACCGCGGACATCGAGGGCGGGTACGGGACGGACGCCGCCGGCGTGGGCGAAACAGTGGCCGCCGTGCTCGCGGCCGGCGCCGTCGGCGTCAACATCGAGGACGGCACCCGGCCGCCGGCGGAACTCGCGAGGCGGCTGGCCGCGGCCCGGCGGAGCGCCGACCGGGCAGGTTCGGACCTGTTCCTCAACGCCCGTGTCGACACCTTCCTGTTCGGGCTCGGCGCCCCGGAGACCCGGCTGGAGGAAACCCTGACCCGGGCACGCATGTACGTCGATGCGGGCGCGGACGGCGTCTTCGTCCCCGGCGTCACCGACACCGCCACCATCGCGGCACTGGCCGGGGCCGTCCCCGTCCCACTGAACGTCATGGCCGGTCCGGGCGCTCCGACCGTTGCCGAACTCGGCGCCCTCGGCGTGGCCCGCGTCAGTCTCGGCTCGGGCGTGGCGCAGGCCGCCTACGCCGCTGCCCGGCGCGCCGCGCAGGAGCTGCTCGGCACCGGCGGCTACGACTCCCTCACCCAGGCCATGGCCTTCCCGGAGCTCGACGCGCTGTTCTCCGCGCCCCACCCCCGCCACTGACCCCCGAGCCCGGTCGCCGCCGGTGGACACGGAGGGACCGGGACGCGATGGCCTCCGGGGTCCGGTCCATGTGGGCGCAGCGCCGGCCCGGGGCCGGACCAGCCGCCATCGGCGGCTCCATCCGGCCCCGGGTCGCTTCCGTGATCGCGGACCGGACGCGCACGACACCTCCGGCCGACCGTTCACGGAGCAGGCCGGGAAGGCGTGCCCTCGTCAGAGGGAGGCGAGGTCCAGGACCCGGTCGGCCGCCTTCTCCACGGCCGGGTCATGGGTGGCGACGACGGTGATGCAGCCGTGGCGGTGGGTGGTGTCGGCGAGGAGGCCGGCCAGGGCGGCGGCCCGGGGGCGGTCGACGGCGGCCGTGGGTTCGTCGACGAGGAGCAGGGCGGGCTCCAGCAGCAGCGCGCGGGCGATGGCGATGCGCTGGCGTTCGCCGCCGGAGAGGGTGTCGGCGCGGTGCCGCAGGCGGTGTTCGAGGCCGACGTCCGCGAGGAGTTGCCGAGCACGCTCGCGCACGGTGCGGACCGGTCGTCCGGCGATCGACGCGGCGGCGAGCAGCTGCTCGTGAGCGGTGAGGCCGGTGAGCAGGTTGCCGCTCTGGAAGACATAGCCGATCCGTTCACGGCGGAGCCGGGCGCGGGCGGAGGGGGTGAGCGCGGCGAGGTCGGCGCCGTCGAGGAGGACCTGGCCGGTGTCGGGGCGCAGGAGGGCGCCGGCGACGGCGAGGAGGGTCGACTTGCCGGAGCCGGAGGGGCCGAGGAGCGCGGTGAGCCGGCCGGCCGGGAAGTCGGCGTTCAGTGCGCGCAGCGGGGTGGTACGGGAGTCGCCGCGGCCGAGGGTGACGGTGATGTCGTGGAGGTTCAGGCTCATCGTCCGGCTCCGAGCATGGTCATGGGGTCGACGGTGGCGACACGGCGCAGGGTGACGGCGGCGCCGGCCAGGGCGGTGAGGATGACACTGGCCATGGTGGCGGCGAGGGCGGTGGCGGGGAGGCTGAAGGGGACCTTGGAGCCGACGAGCAGGCCGACGGCGCCGGCGAGGGCCGCTCCGGCGAGGGCGCCGGCCGTGACGACGACGGCGGCCTGGCCGAGGGTGTGGGCGAGCAGGCGGCGCCGGGAGGCGCCCATGGCGCGCAGCAGGGCGAGCTCGGGTTGGCGCTGGACGGTCCACACGGCGAAGAAGGCGCCGACGACGAGCGGGGCGATGACGTAGAGGAAGGCCTGGATGGAGGTCATGGTGACGCGTTCGCCGGTGTAGCCGGGGGCGGCGGGGTAGGCGGCTTCGACGGTCAGGGTGCGGGTGCGCAGGTCCCGGTCGGCGGCCGCGAGGTCGACGCCGGGGTCCGCCTGCAGAGCCACGGCCGTGTACTGGCCGGGGAGTCGGTCGACGGAAGGGCCGGAGGTCGGTGCGCCGGAGGCCGGTGCGCCGGGGGCGGTGAAGCGGATGCGCTGCCAGGTGGCGATGGGCAGGTAGGCCGCGGCGACGTGTCCGTACGAGGAGCGGGCGGTCGTGCCCGTGACGGTGAGGGTGATGCCGAGGCGGTCGACGGTGAGGGTGTCGCCGGGGCGCACGCCCTGGTCGGCGAGCCGGCGGGAGACGACGACGGTGTCGGGCCGCTCCAGGCTGCCGGGGGCGGGGTCCAGGAAGGAGCCGGGTTCGACGCCGAAGGCGGCGAAGTCGACCTCGACGCCGCTCCCGGTGGTGCCGCGGGTGATGGTGGTGCCGAGGGGGGTGGCGCGGACGCCGGGGCGGGCGCGCCAGCCGTCGAGGGCGGTGTCGTCGACGAGGCTGCGGGCGAACTGGTCGGTGGAGGTGCCGGGGGCGAAGGCGAGGTGGGTGGCGGGCAGGCGGCGCAGGGCGGAGACGGTGTCGTCGCCGAGGCCGGTGGTGAAGCCGGAGACCACGCCGACCAGGGCGGCGACGAGGACGACGACGCTGCCCATGAGGAGGAAACGGCCGCGGGCCGCTTTCAGTTCGAGCAGAGCGAGGAGCACGGAGGTGCCCTTTCTTCCATCTTGGGGACAAGGCGTCCCCAAGATAGAAGATGGCGACACCGCGTCCCCAAGCGGGGGGTGGCTTCCCCATCGGGCCGGGTCCCGGCCCGGGCCGACGGCGGCCTCCCGGGCGGGCTCCTTAGACTGGCCTCCATGCCCAGGATCAGTGCCGCCACCGTCGCCGACCACCGCGCGCAGCAACGTGCCGCGCTGGTGGTCGCCGCGCGCGAGCTGCTGGAGGAGGGCGACGCCGCCGCGGTGACCTTCGGCGCGGTGGCCGCGCGCCTGGGGCTGGCCCGCAACAGCGTCTACAAGTACTTCGCCGACCGCGGCGAGCTCTTGGAGGCGGTGGTGCGCGAGGTCACCCCACGCTGGACCGAACGCATCCACGCCGAGATGGCCGCCGCCCCGCCCGCCCCGGCCGAGCAGGTCGCCGCGTACGTGCGGGCGCAGCTGGCGCTGGTGCGCGACGGCGAACACCGCATCGCCCGGGCCCTGGCCCGCGACCGGGACGCGGCGGCCCTGCGGCGCGGCGCGGCCGAGGCGCATGCCGAGATCCTGCGGCCACTGACCGAGGCGCTCGCCGCGCTGGGCGACCCGGATCCGGTGCGGACGGCACGCCTGCTGCAGGGGCTGGTGAACGCGGCGGCCGAGCTGATCGAGTCGGGTGACCCGTACGAGGCGGTGGCGCGGCGCGCCGTCCGCCTCGCGGCGGGGGCCGCGGCCGCCCTCGGGGACGGCTGACCGTCCGACGGCCGCGAAGTGCGCCGGGGGGGTGAACGGGCCGCCGGCATCACACCCCGTGACGTCCGGCGCGGGTTCCGTGGCCCGCCCCCATCCCCGGCGGACGGGGCGGGCGCGTACGGGCGGGGTCAGGTGAGCATGGGGATCAAGCCGATGGCGAAGACCGCGTAGAAGCCGGCGGCGACGGTCAGCCGCGCCGGGGTGAGCCGGTGGGCGCGCATGGTCAGCAGGAGGTAGACGATCGCGGCCATGGTCACGAGGCCGGACCACAGCAGCGGGCCGTCGAAGTGCCACTTGGTGAACAGCAGGCCGATGCCGCTGGGGACGGTGGCCTGGATCATCATCGCGCCGGAGATGTTGGCGAGCGCCAGCCTCACCTTGCCCTGGCGGACCCAGATGATCGCGTTCATGATCTCGGGCAGTTCGGTGGCGATCGGGGAGAGCAGCAGGGCGGTGACGGTGGCGGACAGACCGAGCATCGGGCCGATGACGTCGAGCTGGGCGACGAAGTAGTGAGCGGCGATGAAGATCACCACGAGGGTCGCCAGGGTCTGGACGACGACCGCCCAGGTGTCCGGCGAGTCCTTCTTCGGCTGGATCTTCAGCGCCTCCAGCTCCTCCTCGTCCCCGTCATCGCCGTCGGCGGCCTCGTCGGCCCGGCTGGCGCGGATCTCGCGCCAGAAGTACACGGCGTAGGCGGCGAAGAACAGCACGCCCAGGGCAGGCTTGAACGCGAACGCGACCAGGCCGAGCGACACCTTCACGAAGAAGATCGGCAGGAACCACTTCTGGTCCTTCGCCAGGCGCCGCATGTCCTTCTCCGTGCCCAGCGCCTGCGAGGCGGGCGGGACGGTGACGCCGGTGGCCAGGGCCGAGGCGCGGTCGCGGCGGCGCTTGACCAGCAGCGCCGCTCCGGTGACGCCGTAGGCGACGGTCGCCAGCGCGAGGGGGCCGCCCATCGCGGCGCCCACGCCGATGTTCTTCGCCTCCTCGGTGCCTCCGGTGGTCACCGCGACCAGGGTGACCACCGATTCGGGCAGAGCGGTGCCGAAGGCGGCCAGGATCGTGCCGACCGCCATCTTTCCCACGTTGAGGCGCTCGCCCAGCCACTCCACCGCGTTGACGAACCACTCGCACGAGAGGTAGATCGCCACCGCGCACACGATGAGCAAAACGAAATGGATCACGAAACTCGTCAGGCCTTCCCGCACCGGCGGGAACCCGAAGGGCGGGCGGCACGGGGGCAGCACGACTCCGGCCCCGCCGACGCGCACAGTCGTCGACAACGGGCCGAAGGTCTCGCCCGCCCACCACCATCGCCGACGGCGGGCCCGGCCACCGGGAACCCGGCAACGGGCTCCAGCGTGTCGACGACCGGTTCGCGGGGCTACTCCCCTTCGCAGCCGCCGATCATACCGTCGGCCGCCCCCACCGGAACCACCGGCATCCGGCATCCGGTGCCACGGCTTCACGGGGCCGCGTCCTCTCCGCGACGGCCACCGCCCCGGCCGGCCCGGACCTGGTGAACCGGCTGCCCGCGGAATCGGGCGCCGACGACGCCGACAGCCCGGACATCCGTCGGCTGAAGCCGTCAGCGGCGGGGGAAGGTGTCGTGGTGTGCGGACCGGCCCGGGGCCCGGCCCTCCGGGTGGGAGGGGCGGGCCCCGGGCGGGTTCGGTGATGTGGTCGGTCAGGGGGTGCGGGGCCGCTGCGGCGCGGGACGTCCGGTCATGCGCTGTGGGTGGGAAGCCGGAGTTCGCCGGGGGCGGTGGTGTGCCGGCGGGCGGCGAGCACCTTGGCCGTGAGGGCGTAGCCGGCTCCGCTGGCGAGTGCCACGAGGGGGATCGGGAGGATCGTGTCGGGCAGGGCGAGGAAGGCGAGGGCGCCGAGGGCGGACCAGGCGAGGGCCGGGATGTTCACGCCGGCGGTGTAGCGGTAGGGGCCGTGGGGGTCGAAGAGGGCCGGTACGTCGATGCGGCCGCGCTTGATGACGAGGTAGTCGGCGAGGAGGACGCCGACGACGGGGGCGAAGACGTTGCCCATCGCCGACATGAAGTCGCTGAACCCGTCGATGAGCGCGGGGAAGGCGGCCAGTGTCGATCCCGCGGCGGCCACCACCAGGGTCGACCAGAAGCGTCCGAGTCGGGTGGCGAGGTTCGTCAGTGCCAGGCCGCCCGTGTAGACGTTCAGTACGTTGATCGTCCAGTTGTCCAGGATCAGTACGACCAGGACGAGGATCAGGGTGACCGGGCCGACGCCGAGGCCGGGGATCACCTCGAAGGCGTTCGCCGTCGTCCCGAGGGTCGCGGCGGCGGCGTAGGCGCCGAAGAAGGCGGATCCGGCGGTTCCGAGCAGCGCGGCGGCCATGGTGCCGATCCACATGTCCTTGCGGGACTTGGAGTAGCGGCAGCAGTCGGCCGCGTCCGTGACCTGGCTGAACCATGCCGCCGCGATGGAGTTCACCCAGACCGCGAACACCGCCCACTTCCAGCCGGCCGAGCCGGAGTAGGCGAAGACCTCGCTCGGTGCGAAGCCCGGCGCCTGGTGGTTGGCGAGCAGCCACAGGAGGTATCCGAGGATGACGAGCTTGACCGGGAAGGCGACCTTCGACAGCCACTTGAGGGATTCGTAGCCGAAGAGGGCGACGGAGGCCTGGAGCACCGCGAAGGCGATGCTGACGGCGATGAGCGAGGGCCTCACCCCGAGCCAGGCGTCGAGCACGGCCAGGATGCCCATGGCTCCGGCCAGGGTCTGGAAGGCGAACCAGAAGGCCGAGCTGACGGCGCGCAGCAGGGAGATCAGCCAGCGCGAGGCCGCGATGCCGAGGAACGCCCGGGTCGAGACGATCCCGGGCAGTCCGTAGTCGACGCCGACGGTGGCCATGACGGTGTAGGCGCAGAAGGCGATGAGGACGCCCAGCACCTGGGCGACGACTGCGGCCCAGAAGGAGAGCCCGGAGACCACCGCGAGTCCGGCGATGAGGATCAGGCCGGGGTTGAGCATCACGTTGAAGATGATCTGGAACAGGTCGTACCAGCGCACGGTCCGCTGGTCGTCCGGTATGGGTTCGAGGCCGTACTGCTCCACCGACTTCGGCTGGCGGTACGCCGACGACGGGTTGTCGTCGGGGCTTTGTCTGTGGGGGACGTCAGTGGTCATGAGTGAGCCTTCTGGTCCGGGGCGCGGGGAGCGGCCGGGGGTGGGGGCGGCCGACGGGCAGGAGGTCCGTCCGGGTCAGGAGACGGGGGACGCGGTCCCGCACCAGCGGGTGGCCAGGACGGCGTAGGTGCGGGCGGCGAGCCAGACCTCGTCGAGATCGACGTACTCGTCGTTGCCGTGGGCGACGCGCAGGTCGCCGGGGCCGAAGACGACCGACGGCACGCCGGTGCGGGTGAACACGGTCGCGTCGCACACGCCGTAGAGCCCGGTGTAGGAGGGCTGGTCGCTGAAGCCGGTGCCCTGGGCCGCGGTCCGGTACGCGCCGGCGACGGCCTGGCTGATGCTGTCGTCGGGCGAGGTGACGAAGGGGTCCCAGTTGAGCTTCCACTCGCAGCGCGGGCGGTGGGTCCGCAGCCACGGGTCGGCGTCCGCCGCGCGGTCGATGGCGCGCTCGATCTCGGCCATCACGTCCTCGGCGGAGCGCTCGGGGTGGTACATGACCCCATACTCGATGGTGGCCGTGTCGGACAGGGCGAAGGGGACGGTCAGGTCGCCGGGGCCGCCGCGCATGGCGCCGGGCAGCAGGGAGAAGTGGCCGTTGTACCAGAGGTCGTGCCGCTGGGTGCGGGCCCACTCGTCCTCGAGTGCGCGCAGCGCCTGGTAGAGAAGGACGACCTTGTCGATCGCGTTCACGCCGATCGCGTCGCCGGGCTGGGTGGGGTGGATGGTGGCGCCCCGCATGGAGCCGTGCACCTTCTTTCCCTCGACCGTGACGGAGAACCAGAGCAGTCCGGGGCTGGCCACCACGATCGACAGCGGTGTGGGCGGCGCGCTCGGCTCCGAGACGACCGCCGCGTCCGCCAGGTAGCCGCGTTCGACCACCGCGCCCGTTCCGCAGGCGTGATCGCCGGTCTCCTCGCCGACCACGCACTGCAGTTGCAGTTCTCCGCCGAGTTCGATCCCGGCCTCGCGCAGGGCGATCGCGGCGTAGGCCTGGGCGACGAGCCCGGACTTCTGGTCGGTGGTCCCGCGGCCGTACATCCGGGAACCGATCACCTCGCCGGAGAACGGGTGCGCCTTGGTCCACTCGGCGGGGTCCCCACCGGGGACGACGTCCACATGGCCGTTGAAGATGAGTGAGTTTCCCTCACCCTTGCCGGTGATCCGGCCGACCGCGTTGTCACGGCCCTCCTCCACCGCGAAGACGTCCACGGACGCCCCGGCGCGGCGGTAGAGGCCGGTGAGCAGCGCGGTGGCCTCGCCTTCGCGGCCGACATGGTCCTTGTACTCGATGCCGGGATACTTCGGGCTCACGGACGGGATCCGGACGAGTTCCTGCAGGCTCGCCGTCATCTCGTCACGCAGCCCGTCGATGACGGACATCAGGCGGTTCAACTGGGAAGTTTCTTCGGGGGAGCTCATGACGCCTCCACTGGCGCGCTCGGGAATTGCGGCGCTCGCAACCGTCTCGGTGCCGGACCTCGCCGCTTGGCCAGAATGAAACAGGTGATAGGTTTCACATGTCAATAGCCGATTCCGTAATGGATGTTACATCCACGGAGCACCGGAGAAGCCCGGGCGCGACGCCGCCCGAGGCCCGGGAGCCGCCCCCGAGCACCCGGACAGGCGACACCATCGACCCGCTCCCGCGACCCGCCCCCACATCCTTGAATGAAAGGGATATTTCATGTTAGGTGTCAAAGTCACCACATGAACCCATAATTTCGGTCGTCGCCCCTGTGCCGGCGGCCGGGAAGGCGGAGGCCGGGATGGACCGGAACGGCGAAGGACGCGCGAGCCTTGGCCACGCGGCGGCGGGCGCGCCGACCCCGTCACGGACGGCGCGGGAACACATCGAGCGCACGGAGCGCTTCGCCGCGCGCAACTACCACCCCCTGCCCGTCGTCCTCTCCGGCGGCGACGGCGCCTGGGTGACCGACGTGGACGGGCGCCGCTATCTCGACTGCCTGGCGGGCTACTCCGCCCTGAACTTCGGTCACTGCCCGCCGCGCCTGCTGCGGCGCGCCCACGAGCAGCTCGACCGGCTGACCCTGACCAGCCGGGCCTTCTACAACGACCAGCTCGGCCCGTTCGCCGAGGCGCTCGCCGGGCTCACCGGCAAGGACCGCGTGCTGCCGATGAACAGCGGCGCCGAGGCGGTGGAGACGGCCATCAAGGTCAGCCGCAAGTGGGGCTACGTCACCAAGGGCGTGGAGGCCGGCCGGGCCACCGTCGTCACGATGAGCGGCAACTTCCACGGGCGGACGACCACGATCGTCGGCTTCTCCGACGACCCCCTCGCCACCGACGACTACGGGCCGTTCACACCCGGCTTCACGCGGGTTCCGTACGGCGACATCCGGGCACTCGCCGACGCGATCGACGACACGGTGGTCGCGGTCCTCTTCGAACCCGTGCAGGGCGAGGGCGGCGTGGTCCTCCCGCCGCCAGGCTTCCTCAGGGACCTGCGCGAGCTGTGCACCCGCCGCGACGTGCTGATGGTGGCCGACGAGATCCAGTCCGGCCTGGCCCGCACCGGGCGCACCTTCGCCTGTGACCACGAGGAGGTCGTCCCGGACGTCTACGTCCTCGGCAAGGCCCTGGGCGGCGGCCTCCACCCCGTCTCCGCGGTCGCCGCCGACGACGACGTGCTCGGTGTCATCACCCCCGGCACCCACGGCTCGACCTTCGGCGGCAATCCCCTGGCGGCCGCCATCGGCCACGAAGTGGTCGCGATGCTGGCGACGGGCGAGTACCAGGAGCGCGCCCGCGTCCTGGGCGAGCGGCTGGACACCCGCCTGCGGGAACTGGTCGGCGCCGGCGTGCTGGCCGTGCGGGTCCGGGGGCTGTGGGCCGGAGTCGACATCGACCCCGCGCTGATGACCGGACGCGAGGCGTGCGAGGGCCTCCTGCGGCGCGGCGTCCTGGCCAAGGACACCCATGGATCGACCGTGCGCTTCGCCCCCGCGCTGGTGGCCACCGAGGACGAGATCGACCTGCTCGCGGACGCCCTGGGCGATGTCCTCGCCACGGCGCGGGGCTGACGACCCGCCGGCCCGCCCCCCTTGAAGGGGGCGGGCTCCTCTCTGCGCGGGCGCGGGGCCCGCTGGTGTAACGAACGTTTCAGCATGTGCCTCGCCTTGGTAACCTTGAAGAATGGAGACGATTCCGGGGGGCCACACGTCGGTGAGGAAGCTTCTGCTCTCCGCCATGGACGAGCTGAGCAACGGTGAACGCAAGGTCGCCCGGGCGGTGCTGGCCCAGTACCCCACGGCCGGCCTCACCACCGTCGCGGACCTCGCCGCCGGCGCCGGGGTCAGCTCGGCCACGGTGGTCCGCTTCGTCACCCGGCTCGGCTTCACCGGATTCCCCGCTTTCCAGCGCGCCCTGGTCCACGAGCTGAACGGGGAACTGGGCTCGCCCTTGCGGCAGTACGCGGAGAAGGCGTCAGCCTCCCCCAAGGGAGTGCTCCCGCAGACGCACCGGGCCTTCGCGCAGCTGCTGGAGGCCACCTACACGGATCTGCCGGCCTCGGAGTTCGCCACCCTCGTGAAGCTGCTCGGCGACCCGTCGCGCAGCGTGCGGGTGACCGGGGGCCGGTTCAGCCGGCTGCTGGCCGAGTACCTGGTCATCCACCTGTGGCAGCTGCGCGAGGACGTCGACGTGGTCGGCCCGGAGGAGATGCAGCGCCGCAGGGCGCTCGCCGACGCCGACGCCAACACGGTCCTGCTCGTCTTCGACTACCGCCGCTACAGCGAGTCCAGCCTCCGCTTCAGCGAGGGCATGGCCGCCCGGGGCGCCACCGTGTGCCTGATGACGGACAACTGGCTCTCCCCCATCGCCAAGCTCGCCAAGGTCGTGCTGCCCGCCCGCGTGGAGTCCGCCTCACCCTTCGACTCCCTGGTGGCCGCGACGGCACTGTGCGAGAGCCTGGTGGCGGCGGTGACGGATGCCGCGGGCGCGGCCGGCAGGCGGCGCATCGAACGGTTCGAGACGGCGATCGAGCACGCCTGAACGCACGGCCGCGACCACCGCCCGAGTGCGCGCGTGTGCGCGTGTGCGCTGTTGCGCGGAACCCACGATGCCCCGGGGCCGGGCCATCACCGCCGCCGCGGTGGTGGCCCGGCCCCGGGGCCGTGCAACCGGTGGTCCGCTACCCGGGCGCGAAGGCGCCGACACGGTCCCGCACGACGGCCACCGCTCCCAGGTACGCCGCCATCAACGCGGCCGCCAGGGCACGTACGTCCGCGTCATCGGGCAGGAAGCGCGAGGAGTGCAGCGGCTCGGAGGTGCCCGTGCCGACGAACAGCATCATCGAGGGCACCAGCTCGCAGAAGTACGAGAAGTCGTCCGACCCCAGGGAGCGCAGGTTCCGCGAGACCGACAGCCCCCGGCGGTCCAGTTCGCGCGCGATGCTCCCGGCCAGGACCGGGTCGTTGTCGAGTACCGGCTCCCCGTGGGTGAAGGTCACCGACGCCGTGCAGGCGTGCGCCCGCGCGACGGACTCGGCGACCTCCGTGATCCGCCGGTGCATCAACTCTCTGGTCGAGGAGGCCAGCGCCCGCACGGTCCCGGTCGCCCGCGCCGTGCCGGCGATCACGTTCGCGGCACTGCCCGCCGTGAACGACGACACGCCCACCACGGCCGGAGCCATCGGATCCACGGACCGGCTCACCACGCTCTGGAGCGCGACCACGACCTCCGACAGCGCCAGCAGGGCGTCACTGGTCAGATGCGGGTACGCCGCGTGTCCGGGCCTGCCCCGGACGACGATCTCGAACTCGTCGGACGAGCCGTTGACGCCCCCCGCCGTGCACGCCACCTCTCCCCGGGCCAGCAGCGGCTGGACGTGGACGCCCACCATGGCCGCGCACCGCTCGGATTCGAGGACACCACCGGCGGTGATGTCCCGCGCCCCGGACGGGTAGGTCTCCTCGCGCGGCTGGAGCACGGCGAGCAGGGGAACCGGAGGCCCGGTCTCGGCCAGCGCCCCCGCCACGGCGACGAGCGCGGCGAGATGGGTGTCATGACCGCACGCGTGCATCGCACCGGGCCGGTCCGATGCCCAGGGCACACCGGTGTCCTCGGTGACGGGCAGCGCGTCCATCTCCCCGCGCACACCGATCGCCGGCCCCGGCCCGCCGATGCGCAGGACGGCGCCGGTCTCGGCCGCCTTCACCGCCCCACCGGAGCCGGGCAGCGCGGCCAGCACCAGGTCCCGGGTCGCCGCCTCGTCACCGGAGAGGTCGGGCCGGCGGTGCAGCCGGCGCCTGAGGTCGAGCGCCGCGGGCAGGTGCCGCTCCAGGGCGGACCACAGCGCTGCGTGCTCGGCCGGGTCAGTCATGGGGCAGCCCGTAGAGACGCTGCGCGTTGGTACGTCCGATCATCGTGGCGACACGGACGGCGTCCGCCTCGGACCACTCGCCCTCCTCCACCCAGCCGCCGAGCACCCGGGACATGCCGCGCCGCCACAGCACCGCGCCCAGGTGATGGAGCTCGGGCGGCCCCCAGGCGTCGGAGGAGTACAACACCTTGGTGAAGGGGGCCAGTTCGAGGCTCTCGGCGACCACCGCCGTGGAGGCCGCGCCCGTGTAGTTCACCCCCAGGCCCACATCGAAGTAGACGTGCGGAAACACCTGGGCGAGGAACC
Organism: Kitasatospora sp. NPDC004723; assembly: GCF_040609255.1. NCBI lineage: Bacteria > Bacillati > Actinomycetota > Actinomycetes > Kitasatosporales > Streptomycetaceae > Kitasatospora > Kitasatospora sp. NPDC004723. The sequence continues at coordinate 23,158 of NZ_JBEXJT010000022.1, read as the reverse complement.
CCGCGTTGCGGTGGAACGGGTAGCAGTGCAGCAGCACGAGGTCCGTCCCGGTGCCCTCGATCTCCTTGAGCCAGGGCATCAGCAGCAGCGGATCGCACCGCCGCAGATCCAGATCGGGGTCACCGTACCCGGCGTGCAACTGCAGGGGCAGACCGGTGTCCACGCCCGTCCACAGCGCCATGCGCAGCAGCACCGGGTCGCTCACCCGGGCGGGAGCACCCGCCGCCAGCTCGCGCAGCCAGGCGCCGGCCGCCCGCTCCACCTCCCGGACGCCGGGGCGCTCGGGAGCGAAGTCGAAACCATGACGGTAGGCGATGATCGACTTCAGGCCGACCGCCGACGCGGTCGCCGCACCGAGCGCCGCCCGGAAGTCCTCGGCCAGGTGCGCCGCGCTGCTCCCCCGGGCGACGTCCTCAAGAACGGTCTCCAGACGCACGATCTCGGAGAACCGGGAGGGCAGGCGCTCGGCGAGCGTGCCGGGCGACAGCAGCTCCTCACTCTTGAAACCGGTGTCCAACAACCAGTCACAGACACCGGCCGCGGCGAGGAAGAGGTCCGACAACTGCTCCGGGGTCCGTTCGCAGCGCGCGGCCCAGTAGGCGTCCGCGGACGCGTGCGGGCGCAGACCCAGCAGCGGTGCGCAGTGACGGCGGATGGCGAACCCGATCTGGGAGTCGAACTGGGTGACCCCGGTCGGCAGCGGGCGGTCGGATTCGGTGATCAGCGTCTCGAACTGCGCGCGGGAGACCGGTGAGGCGAGCGAGGCGTGGACGTGGTGGTCGACCAGCGGCAGCGTGGCGATGTGGTGGCGCAGCTCAGTAGACATCGGCGACCCGCCCGCACACGTCCCGCTCGTCCAGACCCGAGACCGCGGCCATCTCCGTGCGCTTCACCGAGCGGTGCGTCTCCAGCAGTTCCGCGGAGAACCAGCCGGACACCACGTCGTCCTTGTCGAGTTCGAGGAGGGCCTCCTCCAGGCCGCGCGGCAGGGCGGGGACCTCCGCGAGGTCCGCTCCCCCGGCCTCCTCGGGCCAGACCTTCGGTTGCGGGTAGCCGGCCTCCACTCCTTGCAGTCCGGCGCGTACCAGCACGCCGAGTGTCAGCCAGGGGTTGGCGGTCGCGTCCGCGGCACGGTACTCCAGGTTGAACTGGTCGGCCGCCACGCCGCCGCCCAGGCTGCTCGTCGGGCAGATCCGCAGCAGGGCCTCCCGGTTGCGCTCGGCCAGGAACACCCCGGCGGAGCTCCAGCGCTCGGGCGCCAGGCGCAGGTACGAACTGGGGCTACCCGCCGTGAACGAGAGCAGCGCCCGGGCGTGGCGCAGGATGCCGGCGCTGAACCGTCCGCCCAGCTCGGACAGTCCGCCGCGACGCGAGGCGTCGAACAGGGCCGGGCGCCCGGTCGCCGCGTCGCGCAGCGAGAGGTGGACGTGCACGCCGTTGCCGCTGCCCTCGGGGTGCAGCAGTGGCGCGAAGGTGGCGCGGAATCCGTGCTGCGACGCCAGGTCGCGCACCACTTCCCGCAGGACGACCGCGCGGTCCGCGGCGGTCATGCCGTCGGCCGGGCGCAGGGTGATCTCGAACTGGTCGGTGCCGAACTCCGGCAGCCACGTCTCCGGTTCGAGGCCCATCCGGTCCAGCAGCGCCACCAGTTCGCCGCCGAACGGCTCGACGGAGCGGAATCGGGCGAAGGAGAACGGGGCGCCGCTGTCGAGCCCGGGGATCATGAACTCGTGCTCGAAGGTGGCCACCACCTCCAGCCCGGTGGCCCGCCGGAAGTCCTCCAGGGCCCTGCGGGCGAAGGTGCGCGGGCAGTTGTCCCACGGCGTGCCGTCCGGCAGCACCTGGTCGGCCAGATACAGACGCACCCCCGGCACGTCGCCCCGGGCGGGTATGTCCACGCCGCTGGACTCGGCCGGCAGCAGCCGCAGGTCGCCCGTCGCCCCGAACGGGTTCGGCGCCATCTCCCCGAACGCCGTCACCGCGAGATCGGCCGGGACCCATCCCACCCCCCGCCGCAGCACGCCGTCGACGGCGTTGCCCGGTGCCGCACGCCCACGCGTGAATCCGGACAGGTCGTTGGTCGCCACGAACACCGTGGATGAAGAACTCATGTCTACCTCTTCGATCGGGCCGCGTCCGCGTGGCGCGGATGCGCGGGCGGGCCGCAGACACCAGTGAGAGTTACAAATCTTTCATTCATGGTCAAGAGCAAATGGTACGGAATCTTTGTTTCACTCACAGGCGCGGCGCACCCGGCGTGCCGCTCCGCCCTCGCGGACGGTCGGCGGCAGGCCGAGAGAGGCAGGGCCGATCGGATGGATCATCGGTCTCCTCCTCCCACCCCCGCACCACCCGGGCGGTGCGCCGGCCCTTCGCCAGGCGGCGCAGCGTGGAGGGGATGAAGGTCCAGGCGCCGACGACGAGGGCGACCACGGCGGCCCCGACTCCATCCGGAGTCGGGGCCCGCACGGCTTCCCGGAGCCGTACGGTGCCGCTCCGGCGACCACCTGTACGCCGCCTTCGCCGTATTCATCGAGACCGCCGGCTCAGCGACCGCGACCCTCACCGAGACCTCGCCGGCCTCTCCGAGGCGGCACGGGCATCGCCGCCGGCCGGCCCGCGGGCTGCCGCTCAGTCCCCGGTTCCTGGTCCCCGGCCGGTGTCCCCGGGGCGGTCGGCGGACGCCGCCGTCCCGTCGCGCGGGGGAACCGGGGAGGGGTTCTGCGGCTTGCGCAGCGAGGTGGGCGGTGGCTGCCCGGTGCCGAGAATGGCGAGCACGGCCTTCCCGTCGACGGTCTCCTCGGACATCAGCCGCCCGGCGAGTTCGTCCAGGTGCCGGCGGTGTCCGCGCAGCAGGTCCACCGCCCGCCGCTCCGCCTCCCGCAGCAGCCGGGCCACTTCCTCGTCGACCGCGCGCTGGGTCTGTTCGGAGTAGGGACGGCCCAGCCGGTCCTCCAGGCTCTCGCCGAGGTACTGGGGTGAGCCGGACGTGTAGCCGACGGGCCCCAGGGCCGCGGAGAGGCCGAACTCCCGGACCATGCGGGTGGCGACGACGGTCGCGTTGGCGAGGTCGTTGGCGGCCCCGCTGGAACCCTCGCCGAAGACGACCAGTTCCGCCGCCCGGCCGCCGAGCTGCACGGTCAGCAGGTCCTCCAGGTATCCCTGGCTGTAGAGATGCCGCTCCGCTTCGGGCAGCTGCTGGGTCGCGCCCAGGGCCATGCCGGCCGGCAGGATGGTGACCTTGGCGACCGGGTCGGCGTGCTCGCAGAGCGCGGCCATCAGCGCGTGGCCGGACTCGTGCACGGCCACCGCACGCCGCTCCTCGGGAAGGAGGGCGTTGGAGGACTCCCGGCGGCCGAGCAGGATCCGGTCCCGTGCCGTGTCCAGGTCCTGCGCCGTGATGACGGTGCGGGCGGAACGCACGGCGTTGATGGCGGCTTCGTTCACCAGGTTCGCCAGGTCCGCCCCGGAGAAGCCGGGCGTGCCCCGGGCGGTGCGGTCCAGGTCGACGTCGTCGGCCAGCGTCTTGCCGAGGACGTGGACGGCGAGGACCGCCGCCCGCTCCGCCTGGTTCGGCAGCGGGACCGTGACCTGCCGGTCGAAGCGGCCCGGCCGCAACAGCGCCGGGTCGAGGGCATCGGGACGGTTGGTCGCGGCGAGCACCACGATACCGACGCTCTGGTCGAAGCCGTCCATCTCGGCGAGCAGCTGGTTGAGGGTCTGCTCCCGCTCGTCGTTCCCGCCGAGCCTCGCTCCCCCGCCGCGCCGGGCACCGACGGCGTCGATCTCGTCGATGAAGATGATCGACGGCGCCCGCTTGCGTGCCTCCTCGAACAGGTCGCGGACCCGCGAGGCGCCGACACCCACGAACATCTCCACGAACGCGGACCCGGTCACCGACAGGAACGGCACTTCGGCCTCCCCGGCGACGGCACGGGCCAGCAGCGTCTTGCCCGTACCCGGCGGACCGACCATGATCACCCCGCGCGGGCCCTTCGCACCCGCGGCGGCGTACCGCTCGGGGCTCCGGAGGTACTCGACGACCTCACTCACCTCCTGCTTCACGCCCTCGTAGCCCGCGACGTCGGCGAACCGGGTGTCCGGCCGTTCCGCCTCGATGATCTTCGCCCGGGAGCGCCCGATCGCGCTCAGGCCCCCGGTCATCGCCCTGGTCGCCGCCCGGCCCGACCAGAGGAACAGCCCTACCAGGACGATCAGCGGCAGGAAGAGGAACAGCGTCGTCAGCGCCGACCCGCCACTGGCCGGCTTCGCCGTGATCTCGACCTGCTGGGACTCCAGCTGCCGGGTGAGCCCGCTGCTGTCCAGCGCGGTCGGCAGCTGGGTGGTGAACTTCGTCCCGTCCTTCAGCGTGCCGCTGACGGCGCCCTTGTCGGTGATCTCGACCGTCTTCACCTGACCCGCGCCGACCTTGCCGGTGAAGTCGGTGTAGGAGTACCGGTTCGCCGACCCCGACGGGACCCGGGTCAGCAGGACGATGAGCAGCACGACCGCGATGGTGACCGGCAGCAGCCACCGCCGCCGACCCGGCGGCGGTGCCGGTGCCCGTTTGGCGGGCTGCGGAAGGTCCGGCGGCAGCCCGGGCTTCGCCCTCCCGGTCGGGTGCAGGAAGGGAAAGCGATCGCGTTCGTCCATCGTGCGCCTCCGCTTCCATGGTCCACCGCCGGCCGGGCGACGGCACGGCCGTCCGACCCACCCGACCACCGACCGGCCCGACCTGGGGGCCAGGGTCTCCCCCGCCGGTCCCGGTGCACCGCGAGAATCCCGCGGCATGCGACGCAGGGGCGACGACGGGGCGAAGCGGAGCCGTGACCGACGGTGACGTCCGCACCCTCCACGGCGACCACCAGGGGCTCACCCGGCCGCCCGCCGGGGCGCTGGTCGCGGCCCTCGGCGGCGTGCGCCTACCGGTCGGCCCGAAGCTCCTGCGCTCCGATCACCATTCCCGCCAGCGGTCGGTGATCTCATGACGGCCGAGTCCCTGCCGTTCGGCGAGGGCCGCGACGTCGATGCCGGCGGCGACGAGGGAGGCGTCGATGTACGCGCAGAGCAGTTCGCGCTCTTCGGTCTCGTACGCGGCCTCGTCATGAGCCTCGTTGACGCGGTTGAGCTCCAGCACGACCCGCTCGACGGCGCCGAGAACGTCACCGTCGGACGGGCTTCCGTCCAGCGCCGCCACGTCGGCCTCGAAGGCGGCGAGGACGTCGTCGGTGGCGGTCAGGAGGCTCTCGGGGAAGAACCCGGCGCTGTACGCGCACTCCGGGTCGAGCGTTCCCGCCGCCACCGCTGCGGCTTCTTCGGCGATGGACTCACGCCAGACGTCGGTCGGTCTCTTGGCCATGAGGGCACTGTAGTCACCGGAGCACCGGGCGACGCAGCCGGCCCGTTCTCGGAGACCGCGGTGAGCAGCGAGTCGGTATCCATTGCGGCATGGGGGCAGGTCCTCGCCCTACGAGTGGCCGGCTACCCCCGGGCGCAGACCACGTCGGCCTTGGGCAGGCGTCCGCCGGCCAGGTAGGCGTTGACCGCGTCGTCCACGCACGCGTTGCCGTAGGTCCCGTACAGTTCGTGCCGGTTGGCACCCTGCAGGGTCAGCAGCCGTGAGCCCGGCAGCAGTCCGTGCAGCGTGACGCCGTCCCGGTAGGGGGTGCGCGGGTCCCCGGTGGCGGCGAGGATCAGCACCCGGGCGTCGCGGCGCACCTCCGTGGGCTCCTCGCGCGGACGGTCCCAGAAGGCGCAGGGGGTGATGTTGTCGAGCAGTGGGCCGAACAGCGGGCTCGCCGCGCGGCTGCGCTCGATCTCGTGCCAGTAGCGCTCGGGGTCGCGGGGCGCGGTGCCGTCCGCGCAGAGGATGGCCTGGAGGGCACTTCCGGCCGAGGACCCCTGCGCGCCGAACAGGAAGCGCAGCAGCGCGAGGGTCTGCGGAGGAGCGGTGACCGGTCGGCCCGCCGCAGCCCCGGTGAGCAGCACCGCCAGTTCGGCGAGCGAGGCCCGGTCCACGTCCGAGTCGCTGGACAGTTTCATGAAGAACAGCGCCGGTACCTGGGAGTCGTCGATCTCGACGGCATCGGTGCCGGTGCCGACGACGAGCGGGCGGGCCGCGGCCGCCTCGACGGTCCGCAGGATCCCGGCGGTCACCTCCTCGCGGGTGCGGCCGAGGCCGTAGGTGTCGTGGCGGGCCGCGACCCAGTCCGCCCAGTCGGCGAAGGCCCGGTCGTTGCCCGCCACCCCGATCGGAATGAACGAGGGTCCGGCGTGGCGCGGGTCCAGCGCGCTGTCGAGGACCATCCGGTCGTAGCGGCCGGGGAACATCTGGGTGTACACCGTGCCGAGGTAGGTGCCGTAGGACAGGCCGAGGTAGGAGATCCGCCGCTCGCCGAGCGCGCCCCGGACCACGTCCAGGTCCCGGGCCGCGTCGCGGGTGCTCGCGAACGGCAACAGGTCGCCGGCCGCCGAGCGGCACCTCGCCGCCAGGTCCCGTTGGAAGGAGACCTGGCGCTCGAAACCCGCACGGCCGATCCCCGCCGACCGGAGGCTGAAGCCGACCGGCCAGCCGCAGTCGACCGGCTCGCTCCGGCCGACGAAGCGCGGGTCCGGCCCGACGATGTCGTAGCGCCCCGCTGTCTCCTTGAGCGCGGCGTGCACCCGGGGCGGCGCGCCGATCGTCGGACCGCCGGGCCCGCCGTCGTTGAGCACCAGGGCACCGATCCGGTGGCGGGTGTCGGTGGCCTTGATCCGGGAGAGCGCCAGCGTGACGGTGCGTCCGCCGGGGTCGCGGTAGTCGAGCGGCACGGTGACGTCCGCGCAGCGGGCGCCGGCCTGTTCGAGCGCGGCACCGTCCTGGTCGTCCGGGCCGAGGACGCAGCCGTGCCAGTCGAGGCGCTGCCGGTAGTAGCGGTCCAGCCCTGGGGCGCCGTCAGCGGAGTCCGCCGCCTGCGCCGGAAGGGCCACGGTGGCGGTGACGGCCAGGCAGGCCGCCAGGGCGAGGCCGGCCGTGACGGTGCGCCGAGGGATACGGGGCCGCCCGGCGGTGGTGGGAGCGGTACGGCGGGCGGTGCGGCTGTGGTGGGACCCGGTCATGGTGCCTCCTCGGCAGCGTGGGAATCGTTCTCGGCCGGGCACGCGGGCACCCGGCCGGGGCGACTTCTACGATCGGCCTTCCCTTCACCGTCCCGGAGCCGCACCCGCCGCTGTAGAGCACCCCGGTCACCGGAACGGCCCAGCGGTACCCGCACTTCAGCGCCAAAGTCGAACTCCCGCTGAACAGTGCCGAGTTCACCTCTCATCCGGCACATCCCACCGGCCGACCCGATCCAGCTCCCTCGGCGGTGGCGCCGCATGCCCCGCCCCCGCCCTTGCGGCTACCGCAGAATGCCGGCCCGCCGGGCGGCCGTGACCCAGCGCGGGAACTGGGACAGCAGCCGGTCGTACAGCTCCGGGTCGGGCAGCGTGCTGATGTCGTCCACCGAGAAGAAGCCGACGTTGTCCACGCGCCGTCCGGGCAGGTCGTCGAAGCGCTGCAGCACGCCGTAGTCGGAGCGGCCCAGGCCCACGAACTGCCAGAACACCGGCTCCTCCACGGCCTCCCGCAGCTCCCGCTCGATCTCGGCGTTCCGGTAGACACCGCCGTCGGAGAAGAACAGCACCAGGGTGGGCACCCCGGCCGGATTGCGGCGCACGTACTCCCGGACCTCGGCGATGACCTTCTGCTCCTCGTTGCCGATCCCGACCTCCCTCATGTCGACCTCGCCGTCGGGCAGCGGGGCGCGCCGCCGCAGACGGCGCCCGAACAGGCCGCCGAGCTGTCCGACCCGCACGTGCCGCAACCACTCCGGCAACTCCCCCACCCGCAGATCCGGCAGCCGGGCCGGGTTCGAGGCGAACGTCCACGCCTGCATCGCCCCGTCGTCGTCCAGCTGCGCCGCCACCGCCACCATCCGCTCGACCACATCGGCCACCACGCCCCGGGCGTAGAGCGCCGACATCGACCCCGAGGCGTCCAGCACCAGCACGACCCGGGCCACCATGCCCGTCGCCCCGTGCTTCTCCAGACTCACGGCCACCTGCCGCTTGCGCAGCGACAACCGCTCCCGCATCCCGTCAGGCAGCCGCGCCTCCTCCGCTGCCTCCGCACCCCCACCCTGCCGCGCCTCCTGGTCCACGGTGACCCCGAAGTCGGCCGCCAGCCCCGCAAGCCCGGACGCGTACCCCTGCCCCAGCGCCCGGAACCTCCACTGCCCGCCGCGCCGGTACAGCTCCCCGCCGATGAGCACGGTCTCCGGCCCGGCCGCCATCTCGAACCGGGCAAGCTCCCCCTCCGTCCCGGCGTCGACCAGCCGCAACACCAACCCGCGCACCTGCCCGAACACACCCCCGTCCACCGAGGCCGCCAGCACGATCCGCTCCACCCCGGGCTCCACCCGCGCCAGATCCACCCCGATCCGGTCCGTCACCACCCCACCCCCGCCCGCCTTCCCCTGATGCACCACCGCACCCGACGCATGCCGCGGCTGGTTGTAGAACACGAAGTCCCCGTCCCCCCGCACCCGCCCACCCGCCGCCACCAACACCGCCGACGCATCGACCTCGGCCCCGCCCACCCAACTGACCTCCACCCGAACGACACCCACGTCGACCGGAACATTCGCACCCGCACCCAACGATCGCTCAGCCATACCCCCAGTCTCGCCGAGCCTCCGGCCCCCGGCACCGGCCCTTCCGAAACTTGATCGAGCAGCCGACCATCTGAACGAGTGAATCCGGCACCGGCTCCCCGCAGCCGGCCTCCTCCCCCACGAAGCCTCCCGCGACCGCCTCGAACCCGCCCGGACCACCGCCCCTCGAACAGCCTCTCGCCGCCTGAACACTGGGCACCGCGGCCCTCACCGACCCTTCTCGCGGCCGTCCGGAGGACGCCGCGGCCCGCATCGGGCAGCGCGAAACGGCCCTGTTCGCCCCGGGCTCCGTCTACGGCGGCTTCCTGGTCACCGACCTGCGGGGCCGGGTCCTGGTGTCGAATCCGCGATCCGGTTTCGCATGGGGGTGCCATGACCTGTGGCATCTAGCGAGTCCGCGTGATCTGTCGTGCGGACCCGTCCGCGATCGCGTGTCGAATCCCTCCCGCGGTCCGCCGTGCGAGAACTCAGTGGCAGGACGACCAGCGCTTGTGTTGAATTCTGGCGTGAGCCACGTCGCCAACGTCATGATCTCTGTCGATTCGGACGATCGACCCGCTGCCGAGGAACTGAGCCGGTGGTTGCAGACCTCTGCCCCGCGTCGGGGTTTCGGCCCCGGCACTGTCGGATGGGTCGGCTCACTCAACGAGACCACCGGTAGCGACACGCAATGGGGCGGCGGCAAGTACCCGGAGTGTGACGTCTATGCCGGAGCGCTCAACCATGCCGACCTGGCTGGGCTGGTGGCGCATGTTGAGCGCATCGCCTGGGAACACCCCGAGTTCGTCCAGCTGTTCGTGATGGACCAGGAACAGGTCTACTTCCGTGTGTGGATGTTCCACGGTGCAAAGCTGCGGCAGATCGTGCCCGACGGCCGGGAAGAAGAGGTCTGGCCGAACGGGTGACGCTCCTGACCTGCCGATCCGCCTGTCGCGTCGAATTCGGCCTCTCCCTCGACATCGCAGCGCGGACTTCGACATCGAGACGCGGAACCTACACCTGGGGCTGCGTTCCACCGTGAACCCCAGCGTGTGGAACTTGACTGGGGTACGAGCGGGTTCCCCGGGAGTGCTAGGCGGCGCGTCGCTCCATCTCAGCTGGCTGGAGGCCCACCGAGCTCGCTGAGAACTGGGACGCATGGGTAAGTTCAGGCGTGGGCCAGTTTCAGTGCCTGTTTCAGGTTGTACTCGGCGATGCCCGCCATGAAGGCCCGATCAGGGAAGTCCCCGTCAAGCAGCCGCAAGGGACCCGCCGTCAGCGAGAGCCGCTGCGCGAGCATGTAGAGCGCGAGCCGGTCCTCGTCCAAGCCGTCCACCGCCAGCGGCTGGTAGGCGTCGTGCAGACGGATTCGCAGAAAGACGTGCTCCCACTCGACATCGAAGTACATCAATCCCTCAATGTCGATCGCCACGGGGTTCCCGTCCGCATCCACCAGCACATGGTCGGGCCCCAGCTCGCCGTGCACGACCGCATACTCCGTGCGTGGCCGCACCGCCGCCGCCAAGGCCAGCAGCCGCTCTTCCAGCCGTCCGCTGACACCCATGATCCTCGGATCGCGGGAGGCCGCCTCGGCAAGGTCCCGCAGCGCACGGCTAAGAACCACACCCTCGCACGACGTACCGTGCGACGTTCCTCCACCGTCGACCACTGCCACCTTGCCGTAGCCCGGTGCACGGTGACCTCGCATGGCCTCCAGCGAATCCGCGAGCCGGGCCATGACCACAGCCGCCGCGCCAGGGTCGCGCGCGAGCAACTCCTCAAGGCTCTCCCCCGGAAGGTCCTCGACGATCGCAAGGTCCGCATGGCAGTAAGCCCTGTCACGGTCGAGGAGACGGATCGCCGGAACGCGGACGCCGAGCCCGTCCAGCCGCGCGTGTGCGGCCTGGAACAGATCGAGCCCGAGGCCGGGCGAGAACGGGTCGGTGAGGTCGTCGTCGTCTTCGGCCGCCGGCCAGTAGTTCTCGGTGTCGTCCCACAAATAGGCAATCGCAGTCGTCGCGTCGTCCATGACCAGGCGGTACACACCCTTCTTGCTGCCGCCTGCGACCCGCTCGACCCCCTCAAGCCGCCGCCCGCCGCCCAGCGCGGCGCGCGCCGCTCCCGCCAACTGCTCTCGCGTCATTGTCCTGGGTGCCACGTTCCGAACCACCTCTCCATCGCGATAACCCGCGAACCCTACGGGAGCACCAGCGAGGAGGCGACTGACTTTGGCCGCATCCGGGTGCCCGCGAGCCAAGATCACTCACTGGAAGTGACTCGCGAGCTGTCCGCGGGGAACTGGTGACAGTTGGTCACGTCAGCCCACCAGCTTCAGGCCCCGAACCCGCCATACTCAAAGCCGTCGAGGAACCACTCACACGTAGGTTCCGAACGTGCCGCCCTACATGCACCACTGCACCACTCCGCCCGCCAACTCCCCCAGCCCGGCCGCCCCCACCCCTCCCGCGCCCGGGGGGATCCGCCGACCCTGGTCGTCGGCGTCCACCTCGTCGGTCACCACGGGGCCGACACCCGGCCGGCTACTGGATGCTCCAGCGGTGGGGGTGGGCGGGATCGGTGGGGCAGGCGAAGACGTTGAGCTCGCCGGATCGGCCGACGGTGACCTCGGTGGGGGTGGCGTATCGATGGGTGGGCAGGTTCCGGTCTTCCAGTGGTCTCCAGCTGCCGCTGCCGCCGTCCCACTCCGAGCTGTCGATGGTCAGCAGGAGGTGCATCGGTGTCCTGCAGGTCTGGCAGTCCATGGGGTAGGGGTCCGTCGCGTGCCAGGAGGCGAAGCCGCCGACGCGCCAGCCGGGCGGGATGGACAGGTCGTACTGGTAGCCGATCGGCTGTGCGGAGTGCCCGTCCGCCGCCCGAGCGGCCTCCTCCTGCGCTTCGTCCCAGGCATCGAGCCGGACGCACAGGTCCTCGGGCAGCAGGCTGGCGAACGGGTAGGTGACCACCTGCTCCGGGTGCAGGACACAGGGCTCGGGAACAAACCCGTCCGATCCGACGACCAGCGGCTGCGGCTGCGCCGTCCGCACCTCGCCGATCTCTGCCGACCGCCGCCAGCGAAGGTGCAGCTCCAGGTCGTACCGGCCCGGTCCGTGAGCGTTGAAGGGGCACCAGAACACCTGGAGCAGGTCGCAGCCGTCCGGTCCGATCGGCAGGTCGGGAACATCCCGCCGGTACAGCTGCACAAGGCCGATCATCGCCAGCGGGCTCGTCTCCGATGCCTCGGGGACCCGGTGCTCCCGGCGCAGCTCCTCCAGCAGTTCCCGTTCCTCCTTTGTCGGGCCCAGGGCGGGGTTGCGGGCCCACGCGGTGGCCAGCACCTGCCGGTAGTGGCGGATGTCCGCCGGACGGCGACCCCGCCCGCGGCCGTGGGCCTCGCCGCACAGCGGCCACGGCTCGTCCGCCGGCCACAGCATCGGACCTCCCACCGAGCTCTCCGAGACCTCCGGTCTGCCCGGCCGCGGGTGGAGGCGCGTCGTCGTACCCCGATAGGCAGCCAGCTCCGGGAACAGCGCCTCGACATCGGTGGGGCGCGCGGGCGTGGTCCTCTTCATGGCGGCGACCTTACTGATCGTTCCGGAATGAGGCGTCGGACGGCCATTCGTCGTCGAGCCGCTGGAGGACCTCAGCGAAGTCGCCGTCTTCGAGGAGGCCGGCCAACACCTGAGTGATGTTGTCGATGCCGGGGTCCCGGACGATGAGGCCATCGGAGCACCGGAAGTAACGGCCATCCAGTGCCTCGCCGGTTCGGGACCGCTTCGCCATGATGCGTTCGACCTCGGCGAGCGTGAACACGGTCGCGCTCCAGCGTGAGCCGTCCGATGTCAGCCGGACTTCGACGTCGACATTGCAGACGGTGTCCAGAGACTCGCTCGTGCCGGGCAGGAACGACGCCTCGAACCGATCTGTTCGGACGCGGTACCACGGTCCGTCCCATCCCTGCTCTGCGGCTTCGGTGTTGGTCATTCGGGGAGTATGTCGAGCCGGCTCGGAGGGCTCAACCGGGTTCTCCAGCATGCGCTGCGCGAGTTCGAGCGCCGGGTTCTGCTCGACCGCCGCGACGGGGAGGTCAGCCGGATCGTCGCCGCGACGGGACGGCTCGGCGCCGACGAGGCGTTCCGGTCCGGCGCCGACCTGCTGGACGCCTACGCCAACTCGCTCTACCGATCGGTCAAGAACCACCGCGACGGCAACCCGCTCGCCGCCACGCCCCATGGTCGGCGCGGTGCCGATCAGGCGCTCGAAGTCGGCCGGGAAGCCGACGAAGGCGTGGGCTGCGTCGACGAACGGTTCATTGGGTCCGTCGAGCGCCCGTAGCGCTGCTCGTCCTGACCGCCGCGTAGCCGAGGAGGAACCCCGACGTCGCCGGGTGGGACCTCGCCGTCGACGAGTGGGCGACGCGCAGGTCGCCCACCGCGAACAGGCTGCCGCGAGCGGCCGGCACGAGCATCGACTCTCGATCGCTGGACGTTCCTTGGCCGCTCGGACACGCCTGCCCCCGGAGGACCGGCCGCTCCTTCGCCCGGCCGCGGTTCTCGGCGCCGCGCGACCTCAGCCCACCACGTCGGACTGCAGGTCCAGTGGCAGGTCGGAGCGGCGGGCGACCCGCAGTTTGCGGTAGACACGGGTCAGGTGCTGCTCGACCGTGCTGACGGTGATGAACAGCTTGTCGGCGATCTGCCGGTTGGTGTGCCCGTGCACGGCGAGGGCGGCGACCCTGCGCTCGGCATCGCTCAGTTCGTTGACCGGGGCGACCTCGTGGTAGCGCTGCGGCAGCAGGCCGTGCGCGAGGAGGCCGGCGGACTCCGCGAAGAGCTTGTCCGCGGGCAGGGCCACCCCGCACTGTTCCGCCAGTCGGTGGGCCCGCCGGGCCTGGAGTCGGGCCAGGCCGTTCTCGCCCAGCATGCGGTGGACCCGGCTGAGGTCGGCGACGGCGAGCATCTGTTCGTACTTGTCGTCGCAGTTCCGCAGTTGCTCGACGGCTTCGGTGACCAGCGGCAGGCGGTCGGCGGGCTCCGAGCGGATGGCGGCCAGCAGCCGCAGTGACATTCCGCGGGTCCGGACGTGGCGCGGCCCGAGCCGGGTGAGCTGGTCGTCGAGCAGCTCGCGCGCCTCCCGGGTCCGGCCGAGCCGCAGGTACGTCGCGGCCGCTCCCACCCGCCAGGGCACCACAGTGGGCACGTCGATGCCCCAGCTCTCCATCAGCTCGCCGCACCTCTGGAAGTCGCCGAGCGCGGCGTGCACACGGTTGGTGGCCAGGTAGTAGTGCGCCCGGGCCTCCAGGTAGTGCAGACCGGACGCGGTACGGAACATCGCCTCGGGCACCGTCATGGCGACGTAGCACGCGGCGTCGTCGATACGCCCCTGCGCGACGGTCGCGAGCAGGGCGCCGGCGATCGGTACGCCGACGACCACGCCCCAGGCCGGCGCCGGGACCAGGGTCAGCGCCGTCCGCGCGCACTCCTCCGCCTCGGGGAACGACCCGCGCCTGGTATGGATGACGGACTGCACCGCGGCCAGCAGTGCCTGCCACATGGGGGCGCGCCGCCTCGCGGCCTCGTTGACCAGCTGGCAGCTCCAGAAGGCCGCGCGGTCCATCCCCTTGGCGTAGACGAGCGTCGTGAGGGCGGTGACGACGACGGTCAGCGTGTCGTCGTCCAGCCGACAGCTCTGCAGGGCTTCCTCTGCGGTGTCGACGGCGGCGGCGACACAGGAATCGTCACCACCGGTCAGGACGGTGGCGAGGGCGGAGGCCACCCGGAAGTACAGGCCCTGATCGGCGGCCGGATCCGGGGCCTCCGACCAGCCGAACGCCAGCCCCGGGAACACCTGCGAGGCCAGCAGCCTGGCGCTCCGGGGCGAGGGCGTGCCGCAGTTCGCCGCCGAGGCGTCCAGGATCTCCAGCGCCTGCTCGGGCTGACCGTGCCACAGGTAGTGGCCGGCCAGGCAGTTGGTGTCCCGCCGGTTCAACAGGCCCTGCCTGCCCGCCTCGGTCAGCTCCGGCAGGTGCCGTGCGACGGCCAGCGGGTTGACGCGCCATTCGGCGCGCAGCAGCGCGGAGCGGATCCCGGCCCGCTGTCGCAGGTCGGTGCACAGGCCGTAGGCCATCCGCAGGCAGCGGATGGCGAAGTTGACGTCGCCCTCGCACAGGGCCTCGTCGGCCGCCTGCCTCAGCGTGCGCAGGTGCCAGGGGGCCTCGGGACCCTCGGCCGCGATGAGGTGCCGGCCGATGTCGCGGGCGGGCGCGCCGAGGTTGTGCAGGGCCTTGGCGGCCCTGGTGTGCTGGGCCGCGTACTCCTCGTGCGGCATCGCGTTCAATATCGCGGCGCGTATGCCTTCGTGCCGGAACCAGCCGTCCTCCAGCAGGCCGACATCGCCCAGTGCGTTGACGATGTCGGCCGTGGCCTCACCGCTCAGTTCGAGCATTTCCTCCAGCGCCTGCCGGGTGGCGTGCTCCCCCAGGATGGCCAGTGCCTTGGCGGCCTGCCGCATCGAGCTCTCGCTGCGGAGCAGACAGGCGGTCACCGCGCGGCTGAAGACGTCCCCGAAGACGCACTGGTCCGGTGTCCTCCTGGCGAAGGCCCGGTAGTCTTCGGCGAGCGCCCGTACGATCAGCGGGTTGCCGCCACTGACCTGGTGGCAGTCCGCGGCGAGGCGCTGGGCGACGTGGTTGTCGAGGTAGTCGGCGAGAAGGTCGGCGACCCCGCGCGGGGACAGCGGTCCCAGGTGCAGGGACGTGCTGCTGAACTGGCGCAGGAACTCGGTCTGCAGGGTCGTGCGGCCGAACTTCAGCCGGCTGGACTGGGTGAACACCACGAGGATGCGGGCCGTCGTGAGGCGTCGCACCAGGTAGCGGAGGAAGCTCAGGGAGGCCAGGTCGGCGTGGTGGGCGTCGTCGACGGCGATGACGACCGGGCTTCGCTCGGTGAGGTTGAGGAAGACCTTGCACAGTCCGTGCAGCGCCGACGCGGGCAGCGCGGTGCCCGCCCAGGCGGACTCGGAGCCGGATTCGAAGCCGTTGTCGGCCTCGTACAGCGTCGCGGCCAGGGTGCCGTCCAGCAGCGCCTGGACGAGCTCGACACCGCCGTCCGGCACGTCGACGCCGTACAGGAGCTGGCGTACCAGTCCCAGGGGCAGGGTCCGCTCGGCGCGCCAGCCCGTCGCGCTGAGAAAGACCGCACCGTTGGCGACCGCGTGTTTGGCCAGGCGCTGGAGGAGTGCCGTCTTGCCGCTCGCCACCGCACCGGTGACCACGGCGACACCACCGGCGCCGTTGATGCATCCGCGGACCAGACGGGTCAGGACGGAAAGCTCGCGTTCTCTCTCGATCAACCGCATCAATCGCAATCCCCGGGTCTTCAGCGCCATGGCTGAGCGTCAACTAGCTGCTTCGCTTCTGACCGACGACCCACACGGAGCACACAGCTCTGCGACGCTGCGCAGCGCGGGGCACACCCAAAGCCATGGCCAACGGATGCGGACGCCAGCGAGCCTCACCGGGCTTGGTGTGGGCTATAGTTCAGGGCCGGGGATGCCCCTGGCGCCGGCGCGCGTCGCCCACCTCAGCCCCCTTCCCGACCGCAGGGAAGTATCCGGGCATGCCGCTTTGCCTCCGCAACCAAAGCGATGGACCGGAGCCTAGCACGCACACGCATCAGCCTTCGATAAGAACTCTTAACGCGATTACTGAGTCCACTTGTTGACGCATCGCCAGTAGATGAGTGCGCGGCGAGTGGGACGAAGGCGTTGCGGAGGCCGGGACGGTCGTTCCCGGCGGTCGGGGTTGCGGTCATCTCCCTTTCGCCGAGCGCGGGCGATCCGCACACCACACAGCAGACGCGTGGCCCGGGGCGGTGGACGCTCGCCCGCCACCGTGGGAACCGCGTTCCGGCCGGCCGCCCCCTTCCCTTCTTCCACCCGTCCAAGGATTTAGAGGCGTGTAAGGCCTCGATTAGGGCCCGCAGCAACTCTTGCCAACTGCGGCGTTCGTAGTTCGCCATGAGCACCGCTCAGGGGCATTCGATCGCTCGAAGTCAATGGATGAGAGGGCTGCGCAGCGCGATGACAGGTGAGTCGAATCTTGCTGTTCCCAGGGTCGACGACGATGGCATCGCCATCATCGGCCTCTCCTGCCGCCTTCCCCAGGCCCCCGATCCGGAGGCGTTCTGGCGGCTGCTGAGCGAGGGGCACAGCGGCATCTCCGAGCTTCCCGCCGACCGGTTCGACGACGACGCGCGCCTCGGGGGCACCGGCACGCCGGCGGAACGCGGCGCCCGCTACGGCGGCTTCCTCGACCAGGTCGACCGCTTCGATCCCGGGTTCTTCGGGATCTCGCCCCGCGAGGCCCTCGCCATGGACCCGCAGCAACGGCTCGCCCTTGAGCTGACCTGGGAGGCCCTGGAGGACGCGGCCGTCGTGGCGGCGGACCTGCACGGCACCCGCACCGGTGTCTTCGTCGGCGCCATCTGGAGCGACTACGCGAACCTGCTGCACCGGCGCGGCGCGGACACCGTCACCCAGCACACGCTGACCGGCGTCAGCCGCGGCGTCATCGCCAACCGCGTGTCCTACACGTTCGGCCTGCACGGCCCCAGCCTGACCGTCGACGCGGCCCAGGCGTCCTCGTTGGTGGCCGTGCACATGGCGTGCGAGAGCCTGCGGCGGGGCGAGTCGGAGGTCGCGGTCGCCGGCGGCGTCAACCTCATCCTGGCGCCCGAAAGCACCCTGGCCAGCGCCAAGTTCGGCGGGCTGTCCCCGGACGGGCGGTGCTTCACGTTCGACGCCCGCGCCAACGGCTACGTCCGCGGCGAGGGCGGCGCCGTCATCGTCCTCAAGCCGCTCGCGGCCGCCCTCGCCGACGGCGACACCGTCCACGCGGTCATCCGCGGTTCGGCCGTCAACAACGACGGCGCGACCGACGGCCTGACCGTCCCCGGCAAGGACACCCAGGCGGACGTCATCCGCCGGGCCTGCCGCGAGGCCCGCGTGGACGCCGCCGACGTCCAGTACGTGGAACTCCACGGCACTGGCACCAAGGTCGGCGACCCCATCGAGGCGGCCGCCCTCGGCGCGTCCCTCGGCGCCGCCCACGCCCCCGAAGCGCCGCTCGCCGTCGGCTCCGTGAAGACCAACGTCGGCCACCTGGAAGGCGCCGCCGGCATCGTCGGCCTGCTCAAGACCGTTCTCAGCATCAAGCACCGGCAGCTGCCGCCGAGCCTCAACTTCGAGACGCCGAACCCCGACATCGACCTCGACGCACTGCGGCTGACCGTCCGGTCCGGGCTCGGCGCCTGGCCGCGCGACGACGCGCCCCTGATCGCGGGCGTCAGCTCGTTCGGCATGGGCGGCACCAACTGCCACCTCGTGGTCTCCGAACCCCCCGCCGACACCGCGCCGGCCGCCGCCCCGCCGACCGCTCCACAGAGCGGCGGCGCGCCCGTGCCGTGGACGCTGTCCGGCCGCACCAGGACCGCCCTGCGCGCGCAGGCCCGACGGCTGCACACCTGGCTGGAGACGCACCCGGACACCGACGACGGCGACCTGGCGTGGTCGCTCGCCACGACCCGCACGGCCTTCGAGCACCGCGCCGTCGTCCTCGGCCGTGACCGCGCGGACCTTCTCGACGGTCTCACCGCGCTGGCCCGCGACAAGGACGCGCCCGCCCTCGTCCGCGGCACGGCCGGCGCCACCGGCGGCACCGTGTTCGTCTTCCCCGGCCAGGGCTCCCAGTGGGCCGGGATGGCCGTCGACCTGATCGACACCTCCGAGGTGTTCCGGGCCGAGATCCAGGCGTGCGCCGACGCGCTCGCCCCGTACGTGGACTGGTCGCTGCTCGATGTCCTGCGCGGCGCCGAGGACTCTCCGTCGCTGGAGCGCGTCGACGTCGTCCAGCCCACCCTCTTCGCCGTCATGGTGTCGCTGGCCCGGCTGTGGCGCTCCCTGGGCGTCGAGCCGGACGCGGTCGTCGGCCACTCCCAGGGCGAGATCGCCGCCGCGTACGTCGCCGGAGCGCTGTCCCTGCAGGACGCCGCCCGCATCGTGAGCCTGCGCAGCGCCGCGATCGCCGACCTCGCGGGCAGCGGCGGCATGGCCGCCGTCTCGCTGCCGGCCGCTCAGGTCACCGACCGGCTGGAGCGCTGGAACGGCCGCCTCACCGTCGCCGCCGTCAACGGCCCCGCCTCGACCATCGTCTCCGGCGACCCCCAGGCCCTCGACGAGCTGCTCGCCGGCTGCGAGGCCGACGGTGTCTGGGCCCGCCGGATCCCGGTCGACTACGCCTCGCACTCCCCCCACGTCGAGGCCGTCCGCGACGAACTGCTGCAGGCGCTCGCCGACGTCGCCCCGCGCTCCTCCGACATCGCCTTCTACTCGACCGTCACCGGCGACGTCCTGGACGCCGCCGCCCTCGACGCGGACTACTGGTACCGGAACCTGCGCCACACCGTCGAGTTCGAACGCGCCACCCGCGCCCTGGCCGCCGCCGGCCACACGACCTTCATCGAGGTCAGCCCCCACCCGGTGCTCGCCAACGGCCTCCACGAGACCCTGGAGAGCGCCCTCGACGGAAACGCGGCCACCGCCCCGGTCGTCGTGGGCACGCTGCGCCGCGACGAGGACGGCCCGCAGTCGCTGCTCACCTCCCTCGCCCAGGTGCACACCCGCGGCGTCGCCGTGTCGTGGCCCGCCCTCTTCGCGGGACGCAGCCCCCGCCGCACCCTGCTGCCCACGTACGCGTTCCAGCGCCGGCGCTACTGGCCCGAGCCGCCGCCCACCGCGCCGGCAGCCGGACCCGCACGGTCGGCCGCCCCCGCCGATGCCGCGTTCTGGACCGCGGTCGAGAGCGGCGACCTCGACGCCCTGGCGGCCGAACTCGAACTGCCCGAGGAGCAGCGGCAGTCGCTCGACTCGCTGCTGCCCGTACTCGGCTCGTGGCGGCGCGACCGGAGCGGGGACACCGCACTCGACGGCTTCCGCTACCGCCTGACCTGGCGGCCCGTCAGCGCCGACGCGGAAACGGAGCTCAACGGCACCTGGCTGCTGCTCGTCCCCGCCGCACGCGCGGACACCGATGCCGTGACCTCGCTCGCCGCCGCCCTCGCCGCCCACGGGGCCGGCGTCACCGCCGTGCCGGTCACGGACGCCGCCGACGCCGGGCAGGCGCTGGCCCGGCACCTGGGCGACCCCGCCACCGGCGCCACCGGAGTGCTGTCGCTGCTGGCCCTCGACGAGGACCTCGACCCGGGCAAGGCCCTGGACTCCGTCCTGGACGCCATGGACACCGCCGGTGCGACCGTCCCGCTGTGGACCGCCACGTACGGCGCCGTCACCGCCGCCCACACCGACGCGGCCCCCAGCCACGTGCGCTCCCGCACCTGGGGCCTCTGCCTCGCGGCCGAACACGCTCGCCCCGCACTGCGGTCGGGGCTGGTCGACCTGCCGGTGTCCGCCACGGAGCCCGGCCCGCTCGACAGCCGCACCGCCGCCCGGCTGTGCGCGGTCCTGGCCGGCATCGACGGCGAGGACCGGGTCGCGATCCGCGACACCGGCATCTTCGCCCGCCGGCTCGTCCCCGCCCCTCGCCCCGCGCACCCCGGCGGCACGCCGTGGCGACCGCGCGGCACCGTCCTGGTGGCAGGCGCCGCCGACGCCTTCGGCCCCCATCTCGCCCGCCGGCTGGCCCGCACCGGGACACCGCACCTGCTGCTCACCGGCAGCCCCGACGGCATCGACGTCCTGCACGGCCTGGCCGACGAGCTCACCGCCGACGGCACCGCGGTGACCGTCTCGACCGCCGACCTGGCGGACCACGACCAGGTCCGCGCACTGCTCTCCGGCATCCCCGCCGAACACCCGCTCACGGCGGTCGTCCACGCCGACGGCCCGACGGACGCGGCGACGGCTCTGTCCCTCGACGAGCTCACCCACGACCTGGACCTCGATGCCTTCGTCGTCCTGCCCCCGCTCGCGGGAATCGTCGGCGACGCCCTCGGCGACACCACCCACCGGAACGGGGCCGCGCACGCCACCGTCCTGGACGCACTCGTCCAGCGCCGCCGCGCGCAGGGCCGCGCCGCCACCGCCATCGCCTGGGGCGGGTCCCGGCCCCTCGCGCCCGAACTGATCACCGCCGCCGTCGAGCAGGCCCTCGCCGACGACGAGGCGGCTCTCGCCATCGCCGACATCGACGCGTCCGCCGTGCGCCCCGTCCCCCTACTCGAAGACGTGCCGGACGTACGCGCGATCCTCGATCTGCGCCGCGCGGCCGAGCACGCGGCACCCGCCGCGGCCGGCTCGGACTCCCCGTGGGCACAGCGGCTCGCCGTCCTCGGCGAAGCGGACCAGCAGCAGGCCCTGCTCGAACTCGTCCGCGGCAACGCCGCCATCGTCCTCGGCCACGACTCGCCCGGCACCGTGGACGTCGACCGCACCTTCAAGGACCTCGGCCTCGACTCCACGGCCGCCGTCGAACTGCGCAACCGCCTCAACACCGCGACCGGCCTCCAACTGCCCGCCGCGCTCCTCTACAACTACCCGACTCCGCTCGGCCTCGTCCGCTTCCTGCGGAGCCGACTCCTCGGCGAGGGCCCCGTCGCGGCGGACACCGCGGTCGAGGCCGGCGACGAACCCATCGCGATCGTCGGCATCGGCTGCCGGTTCCCGGGCGGTGTCAGCTCGCCCGAGGAGCTGTGGCAGCTGGTCGCCGACGGCGTCGACGCCATCGGTCCCTTCCCGGCCAACCGCGGCTGGAACCTCGGCAGCCTGTACGACCCGGATCCGGACGTCTCCGGCAAGACGTACGCCCGCGAGGGCGGCTTCCTGCACGACGCCGACCTGTTCGACGCCGACTTCTTCGGCATCAGCCCGCGCGAAGCCGTCGCCATGGACCCGCAGCAGCGTCTGCTGCTCGAAACGGCGTGGGAAGCGATCGAACGCGTCGGCATCGACCCGGCCCGACTGCACGGCAGCCGCACCGGCGTGTTCGTCGGTTCCATGGCCCCGGACTACGGCCCGCGTCTCCAGGACGCCCCCGAGGGCTACGGCGGCTACCTCCTCACCGGTATCAACCCCAGCATCTCCTCCGGGCGCATCGCCTACAGCTTCGGGTTCGAGGGTCCGGCGGTCACGGTCGACACCGCGTGCTCGTCCTCGCTGGTCGCCCTGCACCTGGCCGCCCAGGCCCTGCGCAACGGCGAGTGCACGATGGCGCTCGCGGGTGGCGTGACCGTGATGGCGACCCCGGGCATGTTCCTGGAGTTCAGCCGCCAGCGCGGTCTTGCGCCCGACGGCCGCTGCAAGTCCTTCGCCGACTCGGCGGACGGCACCGCCTGGGCCGAAGGCGCCGGCATGCTCCTCCTGGAGCGCCTGTCCGACGCCCAGGCCAACGGCCACCGCGTGCTCGCCCTGGTCCGCGGCTCGGCCGTCAACCAGGACGGCGCCAGCAACGGCCTCACCGCACCGAACGGCCCCTCTCAGGAACGGGTCATCCGCCAGGCGCTGGCCGGTGCCGGCCTCAAGCCGGGCGAGGTGGACGCCGTCGAGGCCCACGGCACGGGCACCAAACTCGGCGACCCGATCGAGGCCCAGGCCCTGCTCGCCACCTACGGCAAGGACCGCCCCGCCGACCAGCCGCTGTGGCTCGGCTCGCTGAAGTCGAACATCGGACACGCCCAGGCCGCGGCCGGTGTCGGTGGTGTCATCAAGATGGTCCAGGCGATGCAGCACGGCCTGCTCCCCAAGACCCTGCACGTCGACGCGCCCTCCCCGCACGTCGACTGGGAGGCCGGGGCCGTCTCCCTGCTCACCGAGGCCACCCCGTGGCCCCAGAGCGACCGCCCCCGCCGGGCCGGCGTCTCCTCCTTCGGCATCAGCGGCACCAACGCCCACATCATCCTCGAACAAGCACCCGAGCCCGCATCGGTTGAAGCACCCCCAGCTCCGCCGGTGGTCCCCTGGGTGCTGTCGGGCAAGACCGAGCAGGCCGTCCGTGACCAGGCCGCCCGCCTGGCCGCACACGTCACCAGCCACCCCGACCAGGACATCACCCGTATCGCCCACGCCCTGGCCACCACCCGCACCCACTTCGACCACCGCGCCGCCACCACCGGCACCACCCAGAGCGAACTCCTCACCGGGCTACACGCCATCGCCGACGGCACCACGACCGTCAGCACCACCAGCGGTGGCACTGGCAAAATCGCGTTCCTGTTCACCGGACAGGGCTCCCAGCGCAACGGCATGGGCCGCGAACTCCACGACACCTTCCCCACGTTCGCCGCCGCCCTCGACAACGTCTGCGACCACTTCACGCCCCACCTCCAACACCCCCTGCGCGACGTCATGTTCGCCCCCGCCGGCACCGAACTCGGCGACCTCCTGCACCAGACCGCCTACACCCAACCCGCCCTCTTCGCCCTCGAAACCGCCCTCCACACCCTCATCCGCACCTGGGACATCCACCCCGACTACCTCAC